>UQDO01000003.1 GCA_900539855.1 uncultured Oscillospiraceae bacterium
TTGGAAGTTAACTTCTCTTTTTATTGGGTCACATCATTTTAACACATACATTTTTTATTATTTGCAGAAAAAATTTTAAAATCCATCCTTAACGCCATTGCCGCCAGTAAATACAATGCCGGTATACATACCGTCATACTGCCGTATTATTATATAAAATAAAAAATACGGGGTGAGAAAAACGGTTGCGGTAGTAGTTTTGAGAAATGACGGCAAAAAACATTCGGTGTCGATAAACAAGGATGGCGAAATGTGTATTATTTCGGTTGGACGCTCGGTAGGACAGCTGAGGCTGCAAAGAGCCGTCCGGCCGTTTCACGGAGATGTTGTTTTTGCACGCGGTATAGATCACGGGAAAATACCGTCGTTTACTTCCGACGCTTACCGCGAAGAGCTGCTGTTCAGGTCGTTTATGTCCTTGGCGCTTTCACTTCCGGGACTTGGACTGACTGTAGGGGTCAACGATATTTTCGGCAGGTATTCGACACGTCTTTTGCCGCTCGTAAGACATGCTGCCGAGGTCAGGATAAGGACCCATGCTGAGCTTGACGATTTTTGCGAAAGCTGTATACTGACAACCGGAACCTGCCCGTTTGTCTCAAAATATCCATCGGTAATAGATCATTGTGAGCTGCTGTTTGACCCTTACGGTGCCGGAGTGGAAGCCGGAACGGTTTTCGGAAAAGGTGGGTGCTCCGTGGACCATGATGCATTAAAGCTGCCGGAGCGGTACAGGGCAATAACAAAAATGGGGGTCGATGCCATAGATCTTGCAGCGCTGCTCAGCCTTGAAAGCGAGGCTTTTGCGCCGGAAAACTGCATGCCGATAGACCCTGCTTTACCGATTTCGTATAAATTTGTACCTTGAGCAAAGAAATAACCCGTTGATATGTTGAATTCGGAATGCTATAATATATTTGTTGAATTGTATCGAAAAGCAGCTTTTCCTGTTTTAGGTTGTTTTTCATATAACAGTGTTTGAAGAATTTACGGCGGTGACATAAATGTATCTCGCTTATTATCTTCAGACCAATATCATCTATATCACCATACTTATGATATTGCTTTTAAGATCTGTTGGGCATAGAAACAGAATAATCTCAAATAAAACCTGGTGTGCCATGGCCATTTTCACCTGCGTTTATTGCGTTACGGATATGGTCGCGGCTATTTTCAGGGGCAGTTCACAGCCGTACGCAAGGCCCGTGCTTTGGGTGAGCAATGCTGTTTATATCGGCATGCCGCTCATTATAACGCTTTTATGGGTAAAATATATTGACAGCCTTTTGGCCGGCAGGCTGCTTTCGGGCAGGGTGAGAAAGTTTGTTTTGCTGATGCCGCCCGTTTTGGCGATATGTCTGCTCGCTACTAATCCCTGGACTGAAATTGCATTCAGCCTTGCCGGCAACGTCTATTCAAGGAAGCTGCTTGCATACCTCATTCCGGCTCTTTGCTGGGGATATCTTTTGTTTGCCGAGGCTGTTCTCATAAAAAACATAAAATATCTGGAAAACGAATTTGGACGGAACAAGCTGCTGAGCTTGCTGCTGTTTATAGCGCCGCCGGTCGTTGTCAGCGTGATACAGTTTTGTATTTACGGTCTTACGTTGTCGCAGGTTGGTTTCACCGTATCTATACTTCTCATTTTCCTGGAAAGTCAAAATGACCGTATAACTACCGACGGGCTCACCGGTATAAACAACCGTGAAGAATTTGACAGGTATCTTGCAGGCAGAGGTGCAAAAGCCGAAAGTGTTACGGTGTTTATCATTGATATTGATAATTTCAAGTCGATCAATGATCTTTACGGACATGCCGAGGGCGACAGCGCCCTCATGCTTGTTGCAGGGGCAATAAGGCGCGTATGCCGCGAGGCTTACCCACGCAATGAACTGTTTTATGCAAGATGCGGCGGTGATGAGTTTGCCGTTATAGGTATAGATACCCATCCGGATATGCCTGAAGTTCTGAGCAGCCGCATATCAGACGCGGTAAGCGAATCAGCCAAAAGAGTCAAAAAGCCGTACGAGCTTGCGGTCAGTATCGGTTATTCGACTGTGTCGGGCGGCGACGGTTTTGATGCTGACAGGCTTATGAAATCAGCCGATAATGCTATGTATGATGTAAAAAAAACACACAGATAATTTTCGGGAGGATCAAGAGGTGGCGAGTAAAAAAACAATCGAAGTGCTCAAGCTTTACCGTAAAGGCTGCAACTGCTTTCAGGCAGTAGCACTTCCGTTTTGCGATGAGCTTTCGCTTGACAAGCTGACGGTGGTTCAGAGCTTTTCGGGATTTGATCATTCGGTGATAGGGGACAGCGCGGTTTGCGGCGCGCTTTTAGGGGCGCTTTATGTTGTGTCTCTGAAGTGCCGGGGTGACGATCCGGCAGAAAGCCGCAAGAAGGCGCTCGTGGCTTGCAGAGAGCTTGCCGATGCCTTTAAAAAGGAAATGGGCAGCGATATATGCTGCGGCAAAAAGGAGCCGCAGTGTGACAGGGCAGTGACCGTTGCCGCAATACTTGCAGAAAAGCTTCCGACAAAACAGAAAATTTAAATTTCAAAGCTATTTTATAATAAACATAAAAACTGATTTTCACATTGTAGTCAGGGGCCGTGCCCCTGCCCTACGTCTATCAAGATACTCGTTGTGTCAATAAACTAAAATTTAATAACCGGCTTAAAAAGAAAAATCGGCAGGAACGGAGAAATGATATGCACCCCATCTGTTAGATATTATATCATACTGTCTAACAAATGGGGTGCATATCAAAATTCCTGCCGATTTATATTGCCGTTTTACGGATCGTATTCTTCGGGATACCGATACCGCTTACTGTATTGAGGCGAAATATTGGACTATGCCTCTGGTCAGCGCCTTGGCACAGTTCGTATTGAATTCGTCGCTCCTCATTTTCTCAAGATCAGAAGCGTTGGAAATAAATCCGTTTTCGGTCAGAACAGTCGGGCACTCGCTGACTCCGCGCAGGACATAGTAATTATGCCACTTAAGATATGACCAATCCGATTTATTATAAAGTCCTGCATTGTCGGTGGTGTTTTGTATAAGATTCGCAGCAGCCGAAGAATATGCGTTATAATGATAAGCGCTGAATCCGTTTGGCTTTGCGCTGCCGGCTGAATTGCGGTGGATCGCTATCATGTAGTCCGGTTTTGCACGTTTGATTATCAGCATACGCTCGTCATTATCAAGCGTTTTGTCTGTTTCTCTGTTCATAACAACTGTGGCGCCGAGCGACTCAAGCTCAGCCTTAAGCTTGAGCGCAAGTGTCAGGTTCATGTTCGATTCATAGAACTTGCCGTTGGCTGCTCCGCAGTCATTTCCGCCGTGACCGACGTCAATGCCGATTATAACACCGCTCAAAGAATAACCGTATGCATTGCCGGCGGCGGTTATTTTGGCAGGATTAAGGAAGCTGAACACAAGCTGACCCTCTGAGTTGTAGCTTGCCGACCAGCCGTAAAACTGACCGGTGCGCTTTAAATGCAGCCTCAGAGTGCAGTCGGCATTACCCTTTATCCATTCGGCACTCTTAAAGAGGGGATTGCTTTCGGCAAAAACGACCTCACCGTCAAATACTGTCGCATAGTTGAAGGTTATATCAACATAAGAATATGTCGCAGCGGTTATCCTGTAATCCCTGCCTTCGCCGCCGGTCTCTGTCCTGCCGATATAATCCTGATTCAGAAGATCAAGCTTAAACGGCGCTTTCCAGAGAACGTCAAGCGTTATTTCGGTGTGTCTGCCGCCGTCATTTACACCTGCAATCTTCACCTCATTGTGATCGGGCAGCTCCGCCGCATATACCTTGATGTTATCAACGCCTTTGTGTGTGTCATACATCATTTTGCCGCAGCGCAGCCTGCGGAGTTTGATTGTATTACCGTAGTTGACGGTAGTATCCGAGCAGTAATCCACAGTGCCGAGAGGCAGGAAGTTGTTGGTCGGTCTTGAAAAGTCGCCGAAATCGTTGCCGTTGAAGGTCTCAGCCTCGTATTTTACGACCTCGGCAACATATGTGCTGCCGACATCCATATAATCGCCGCCCTCAGGTGTTACAGGCTTCGACGGCGTTACCGGACGCTCTGATTTTAACACCGTGACGCTGCCGCCGGTTTTCGAATCTTTGCCGTATTTGGGGCTGTTGGCGGAAAAGGTTATTTTACCTAATGAAACGTTTTTATCATAGTTCACGGGCATGGTAAAGCTGCCGAGATAGCTGCTGTATTCTGCTGCAGACCCGTCTTCAGGCTTCACCGGGTACTCCGTGAGCGTTATGGTCTCGCCGTTCAGTTTTGCGGTGACCGTGCTGCCGGCAACCGCCTCAGCCTCAACGGTCAGTACCGAGCCGCCATCCAGCCTTTGCGCCGATGATGGACTTATGGACTTGATGATCGTATGCTTGTAGGTTATTTTGTACTCCGTTTTCTGTCCTTTGTGTTCTATAACAAAGGTATTTAGCCCAAGCTCAAGATCAACGTCGAATGAGAAATAACCAAGCTCGTTGCGCTCGATCTCTTTTCCATTGAAGGTTATTGAAAATTCGGGGTCAGACGCACCGATAAACGCGCAGAAGTTTTCGCTCGTTGTAAATGCTGTCTTGGCAGGGGAGGTCATGGTAAGGTCCTTGAGTACGAAATCGCTTTGTAAAGCGCCTCTTAAATATTTCAGAACGACCTTTCTGCTCTCGGTCGTGTCAGCCATGAATTTATAATAGCTGTCGAATGTAAAGCCGTTTACGGAAAGCTCGGACAGGCACATAAGCTGATTAAGTATCTGGTCGGTTTTTTTCCAGTCGCCATCACCGCCAAGCTTTGAATATGACAATTCATAAAACACATCGGATGTGCTGCCGAGAGTATCCCTCCAGGACGTTACCGCGTCCCTGAAATTAAGTGTTTTATCGGAGGTCGACCATGGGATCTGCACAAAGAAAAAGTCGGTATATCCGTCGGTCTTCCAGGTAAGTATATCCGCTTTTTTATCGTCGAGCATGTATTCTATACCGTCGATCCTGTTGCCGCCGGCGGCAGTGTAAAGCCCGTTGCACAAAACGCCGGTGTAAAGAGAACTGTTGACCTTCGCGACAGCGCGGTAAAAATATCTCATAGCAAGCGAAAGATCAGCATCGGCGACCGAAACTTCAGACACTGTTGCACTGTCCTGCTCAGAAACCGTGCTTTCCTGTGCTGTGTCAGAATCATAGGGCATCGCTGCACCCGAAATGATCAGCATATCAATGTGATCGAGCAGCTTTTCACTGGACAGAACTGAGCATATGTACTGGATATCCTCATGATCGGTAACGCTTTTTTTGGCAAGCTTTGAGATATCGATAGTAGCTGCAACGGTCATGCCGTACTGCTTTGCACAGCTGTTTATGTACTGGAGCAGCCCGTCGTACTGACTGTCGGCATCCGACGTGCTGAATATAAGACCGTTTTCGGTATTTACATTGATGTTCAGAGCGTCAAATCCGTCTGCGGCAGCCGATTTTACAAGGTCGGCGATCTCGGCAGACGAGGCGTCAAGCGACTTGCCGTCACGCAGTATATCGGTGCCGACCGTAACGGTACCGCATCTGTTGAATTTGGGCTTTGATTTTTCGTAGTACACGTTATCAAAAATCGACGGTTCCGAAACTGTTGGCTGATCGACTTCTGATGACGAGCGGTTCTTCTTTCCTTTTTGGACAATAAATATTGCTGAAACCGAACAGGTTATTGCCACAACCAAAGACAATAAAATCGGCAATATAACACGGTAATTGATATGTTTGATCTGCTGCATTTTTATCTCCTGTAATTCAACTTATGCTTAACCTATGCGGCTTTTGACAGAATTTACAGCCGCCACATAGCTGTCTCTTTCCGCTTTTTTAAGGCTGTTATTATCCATAAGCGACGAATATGAAAACACGATTACGCCGTTACATCCGGCGGCAAACGAGTCTTCGACCTGCCTGCCTAAAATATCGCTTTTCTCGATCCATTCCTGACTTCCGGCGTCGGCCTCGCCGACCTTGTATGACGCAAGACCAATGTAAATTTCAACACCATCGGCTCTCGGAAGCGAGGTCCATAACGACAACAGATTATTGAATCTGTAACTTTGCAGCTTATATTCATAGCCGAAATAAAGCTGCGGAGCAATATAATCTATATACCCCTTATTGCTCATCCACATGGTCACATCGGCGTAATGACTGTTGTAGTTTGCGTCCGAATGATCCTTTGAAATACTGGCGGCAGGACTTACACCGAATATAACATTGCTTTTGGAAGCGTGGACCGCACTGTAAATGCCCGATACAAGCGCACTTACGTTTGCACGCCGCCAATCCGGCAAAGAAAGATAATTGCCGCCCGAGCTGTTTTTATATGCATTGTACTCGGTGCTGTCAAATTCTTCGGTCGCTCCGGGTGAGGTGGGGTAGAAGTAATCGTCTATCTGTACGCCGTCAACATCGTAATTATCAACTATTTCCCTGACCCCGTCTATTATAAGCTTCCTGACCTCGGCTCTGCCGGGATTGAAATACAGCTTTCCGCCACATGATATAACGTTGCGGTCGGTATCGCTGTTGCCGTCGGTACGCCATTTATAGGCTGGACTGCTTTGTGACAGCTTCGAGATATTGTCACTGTTGGCGACCCTGTAGGGGTTTATCCACGCGTGTATTTTTAGTCCTCTCGCATGTGCAGCCGAGACCATATATTGGAGCGGATCATATCCGGGATCGGTTCCCTGCGAGCCTGAAACGTAATAGCTCACAGGGAAATAAGCCGATCTGTAAAACGCGTCGGCATACGGTCTTACATGACATATAACATCGGTAGTGCCGGTGCTTACCGCATCGTCAAACATTTTATTGATCTTTGATCTGAAAGCGTTTTCATCAAGACCTATAAATGAAAGCTCATAATATGTATACCATATGGCGCTTTTAAAGGACGACGGCACAGCCTTTGGCGGTTCTGTCGGCTCTGACGGTTCCGGTGGGGCGGTACTGCCGTCATCATTTTTCGGCGGTGCTACGACCGGAACAGACGGCTCGCTCACATTATTATCAGGCTCGTTTGGCATTTCGTCGGGCGGAGTCATTACTTCCGCCGGCAGAGGGTCGGGCGTGGTATCCGACGATGCATCTGACGAGCTTACATTGAAGCTGTCCGACCTTGAAGAGCCAGCGGTGTTAAATGCGGAAGGCATGGTATTTGACGAAGTATTGCCGGACAAAACGGAACTGCCGGTAAACTGAAGTACCGAGCACATAATGACCGAAAGCGAATAAACAACCGATAGCACGGACGCTACAAGAACAATGACAGATTTTTTCAAGGTGAATTCACCGTTCATAAAATAACCTCCGTTTACTGTTGCTATACATGTAATATTATAGTATAATATGTTGTAAATAACAATAAGAATTTGAAGATAGGAAGATTTTTTTGAGTTTAAAAGAGAAATGTTTTATTATATATATAATAGCGGTTTCGGTCATATCGTTTTTTCTGGTGATAATCGACAAGCTGAACGCCATAAGAGGGCGCCGCAGAATACGGGAATCGACCCTGATGCTCTTTTCCGCACTCGGCGGCAGCGCAGTTATGTACCTTTCAATGAACGTTTTTCACCACAAAACGCAGAAAAACAAATTTGTTTTCGGAATACCGCTCATATTTGCCGTTCAGTGTATAATAATAGCTTTAGCATATAAATACGGCTTAGGCTGACGGGAAAAAAAGCCCCGTACGGTTTCGCTCGCCGCCTTAATTCATGCAGCTTTGCGCCTATTACCCGTAGGCGTCAGCCTATTCCAATAATATGAGCCGATATTTGCATTTATATTTGTTTCGGAGATATTGACAAAACAGTTTCCTGAGTGTATAATATTAAAAAAATTAATGTCTTCGGGGCGGGGTGAGATTCCCCACCGGCGGTAAAAAGCGTTTCGCTTCAAGCCCGCGAGCCTTAAAAAGCTGATCCGGTGTGATTCCGGAGCCGACGGTACAGTCCGGATGAAAGAAGATATACGACATTTATATTGTGCCGCATTTTCGCCCTGTTTACCTTGTGTAAACAGGGCTTTCGTTTTGCCCTTGGCGACAGTTTGGGAGATGCATTTTTATGAAAACAACTACAGGTAAAAAAATCAGGGCTTTGACCGTCACGGCAATTATGAGCGCGCTCGGCTATATACTCATGCTGCTTGAGTTTCCGCTGCCTATAATACCGTCGTTTATAAAGCTGGACTTTTCTGAGATCCCGGCGATCATCACATCTTTTGCACTGGGTCCTCTCTACGGCGTCGCCGTGTGCCTTTTCAAAAACCTGCTGCATCTGTTCAACACATCGTCGGCAGGAGTAGGGGAGCTTTCAAACTTCATTCTCGGTGCTGTTTTTGTGTCTATAGCAGGTATCATTTACAAGCGTAAAAAGACCTTTGGCAGGGCTGTTTTAGGGGTGATATCCGGTGCTGTCGCAATGTCGATTTTCAGTGTAATTTCAAACTATTTCTTTGTTTATCCCTTTTATGTAAAATTCTATGGTATGCCGTATGAGGCGATAGTAGGGGCATATTCGGCAATACTGCCTGCGGCAAACACGCTGCTTAAGGCACTTATTATATTCAATGTGCCGTTCACGTTTATAAAGGGAATGATAGATGCGGCGGTCTGTTTTGCCTGCTATAAACAGCTATCACCCATAATAAAGGGCAGAGACTGAAACCGTGTGAAAAATAGCACTTGACATAAGGCTTTTTTGTGGTAATATATTATAGTAAATTGAATAATTCCTTATCAAGAGCGGCTGAGGGAACTGGCCCTGCGAAGCCCGGCAACCTGTTTTTCAAGGTGCTAAATCCAGCGGTATAAACCGGAAGATGAGGCTTGTATTTTAACCTGCTTCCGTCGGAGGCAGGTTTGTTTTTTAAGGAGAACAGTATGTCAAAACATTTATTTACATCAGAATCGGTCACGAAGGGGCATCCCGATAAAATATGCGACAGCATTTCGGACGCGGTGCTTGACGCAATAATTGAAAAGGATCCGTATGCCAGGGTGGCTTGCGAGACCTTCTGCACCACGGGTATAGTCAATGTAATGGGCGAGATATCGACCAGCTGCTATGTCGATATTCCGAAGATCGTCCGCAAGGTAGTGTGCGATATCGGTTACAACGATCCTGCAAAGGGATTTGACGGCAACACATGCGCTGTTGTCACTTCAATCGACGAGCAGTCGCCTGATATAGCACTCGGCGTTGACCGCTCGCTTGAGCTGAAGGACGGTGAGGATGATGCATACAACCTCAACGGTGCCGGCGATCAGGGCATGATGTTCGGCTTTGCGTGCGATGAAACGCCTGAGCTTATGCCGCTGCCTATATCACTTGCCCATAAGCTGGCTAAAAGGCTGACAGAGGTAAGAGAAAACGGCACCCTGCCGTATCTTTGCCCGGACGGCAAAACGCAGGTGACCGTCGAATATGACGACGACAAGCCGGTACGCATTGAGGCGGTAGTGGTCTCTTCTCAGCACACCGCCGATGTTTCGCTTGAAACGCTGCGCGCTGACATTAAGAAGCATGTCATAGATGCCGTGATCCCCGAAGGATTTATGGACAGCGACACCAAGATATTTATAAATCCCACCGGAAGATTTGTGGTAGGCGGTCCTGAGGGCGACACCGGACTCACAGGCAGAAAGATAATAGTCGATACCTACGGCGGCTACTCAAGACACGGAGGCGGCGCATTCAGCGGAAAGGACCCCACAAAGGTCGACCGCTCGGCAGCGTATGCCGCAAGGTATGTCGCGAAGAACATTGTAAAGGCGAAAATAGCAAAGAAATGCGAGGTACAGCTTGCATATGCCATAGGTGTAGCGCATCCGGTCTCGGTCATGATAGATACCTTCGGTACCGGGATCGTATCCGACGAAAGGATATCGGAAGCAGTAAACATGGTGTTTGATTTGAGACCTGCGGCTATAATCGATGCATTTGACATGAGAAAGCCCATTTATTCAAGCCTTTCTGCCTACGGTCATTTAGGCCGTGAGGAGCTGGGCGTAAAATGGGAACAGACCGATAAAACGGAAGCCCTCAGAGAAGCGATTGGAATGTGATGCTTATAAAAATACGGCGGAAAAATCTTCCGCCGTATTTTTAATTATGTGGGTAAATTTTAGTTTAGCAACCGAAAAAATCGGTCAGTATTTCGGTTGCTAAACTAAAATTTATCTTTACATGGCATATAATGATAATGGCAGGAGCTGAGTCCTGCCATGCGCCGGTAAATATAATGTATTTACTTGATGAGCAGCTTTTTAAACAGCTGCAGAAATGCTACTCTCCCTTATATTTTCTTCTGGTCGCCATTCCGCCGCGGATATGGCGTTCTTTCTTGTTCTTTTGGAGCACTACATTTACCTGCTTCCAAAGCACCGGATCATTGCTTTTGAGACGTTCGGTAACGTCTTTATGTACCGTAGATTTGCTTATTTTGAACTGCTTGGCTGCGGCTCTTACGGTCGCATCGTTTTCAATAATATATTCACCAAGTATTATTGCGCGCTCATCAACTGTGTTCCTCATACGATCAACTCCATCCGCATTGCTGTTTAAATATATGCCGTATAAATGTCGATTATACTGCCGTATTGTAATGCTTTGCAATAAAGCCAGGAGAAATTTCGTCTGCACCGTGTCTATGTGTTGTCGTCACTGCGCGCTATCGCCTTTGATTTTGCATTACGGATAATCATGTCGGCAAATGCTGATCGTATAGGTTTAGTTTCTCTACATTTTGGCTGCAAGATTAAATATTTATATTTCAGCGGTTGCTTTCCTCGTTACCGTTTTCTTTAAGCAGCTTTTCGAGCGCTGACTGTCTAGTGAGAACTGCATTGATCTTGTCGTACAGATCCTCGATCATGATCTCGGTTTTCAGGTTGACCTTATAGTCGTTTTCGGCTCTGCGGCGATCCTTTTCCTCCTGACGGTTCTGGCTCATCATAATAAGCGGTGCCTGAATGGCAGCAACGCAGGAGAGGACAAGATTAAGCAGAATAAACGGATACGGATCAAATGCCTTTGACGCAAGCAGAACATTTACAACCATCCAGACAATAAGAATACCGGTGAAAGAAAAAATAAATGCCCAGCTGCCGGCAAATTTTGCAATGGTGTCCGCTGCTCTTTGTCCCAATGTGTATTTATCTTTTCCGCTTTCGGGGCTTACCGAAACCTTGCTGTCAGCCAGCAGATTCAGCACTTCTTCATCGGTCATATCGTGACGGATGTCATTTAATACTTCTTTTAACAGCTTTCTGTTTTCTTTCATGATCTTTGTTCCTCTCTGTATTTATTTGCGGTATTCAGGAAAAAATCGGGACCGCTTTTTTCAAACAAAAGCAGTGAAACACCGAGCAGCAGGTCTGTATGTGAGGCGGAATCATCAAGAGGAATGGAAAAGTCATCCTCTATTCTGCGGATGCGGTAAAGTACAGTGTTGCGGTGGGTGAAAAGTGCGTCACATGTCTTTTTCAGCGAACGGCAGCAGGTCAGATAATAATAAAGCGTTTCGCAATACTGCGTGTTCTTTTGCTTATCGTGCGCGGCAAGCGCGCGGAGCTCTTTTGCAATGAGGTCGCTGTGTCCTTCAAGACTTTTCAGCAGCAGCGGTGTGCGAAGCTGAGACACGGTACATACGCTTCCGCCGTGAAAGCGGCTGTCGGTCATAAGCTCAAGCGCTTCGCGTGCCGTGCGATAAAGTACAGGCAGTTCAAAGATATCGCTCAGCTCATCGGATATAACCATTTTCAGCCCGAATTCCTCTGCCAGTTCGGAAAAGCTTGCGGCGGTTTCCTTCCCGTGCAGGAAAAGAAATATATCTCCCCGATACATAAAGGAATGAGAGTGAGGGGATCTTTTGTCAAGTTTATCCTTTAAATGCTGCTTATCCGGGTGTTCGCTGTGACAGGCGGTCAGATCAATAAGGGCAAAGCCGGACGGATGAAGGTCCGCAAGGTATGTGCCGGATATCTGCAGCCGGAAATATGCTGCCGACGAAAAGCCGCCGTCCAGAAGGTGCATCAGGATGTCTTCTGCGGTTTCAAACGGTTTATCCTGCCTGTTGGCTTCGATAAATGCCTGCTTTGCTAAGATTTGTTCGACCCTGTCCCAGATATCCTGCGGAATTTTCTGGAGATGTCCATCCACATCTATACAAATAAGATAACCGAGCCGTACGCCCGAGCTGATCAGCGGAGCAAAGCGGCGGCGGAAGGCGCTGCCTTCAAGTTTTACATAGTCGGAGGAGTCGGACGACAATGCCTCGCTCCGGCTTATGATCGCGCCTGCTTCATATGTGATCTCGCCACTGCAGACGGCATCCTGAAATAGCTGATCCGAAAACCCGAGCGGTCGATAATGCGCCGTCACATGAAATGTATCGTCAAGTACAAGGAGCGGGCATCGGAGCAGTGCTCCGGCATCTGCTGCGAGTGCTTTCAGATCATCCTGTACAAAAAACTCCGTCAAAAGCGCTTCAACGCCGCTGCTTTCCAAATTTATCTGATCCATAACCGACCTCCTTCCTGTTTGTGCTGATAGCACAATAACTTATATAATTATTATACTGCCAAAACGTTGAAATTTCAAGGGGAAAGGACTAAAATAAGCTCAGAAAAAGAAAAAAGAGTGATGATAAGCAATGTGGTTGGTAAGTTGAATAAGGTCTTGAAAAACCGGATATCAGGCCCGGCGCAGTTCTGAAGCTTAGGTTGTGCGATCGGAACATGGGAGTGTTCAGGGTCTGACATTAAAAGCAATGGCTTTGATTTGCAAAGCCGTTGGAAAACAGTTTTAAAAAGCAATTTCCGGTGCGCTTTGCGCACCGTTGAAATTTGATCAGCGATCAAAAATTGGAGGTATGTTTTATGTTACCCAGCATTTATGGTGAAAATATGTTTGATGATTTCTTTGGCACAGGCTTCTTTGGCAGTCGTGATCCGCTGTTCGGTAAGAACGGCAGGAACTTGATGAAGACAGATATCCGTGAGACAGACGATGCAAAAAGCTATCGCTTTGCTGTTGATCTGCCGGGATTTGAAAAGGATGAGATCCATGTTGATGTCAACAACGGTTATCTGACCGTCAGTGCCGAGAAGGGTCTTGACAAGGACGAGGAGGACAAGAAGGGGCGTGTTATCCGCCAGGAGCGTTACGCAGGCGCCTGTTCGCGCAGCTTTTATGTCGGCGACGTAAAGCCTGAGGACATCAAGGCCAAGTACGAACACGGTGTTCTGACCGTTCTCGTTCCGAAGCATGATCCTAAAAAGTTGATTTCGAGCAGCAAGGTTACCATCGAGTAATTGTTCCTTGCTTCGGGCTTTTGCCGGCATCCGTGCCGGCGGAAGTTTCGTTTTTACCTACAAAAGGCTTCGGCATTATGCCGAAGCCTTTTGTTGCTTTGTCCAATTTGCCTGTAACAGTCTGCGTCGTTTGGAAAACGGCTTTATTTAAAGTATTTTACCGCCGAGCGGAACATTCCTATGTCATAATTTCCGGGGACATTTTTATAAAGATCGGAGGCGTACCTTTCCGAATGGCCCATTTTGCCGAACACTCTTCCGTCGGGTGAGGTAATTCCTTCGACCGCGCAGTACGAGCCGTTTGGATTGAAATGTATATCGTATGTGGCGTTCCCGTTTTGGTCGACATACTGTGTGGCTATCTGTCCGTTTTCGGCAAGGCGTTTTATAAGCTCTTCGCCTGCTATGAATCTGCCTTCTCCGTGGGAGATCGGCACGCTTACTATATTGCCTACGTTTGTGTCAGCCAGCCAGGGTGATTTGTTTGAGACTATCCGTGTTCTGACAATTTTAGACTGGTGGCGCAGAATGGTGTTGTAAGTGAGTGTAGGGCAGTTTTCGTCGGTATCGATGATCCTGCCGTAGGGAACCAGCCCCAGCTTTATGAGTGCCTGGAAGCCGTTGCATATGCCGCACATCAGACCGTCCCTGTTATCGAGCAGATCGGCTATCTGTTCCTTTATTGCGGCATTCCTCATGAATGCGGTTATGAATTTTCCGCTGCCGTCCGGCTCGTCGCCACCGGAAAATCCGCCCGGGATAAACACTATTTGTGCCGATTTCAGAGCTTTCGCAAACTGCTCGACGCTTCTTGCAACGTTTTCCGGCGTGCGGTTGTTGATAACAAACACATAGGGCTCGGCGCCTGCGTCGCGCATTGCCTTTGCGCTGTCGTATTCGCAGTTTGTGCCGGGGAATACGGGTATCAGGACAGTAGGCTTTGCGGTCTTTATCGCCGGTGATACGCGGCTTTCCGTATTATATGAGAATGTTTTTATGCTGCTTTCAGGGGTCTTTATATTGCATTTATAAACGCTTTCAAGCTTGTTTTCGTAAACACCGAGCAGCATGCTAAGGTCAAGCTTTTGCCCTCTCCACGATATTTCGGGTGCATCGCATATTTCTCCGATAAGCATGGCGCCGTCCACAGGTTCAGCTGCTTCGACCAAAAATCCGCCGTAACAATAGCCGAAAAGGGTATCTGGCTCAAGACCGTCCGCATATCTGAAACCAAGCGAATTGCCGAAGCACATTTTCATGACCGCTTCCGCAATGCCGCCTATAGTCGGAGTGTAGCACGAAACAGCCCTGCCGGAGCGCAAAAGCGACGTGACGCGTGAAAATACATCCAAAAGGGAAGCCGTATCTGGCAGACCGTCGCTGCCGTACCGCGGTGCCAACAGGTATACCTTATTGCCGGTGGTCTTGAATTCGTTGGACACGATGTTGCCGGTCTTTTCGGTCGTGACGGCAAAGGAGACGAGAGTGGGCGGAACATCGATGTTTTCAAAGCTGCCGCTCATGGAGTCCTTACCGCCTATTGATGCTGTTTTAAGGTCGAGCTGCGCTCTCAGAGCGCCGAGCAGCGCCGCAAGCGGTTTGCCCCAGCGCTTTTCGTCTTTTCTGAGCCTCTCGAAATACTCCTGAAATGTAAGGTACACATCTTTGAATTCGGCTCCGGTCGCAACAAGCTTTGAGACCGATTCGACAACTGCCAGATAGGCGCCGTGATAAGGGCTTTTCTCGGTTATGAAGGGGTTATAGCCCCAAGCCATAAGCGAGCAGTCGTCGGTGTGCTTCTTTTCTACCGATATTTTCTGCACCATTGCCTGTATAGGGGTCAGCTGATTTTTTCCGCCGAACGGCATGAGCACCGTTCCTGCTCCTATGGTTGAGTCAAACTGCTCGGAAAGCCCTCTTTTCGAGCATATATTGAGGTCGCCTGCAAGGGTAATGTAGTTGTCGCAGAAGCTGCCGCTTATCTGCTTTTCAAACGGCTGCGGTTTTACCGCATGTGCGGTGATATGCTTTTCGGCTCCGTTTGAATTTAAGAATTCGCGGCTTATGTTTACTATTGTATTACCGTTCCATGTCATTACAAGGCGAGGCTCCTCTTTTACCACTGCAACAGGTACGGCTTCAAGGTTTTCACTGTCGGCAAGCCGCAAAAAGCTATCCACATCGTTCTTTGATACTACGACAGCCATTCTTTCCTGTGATTCGCTGATGGCAAGCTCGGTGCCGTCGAGTCCTTCGTATTTTTTCGGCACCGCGTCAAGGTCAATAAGCAAGCCGTCTGCAAGCTCGCCTATGGCGACCGAAACGCCGCCTGCACCGAAATCATTGCAGCGCTTGATCATGCGGCATGCGTCCGGGTTCCTGAACAGTCTCTGCAGCTTTCTTTCCTCCGGTGCATTGCCCTTCTGAACCTCGGCTCCGCAGGTCTTTAAAGAGTCGGCAGTATGTGATTTTGATGATCCGGTGGCTCCGCCGCAGCCGTCTCTGCCTGTGGCTCCGCCGAGAAGTATTACAACGTCTCCGGGCAAAGGCTTTTCGCGCCTTACGTTTGCTGCCGGTGCCGCCGCTATAACGGCGCCGATTTCCATGCGCTTTGCCGCGTATCCGTCGTGGTATATCTCGTCAACAATCCCGGTCGCAAGACCGATTTGGTTGCCGTATGAGGAATATCCGTCCGCCGCGGTGGTAACTATTTTTCTCTGCGGCAGCTTGCCCGGGATGGTTTCTGACACCTTTTTAAGCGGATCGGCAGCACCGGTGACACGCATTGCACCGTAAACATACGATCTGCCCGAAAGGGGATCCCTTATAGCTCCGCCGATACAGGTTGCGGCACCGCCGAACGGCTCTATTTCGGTCGGGTGGTTGTGGGTCTCGTTTTTGAAAAGAAGCAGCCAATCCTCGTCATTGCCGTCAACGTTGACCTTTATTTTTACGGTGCAGGCGTTTATTTCCTCGGACTCATCAAGGTTGTCAAGGCAGCCTTTTGCCTTTAAATATCTGGCGGCTACGGTCGCGATATCCATAAGGCACACAGGTTTGTTTCTACCAAGCTCGTTTCTTATGCGGATGTAGTCGTTGTATGTATTCTGCAGCAGCCCGTCCTCAAATACCACGTCGTCGATGTTTGTCAGGAATGTGGTGTGGCGGCAGTGATCCGACCAGTATGTGTCTATCATTCTTATTTCGGTTATGGTAGGGTCGCGGTGCTCCGACTCAAAATAGTTTTTGCAGAATTTTATATCGTCCTTATCCATCGCAAGGGCATATTTTTTGAGAAATTCGTCGAGTCCCTCGTCATCAAGGCGGCAGAATCCGTCAAGCGTTTCGACCGTCGTCGGTGTATCGTATTCGGCGGCAAGGGTATCAAAGGTGCCGAGGGCTGCTTCACGCGACTCAACCGGGTTTATGACATGTCTTTTTATTGCGTCCAGTTCGCTGCTGCTTAAATCGCCGTACAGCATATATACCTTTGCCGTTCTGATGAGCGGACGGTCGCCTTTTGATATAAGACCTATACACTGGGCGGCGGAATCGGCACGCTGGTCGAACTGACCGGGAAGATATTCAACTGCAAAAACAGCGGCACCGTCATTTTCAAGAGATTCGTATGTATCGTCGAGCTGCGGCTCGGAAAAAACGGTCTTTACCGCGTAGCGGAAAAGCTCCTCTGTTATGTTTTCGGCATCGTAACGGTTGACGATGCGCAGTGCGGTTACGCTTTTTATCTGCAAAAGTGTATTTATATCTGAGAGCAGGGCAGCAGCCTCGGCTGCAAATTTCTTTTTCTTTTCGGTAAATATACGGTATACCATATCAGCTTTCCTTTCCGGCTTCCAGCGCTTTTTTGCCTATGTCCTTACGGTAGAAGGCGTTTTTGAAGGATATCTTTTGTACCCTTTCGTATGCGGCGGCAATAGCCTGCTCAAGGCTCTCAGCCGTGGCGGTCACACCAAGCACCCTGCCGCCGGAGGTTATAAGCCTGCCGTTTTTCTGCTCGGCTCCGGCTACGAATACATGCTCTGCCGTGTCGGCATCCATGGTTATTTCAAAGCCCTTTTCGTATTTTACGGGGTAGCCGCCCGACGCCATTATAACGCAGGCTGCGGCGCCTTTCTTAAAGCAAACGTCGGCGCTTGCAAGTGTGCCGTTTGTAACGGCGCGCATTACCGTGAAAAGGTCGCTTTCAAGCAGCGGCAGCACGACCTGCGTTTCAGGGTCTCCGAACCGGCAGTTGTATTCTATGACCTTAGGACCTCCCGGCGTCAGCATAAGCCCGAAATAAAGGCAGCCTTTGAAGGTGCGTCCTTCGCTGTTCATGGCGTTTATTGTTGGCAGGAATATCTTTTCCATGCAAAGCTCTGCGATCCGGGGCGTGTAGAAGGGATTAGGCGCTATTGTGCCCATGCCGCCTGTGTTGAGACCCTTATCACCGTCCAAAGCACGCTTGTGATCCATGGATGAGACCATAGGAACTACGGTTTTGCCGTCCGTAAAGGACAGCACCGAGACCTCGGGGCCGGTGAGAAACTCTTCGATTACTATTTTTTCGCCGCTGCTGCCAAAGACCTTGTCCTCCATGATATTATGCACGGCACTTCTTGCGTCTTCGCGCGTTTTTGCAATGATAACACCCTTGCCGAGCGCCAGACCGTCCGCCTTTATAACAGTGGGCAGCGGTGCCGCTTCTATATATTCGAGAGCCTTCCCGGCATCGTCAAACACCTCATATTTTGCTGAAGGTATGCCGTATTTTTTCATGAGGTTTTTTGAAAAAACCTTGCTGCCCTCGATTATCGCAGCCTTTTTGTCGGGACCGAAGCAGGGGATACCGGCAGATGTCAGCGCGTCCACCGCACCGAGACACAGCGGATCGTCCGGCGCCACAACGGCGTAATCGATTTTATTTTCGACGGCGAATTTCACCTGTGCCGCTATATCGGTTGCGCCTATGCCGACACAGGTCGCGTCGGCTGCAATACCGCCGTTGCCCGGCAGGGCGTAAAGCTTGCTGATATCCTTACTTTGCTTAAGCTTTTTAATAATGGCGTGCTCGCGTCCGCCGCCGCCTATTACCATTACCTTCATTGTTTTAAACTCCTTATCAGTGGTGGAACAGTCTCATCTTCGTAAATGCCATTGCAATACCGTATTTGTTGCAGCAGTCAATTACTATATCGTCCCTTATGGAACCGCCGGGCTGGGCGATAAAGGAAACGCCGCTTCTGTGTGCGCGCTCTATGTTGTCGTCAAACGGGAAAAACGCGTCGGAGCCTAAGGACACACCCGAAATGCCCGACAGGTAATTTTTGATTTCTCCATCGGTCAACGGTTCGGGACGGGTTTTAAAGTATTTCTGCCAGATACCGTCGGCACAAACATCTTCTTCGTTGCGGTTTATAAATCCGTCGATTATGTTGTCACGGTCGGGTCGTTTTATATCGTCCTTAAACGGAAGCTCCAAGACCCTTTTGTACTGCCGCAGAAACCATGTGTCGGCTTTTGAACCGGCAAGTCTCGTACAGTGCACGCGCGACTGTTGACCGGCGCCGACGCCTATTGCCTGTCCGTCAAATGCAAAGCAGACCGAGTTTGACTGGGTATATTTAAGGGTTATCAGTGAAATTATTAGGTCGCGCACGGCGCTGTCCGGAATACTTTTGTTTTCGGTCACGATATCCGAAAGCAGTGATTCATCAATTCTGAAATTATTTCTGCCCTGTTCAAAGGTTATGCCGAAAACCTGCTTGCGTTCGGTACTCTCAGGTACATAGCAGGGGTCGATCATGACGATATTGTATGTGCCCTTGCGCTTTGACTTTAAAATTTCAAGCGCTTCTTCGGTATATCCGGGAGCTATGATGCCGTCGGACACCTCGCGCTTTATAAGCTCGGCGGTTTTTTTGTCGCATACATCGGACAGCGCGACCCAGTCCCCGAACGAGCACATACGGTCGGTGCCCCTTGCTCTTGCGTAAGCACATGCCAAAGGCGAATCGTCCAAGCCTTCAATATCGTCAACAAAGCAGGCTTTTTTCAGTGCGTCTGAAAGGGGAATACCTACAGCAGCGCCGGTAGGGCTTACATGCTTGAAGGAAGTGACCGCAGGCAGTCCCAATGCCTCTTTGAGTTCCTTTACAAGCTGCCATGAATTGAACGCATCAAGAAAATTTATGTATCCCGGTCTGCCGTTCAGTATTTTTATCGGCAG
Organism: uncultured Oscillospiraceae bacterium; assembly: GCA_900539855.1. Lineage (GTDB taxonomy): Bacteria > Bacillota > Clostridia > Oscillospirales > Acutalibacteraceae > UMGS172. The sequence goes on from UQDO01000003.1 coordinate 19,633, forward strand.
GTCGCTGCCGTTATCCATAAATATTCTGGCAGGCTTCTGATTTGGATTGCAGCCGTATTTCAGTTCAAATTCTTTCATTTATATCACCCGTTTTTGTTTGTTATCTTATCGGTATACTCTCCGGTTTTTATATCGGTGTAACGAACATAAAGCGAAATTCTGTTGTCTTTGTCAAGGCTTTCCCAGATTTCATCCGAAATCTCATCAACGGATGCTTTGATATTTACCCGGTGCGGTTCGCCCGTAAATGTCGGCAGAGGGTCGCCGTCGCAGTCATAGGTGTGTATAAAGTGTCCGAGACCTTTTGCCGACGGATAGGAATATGTATAACGGCAGCAGTCCGTCCCGCTTTCATCTATACTTTTGAGTATGCTCATTTCATAGCAAAAGCCGTTTTCAAAATGAAGCATACCGCTGATCCTGGGGGTGAAATTGGGAGCGTCGGGCTCGAACTCGCGCGTTTCGAGCGCCTCTTTAAAGCTGAGCCCTTTACATGTCAGGTCATATACGGTGTCAGTTTGGTCACCGTTTGTAACGATAAGACTGTTTTTTGCCTTGCGAACGGCGTTGTATATTATAAGCGACGGATCTGAGACCTTTGAATGGTCAAACGGTTCTGTCATCAGTGTTTCGCCGTGCTTCACGAATACTCGGTTGCGGCTGTTTTCACTTCTGCCCATTATGAAATATGCACATACAGCGTATCTTTTATCGGGTGAGGTGCCGATGATTATTCCGCGTCCCGGGTATTTGTTGCCTTTTAAAATGTCCGATATATTATGTGTTTTATATGTGCTCATTTATTTTCACCTATTTCTTTGCAGACCGCTTCTGCGGCGGCAGGCAGTATTATCCACTCTGCGTTTTCCATAACACGTCTTTGCAGTGTTTCGGGCGTATCTTCGGGGTCTACCTCAACGGCTTTTTGCATTATGATCCTGCCGCCGTCGGGAATTTCGTTTACGAAATGTACGGTAGCGCCCGTCACCTTGACGCCATATTCGAGGGCGGCTTTGTGAACGCGCAGTCCGTAAAAGCCGGAACCGCAGAATGACGGTATAAGTGACGGATGGACGTTTATGATACGATCGGGGTAATGCTTTACAAAATCGGCACTCAATATGTTCATAAAGCCGGCAAGAATTATCAGCTCAGCGTCAGCCGATTTCAGCTCCGACAGGATATCCTGTTCAAAAAGCGATTGCTGCCTGTCGCCCTTTTCGCAGACGGCGGTCGCGATGCCTGCCGCCTCGGCGCGCCGCAGCGCATATGCACCGGCTTTGCTTGATATTACCAGAACTATTTCGCCGCTTTTAATAATACCGCTGTTTTGCGCGTCTATAAGCGCCTTAAGATTTGTGCCGCCGCCGGATACCAGCACGGCTATCCTGACCTTTTTACTCAATTACAACACCCTCGCAAGATTTTATGACGGTTCCTATTATATACGCGTCCTCACCGTTTGCGCGGAGGATCTCAAGAGCTTTTTCTTTATCGCAGTCCGCCACGGTTATGCTCATGCCGACACCCATATTGAAGGTGTTGAACATATCCCTTTCGGGAATATTTCCGGTTTTTGCGATAAGACCGAATATCGGAGGGATCTTAAGAGAGGACCTGTCGATCTTCACTGAATATCCGTCCGGCAGCGCGCGCGGAATGTTTTCATAAAATCCGCCGCCGGTTATGTGCGATACCGCCTTTACATTAACCTTTTCAAAAAGCGCCAGCATGGGCTTTACATATATTCTTGTCGGCTCTAAAAGCGTGTCGCCGAGCGTTCTGCCGCCAAGCTCGTCAAGAGGAGACGTAAGATCACGGTTTTCAATGTCAAACACACGGCGTACAAGCGAAAAGCCGTTTGAATGAACACCGGAGGAGGGGAGTGCGATCACGGCATCGCCTGCCGACACCGTTTCCTTGCATAACATTTTTCCTTTGTCGACAATGCCGGTGCAGCAGCCTGCAAGGTCATAGTCGTTTCCAGGCATAAGTCCCGGATGCTCGGCAGTCTCACCGCCTATGAGCGCACATCCTGCCCTGACGCAGCCTTCTGCAACGCCGCTTACTATATCGGCTATTTTTTGAGGTACATTTTTGCCGCAGGCGATATAATCAAGGAAGAAAAGAGGTTTCGCTCCGCAGCAGATTATGTCGTTTACGCACATCGCCACGCAGTCGATGCCTATGGTGTTGTGCCTGTCCAAAAGCATTGCCAGCTTTATCTTGGTGCCGACGCCGTCGGTCCCCGAGACAAGCACAGGCTCCTTTATGCCCTTAAGATCAAGAGCAAAGCAGCCGCCAAAGCCGCCTATATCGTCAAGGCAGCCTGCGGTTTTTGTCCTTGCAATATGCGCTTTCATGAGCTCGACCGATTTGTAGCCTGCTGTGATATCAACGCCTGCCTCGGCGTATGACCTTGACTGCGAATTATTCATTGCCGTTCTCCTTATTTTTGGAAATTTTCGTTTCAAATCTGTTTTTCATCGGGGCGTCGGGTACCGCGGTGGGATAATTGCCGTCAAAACACGCGGTGCAGTATCCGCTGCCGCAGACACCCTTTGCTATCTGTTTTACGTTTCCGACACTTAAGTATCCGAGTGAATCGACCCCGATTATTTTTTCGATTTCTTTTATGGAGTGGTTGCATGCTATGAGATTTTCCCTCGAATCAATATCGGTGCCGTAATAGCAGGGATTCATAAAGGGCGGAGCCGATACGCGCATGTGGATCTCCTTTGCGCCTGATTCTCTCAGAAGTCTTACTATTCTTGCGCTGGTCGTACCTCTCACTATCGAGTCGTCCACCATGACGATCCTTTTCCCCTTTACTACATCGGCTATCGGGTTGAGCTTTATTTTGACCCTGTCCTCACGGCTTTTCTGACCGGGAGCGATAAATGTTCTGCCTATATATTTGTTTTTTATAAAGCCTATTTCGTAAGGTATGCCAGACTGCTTGGCATAGCCGAGCGCCGCATCAAGTCCCGAATCGGGAACTCCTATCACCACATCTGCCTGTACGGGATGCTCAAGAGCCAAAAACGCACCTGCCCTCTGCCTTGCCGCGTGAACAGAGCAGCCGTCAATGACCGAATCGGGTCTGGCAAAATAGATGTATTCAAAAACACAAAGCGAGCAGGGCGTTCTGCCGCAGTGATCGTCTATTGATCTGACGCCGTTTTTATCAAACACCACTATTTCGCCGGGTCTTATATCCCTTATGAATTCTGCTCCTACCGCGTCGAGCGCGCAGCTTTCGGACGCTACGATGTATCTGCCGTCAGCTGTTTTGCCGTAGCAAAGCGGTCTGAAGCCGTTTTCATCCCTTACGGCTATAAGCTTTGACGGCGACATAACGACCAGCGAGTATGCTCCCTTTATGCGGTTCATCGCGGCATTAACCGCCTGCTCTATCGATGGGGCGGTAAGACGCTCTTTGGTTATAATATAGGATATTACTTCGGTGTCGCTCGTAGTGTGGAAAATCGAGCCTTCAAGCTCAAGCTCGCGGCGGAGTTCGCCTGAATTTATAAGATTTCCGTTGTGGGCGAGCGCCATTTTGCCTTTAATATGATTCACAACTATCGGCTGCGCGTTGCTGCGGTCATTTGAACCGGTGGTCCCGTATCTGACATGACCGACCGAGATGTTGCCTTCGCCGAGATTTTTCATGATATCGGGGGTAAAAACGTCGTTCACAAGTCCGGTATCCTTGAAACATCCGAAAACGCCGTCGTCGTTCACAACTATACCGCAGGACTCCTGACCGCGGTGCTGAAGTGCAAACAGACCGTAATATGCGGTGCTGACAACATCACTCTTTTTTGCGGAATAAACCCCGAATACTCCGCATTCTTCTCTTAAACTGCTCATTTAAGCCTCCAAATCACCTGTCGCCGAAAACTCTTTTCATCATTTCGTTGTAAGCATCCTCAACCTTGCCCATATCGCGGCGGAAGCGGTCCTTATCAAGCTTTTCGTTTGTGTCGGCATCCCAGAAGCGGCAGGTGTCAGGCGAGATTTCGTCCGCTAAAACTATTTTGCCATCCTTGAGTCTTCCGAACTCAAGCTTGAAATCGACAAGCTTTACATTGATCGACGCAAAATATTTCTTTAGTATATCGTTAATTTTAAACGCCAGTGATTTGATCGTTTCTATTTCTTCCTTTGTCGCAAGACCCAGGGCAAGCGCATGATATGAGTTTATGAGCGGATCATGCAGCTCGTCGTTTTTATAGGAGAATTCAATTGTAGGCTCGTCAAAAACTATGCCTTCACTGACGCCGTAGCGCTTTGCGAAGGAGCCTGCCGAAATGTTGCGGATTATGACCTCAAGCGGAACGATGGAAACCTTTCTGACCACCGTTTCACGGTCATTCAGTTCCTCTACAAAGTGTGTCGGGATACCGTTGCTTTCAAGCAGTCGGCAAAGATAGTTTGACATTTTATTGTTGATCGCACCCTTGCCGGCTATCGTGCCCTTTTTCTGACCGTCAAGCGCCGTGGCATCGTCCTTATACGACACGATAACAAGTCCGGGGTCGCTTGTTGCATAGACCTTTTTTGCCTTTCCCTCATAAAGTTGTGCTGCTTTTTCCATTTTCAAATTCCTCCGTTATATGATCTTTCGCCGAGATTCTTGTCTTTTTCCAGCACTGCCTTTGCGTCACTTTCACGTTTGGCAGCCAGCTTTTTCGCAAGAGCGTCATCATAAACGCTCAAAATTTCTATACACAACAAAGCGGCATTGACTGCACCGTCAATAGCAACCGTTGCAACGGGAATGCCCGATGGCATCTGCACGGTCGAAAGCAGTGCGTCAATACCGCCTAAGTTACCTGATTTTATGGGTATGCCGATGACCGGGAGCGTTGTGTTCGCGGCAATGGCACCGCCTAAGTGAGCCGCCATCCCGGCAGCCGCTATTATTGCGCCAAAGCCGTTGTCACGGGCGCTGCGGCTGAAACAGGCTGCAGCCTCAGGCGTTCTGTGCGCCGAGAAAATGTGCGCTTCATACGGCACTCCAAAGCCGGCAAGCGTATCCATCGCTTTTTTTACAACAGTGAGATCGCTGTCGCTGCCCATAATTATTGCTATTTTTTTCATTTGCATCTCCTCCGAAAATCAAAAAGGGCATACTTATCCTAAAAACAGGATAAGTATGCCCAGACGGTCGGCGTTATAACTTTTCGGTTCATGTGGTGCTCCACTTATCCGTCAGTTCCGAAAAGCCGTTTATCACGCTGAAATTATAGCATACAAAAAAGGGGTCTGTCAAGTAACATTTTGATGTTTATAAATCAAAACTCCCGAATTGTTATTTAATAATCTTCTCGGTCTGTTCCTTTCCGAGATATAAGGCTTGCCCCGGCTTCTGATATATGTTTACATAATCAACTATATATCGGTTGGTATTTTCCCATTCCTCTTTTGAATCGGTTATTCCGCCGCGTGAGGAAAATCCGAGCGCCATGCTGAGTCTTAAGAAAAACGGCATATTGAGTGCTTCGACCTCTGCGGGGTTTTGGGTTATATCCTGTGTGACATACGGGAATCCGTCGCAGGTAAAGGTGACCTTTTTTTCATCCCACTCAAATCCGAAGGTGTGAAGGTCCATGAAAAATCCGCGGTCGTTTTTTGCGCTTACTTTATTGTTAACGTGTACGAGCTTGCCATTTTTGTTTTCCTTACATTCCTTGGTAGGCCACGCAAAGGTGTTGCCGTACGCCCAGTCACCGCCGTTGCCGTAACATTCCTCAACATCTATTTCTGCAAAATAGTCGCCGTTTTTGCCCGGTGCGCCGTTCATCCAGAGTGCTGTCCAGAAGCCCAGACCTTTTGGATGCTGCGTGCTTATCTCAATATAACCGTATTTATACCGCATTATACCGTCGGTGCAGAGCATGCCGCCGTAGTATGTGTCGTCTGTCTCGACGGCGCATATATTTAGTTTTCCGTCCTTTACATATGTATTGGGAACATCCTCACGGCAGCGGCAGGTCTTTTTGCCGTTGACGCCCTTGTTGTAGCAAAGCCGGTCGCCGTAGAATATTTCCCATTTCGAGGTGTCTATTTCGTCGCCGTCAAAGTCGTCTCCCCATGTAAGGCGGTAACCTTTGCCGCTTTTTATATCTTCACTGTAGCTGCCGTATACCGCACTATCAAGTCTGTTATGCTTTTTAATAAGTGAAGTGAGCCTTGCCACGGCAGCTGCTGACGAATGGGGCTTATTGCCCGACACAAACAGCCTGCACCCGACAGGCACTATTACATAGCCGTCGCCATCCGGCGCTGCCGGCGCGTCGTCTCTCTTTGCGTTTGCAACGACTATTTCATATATATGCTCCTTACCGTCATCGGGGTATAGCTTAGGCTCTTTGCCGGTTATTGCCTTTATCGCTTTTTTCAGCTTTTCAAGTTCAAGTGTTACAAGATAGGACATATTGAAGCGCGGATAAACAATGGAGTATTTCTTTAAATTTGTCTTTGAAAATGTGAAATGCGTCATGGATATCACGTTCCTTTCTGATTAAAAGGTAAACCAACAAAGCGGTAAAATCAAGCACCAAAGAGGCTCATTTGTGTAGAAAGAGGACTGCCTTGTTTGTGCATTGCTACAAATAATATGTGAGAAATATAGAATACAGCCGCTGCAATTTGTAAGGCACTTCCTTTTGTACATAAAACGTCCGCGATTTGTGACAAATGCCGACCTCCCGGCATAGTATGTAAGGAAAGCCGGACTTTCAGAATAACAAATTAAAGGAAGGGCTAAGCTTATGTTAAACACTCAGATGCAGTGCAGCGGCGGAATGTCATGCGGAAGGCTTGTCTGCCTTTTTCTCATACCGGGAATACTGATAGCCGCTCTCTTCGCAACGGTCGGACTGATAGTGGGCGCCGTTGCGGCAGAGGCTATTTTTTCAAATCTTGCCGCGTTCATCGTGCTTGCCGTAGTGCTGGCACTTATGCTGATAATCTGGATAATCTATCGCGCCTGTCGCTGCAGAAGGCAGTAAACAGCAGACGCTTATAAATTACAGCCGCACGCAGGGAGTATGTCTCCCTGCGTGCGGTGCGCGTTGCGGAGATTGACAAATGCATATTAAAGGCGGTATAATCAACATATGAAAGGACGATAAAGATGAAACTGCTTATGCATACATGCTGTGCTCCGTGCTCGGTCATGTGTATAGAAACACTGAGATATGAGGATATTGAGCCGGTGCTGTATTTTTTTAACCCCAACATACATCCCCTGAAGGAATTCAAAATGAGAAAAAATACTCTTGTCGAGTATTCAAAATCGGTCGGTGCAAAGCTGATATTGGAAAACGGGTACGGGCTGCGTGAATTCATAAAGGGCGTTTATCCCGATTTTGATAACAGATGCGCTTACTGCTACAGAACGCGGCTTGAAACGACCGCAAAATTTGCCGCGGACAATGGCTATGATGCCTTTACGTCTACACTTTTTATCAGTCCGTATCAGAACCATGAGCTTATGAAGGAAATAGCCGGACAGGCAGCCGAAAAATACGGCGTTGAGTTTTTGTACCGCGATTTCAGACCGTATTTCAAGGAAGGTCAGGAAAAGGCGCGCGAAGCCGGACTTTATATGCAGAAGTACTGCGGCTGCATATTCAGCGAGGAGGACCGCTATAAAAAGCACAAAAGGAAAACGACTCCGGAGGAACCGGAGTCGCTGTAAGTGACTTTAAGACAATATAATTTAAAGTGTATTGCCGAGCCCGAAGCTTACGGACAATGCACGGTCGATGCGGTTCATTGCGCCGCTGCCGAGACTGCCCATGCGCTCCCTGAGGCGCTGCTTGTCTATCGTCCGCACCTGTTCCAAAAGTACTATGGAGTTCTTGGACAGTCCGCAATCGTCGGCGTCGACCTTTATATGGGTCGGCAACTCGGTCTTGTCCTGCTGGCTCGTTATCGCGGCGGCGATAACGGTAGGACTGTATTTGTTGCCGACATCGTTCTGAACTATAAGTACCGGACGTATTCCGCCCTGTTCCGAGCCGACTACCGGACTGAGATCTGCGTAGTATATTTCTCCTCTTTTTACTGTCACTTTGTTTCACTCTCCGTTTGACATTGTTTGTGATAGTATTTTTGCCTTTATATCCCCGGTTTAGTCATGTTTTTGTTTTTATATATTTTATGCCGCATGTCCCACAGCGGACACAGCACCGATTGACGCGTTTTGCGACACAAAGCGACGGCGATCGGCTAAAATATTAATATTTTTTAAAAAACAGATTGAAATTGTGATCGGTTTAGGCTACAATATAATAGTGAATTCATGTGCAACCGGCAGTGAGCCGGAATGTGCCGGGAAAACGGGCACATTTACTATGAAGATGAGGGATACCGTGAAAAAGCTGTTTTCGGATAAAATATATGATATACTCGAAGTGGGAAACGGGTTTATCGTTGTATACAGACGGCCTGAAATAGATGATAAGGTGGTCGTTTCTTACAAGTCGGTTTCACTTGAAAACGGAGTCGTTACCAAAAGGACAAAGGCGGATTATGAATTTGTAAAATTCGGTCCGAATTACAGCACCGTAAATTTTCAGGTCGATAATTTTATAACCAGCAGCTGCGTCGAGCTTGACGGCGGCAGGCTCTTTATCGTATCAAAAAGCGGCGATGCAAAAATAGTTGAGCCAAACGGCTGTACCGAATGGCAGGGGACTATCAGATACAAGGATTTCGGTCCGTCCGCGATAGCTCATTTCGGGCATACTCTGTGGGCTTCGTTTTCCGAGAAGAACGCACTTATACGCTTTAATCTCCGTACCATGAGGGAGGAGCTGCGTATCGGCGGCTCAAACGACTCATCGTTTTCCGCTCCCGAGGGCATGTGGATAGACCAGCCGGCAGGCAAGCTGCTCGTCTGCAATTCGACCGGCAATAACCTGCTTGAGGTCGATATGAAAACATACACCGTTATGGAGCGCGCAGTTTTTGAGGAACCGGTGCACAAGTATCTGCGTATCGGCGAGCGCGAATTTGTTGTTCTCGATTCAGGTCTTTATCTGCTGTAAACGCTGTTTGTGTTTCTGATATTTTTTCGGCGCTCTCCGCATTCGGAGAGCGCCTTCGCTTTTGCGTTTTTGTGTTCAGCTCCACATCACATACATTCCGTACCTCAAAGCCTTTTTCAGTCTTTCCCTTGAACGCGAGAGGTGTCTTGAAACTGTGGACTTTGAAAGCCCGTACTTGTTGGCAATGGATGTTACGGTCTGACCGTCAAAATAGTATTCACACAGCATCTCCTGCTGACGCGGCGTCAGCTCGGTGGTAATGGCGCTTTTCAGCGCCTTTTTCATAGTTGCCAGCTGCTTTGAGTTGTCCTCACCCGAAGAAAAAATATCATGCATCGGGATGCGGTCGCCGAATACCTCAAGACTGAAATCTGCGCGCTTCATTCATTATCACCGTGCCTTCCGTATGATATCATCATAAGAGCGAGCTGCCGACAGCTCGCCGCATCGGAATACAGTGAATATATCCGCCTTTTCATTACTACCTTTTCATTGCCGCACAAGCCTTCACACTGCTCCTTTAAATTGTGGATATGATTTATGAGCTCTTCAGAACGCCTTAAGTACTCATATCCTAAATCAACTAACTCCATTTTCTTCCTCCGTGACACACATAATGTGTTATTTTGTTTTAGTTTTCCAAAGAATTCTTTGCAGTCTTATCGGCTGATATTTATATATTATCACGTTATGTGTTAAATTTCAAGTTATTTTGCGGTAATTTAACACATTTCGTGTTAAAATATAAAAGTTGTACAAAAATTGCACCAACTTTTGAAATATAATAACGAATCTTGCAGTTGAATTTTAACACGAAGTGTGTTAAAATACATATGGATCCATTATTTTTATAAAAACGGAGGGCCGACCGGTATGAATATGATCGGGCAAAGGATCAAGCAGCTCAGGACAGAGTCAGGTATGACGCAGCATCAGCTTGCCGTAAGACTTGGTGTGTCAACAAGCACGGTGGGAATGTACGAAAGCGGACACAGAAGTCCGGATAACGAAATGCTGGTCAAGATCGGAAGTGTATTTTCGGTGACGACCGACAGTCTGCTCGGAGTCAGCAAGCTGTCAAGCGAGGCTACGGATATAATAACTGAGATGCGCGACAGGATAATGCACGGAAGCGGCATTATGCTGAACGGCATGCCTATGAGCATGGAGGACAGGGAAAAGCTGCTCGATGCCATTGAGGTCGCGACCAGAGTCATGATAGCCGAAAAGGAAAAACGGGACCAGATGGGTAAATAGAGACGGGCACACCGGCTTTTGTGGGAATATTTTTTCTTTAAACATGCAAATTTTAGTTGACACACATGTATGACTTGCGATATAATTCTAAATTGATAGGTTATGTTGATCACTGTATCCTGTACGGGATATCAAACGGAAAATTCCCGTGTATATACATCTATATATATCTTCATGACCGTAACGCATGGCAAAGGAGGTTTGCAAAATGAAGAGAACTTATCAGCCGAAGAAGCTCCACAGAATGAAGGAGCACGGATTTCGCAAGAGAATGTCTACAGCCAATGGCCGCAAGGTGCTTGCCCGCCGCAGAGCCAAGGGCAGACAGAGCCTCACTTACTGATTGCTGTTAAAGAGGACAGTGCGAATGACGGGCGGACTTTCCGCCCACCTTTAAAAGATCATCCCGATACATTCTTATATATCGGGTGTAAAATCAGTGCAGCGCCGGATCACGGGTCCGGCATGCACGGAACGGATGTCGGAATATGGAGTCCTGTAAGCTCAATCTGAATAAGGATTTCCGGCGGCTGTACGGCAGGGGACACAGTCATGTGAGCCCGGTTCTGGTTACCTATGTGATGAAAAACCACCGCGGCGTTATCCGCTACGGGATAACGACCGGCAAAAAGGTCGGCTGTGCTGTCAGGCGCAACCGCGCGAGGCGTGTGATAGAGGCTGCGGCGCGCGAATGTATCGGCGACGCAGCGTCAGGGGCTGACATTGTGTTTGTCGCCCGTGCCAAAACGCCGTTTGCAAAGAGCGGCGAGATCGCGGCAATCATGAGAAAACACCTTGAGGCAGAGGGCTTATATTAAGGAAAATAAAGATGAAATATCTGCTCATTGCGCTTGTAAAGGCGTACAGAAAGCTGATCTCACCGCTAAAGCCCAGATGCTGCAGATTTATTCCGAGCTGTTCGGAATATTCTATCGAGGCGCTCAGAACGAGGGGTGCCATAGTAGGCACGGCATTGACGGTGTCAAGGATACTTAGATGCAATCCGTTCTGCAAAGGCGGATATGATCCAGTGCCCTTAAAGGGCGAAGCAAGGGGAGTTAAGTGTGACCCCGATAAAGACATATTATTTTTATCCGACAAGGCTCACGGTCGGAAGTAAGGAAACATTATGAGTTATATCAGTTATGCTATGGGATGGGTGTTGGCACGGCTGAGTGACCTTTTCGGCAACCATTTTGCCCTTTCGGTCCTCGCTTTCACGGTGCTTGTGAACATTATATTGCTTCCGCTCACCATGAAAACTCAGAAATCAACTGCAAAGCAGGCAAAGCTTAAACCTAAGCTCGACGCTTTGAAGAAAAAATACGGTAACGATAAGCAGAAATATTCTCAGGCTATGAACGAGCTTTATACCAAAGAGAATGTTTCAATGTCCGGCGGCTGTCTGCCGATGGTATTAAGACTTTTAATAATGATGGGTGTTTACTGGGCGGTCGCAAGCCCTTTCACCTACGTTATGCAGATAGACACGAGTGCGGTAAAATCGGTTAAGGAATGGGTGGCTTACGAGAAGGTAGCTGAGGATCAGTCTATAGACTGGAATGCTGCCGGACTTGATGATATGATGACCTCTGACGCCGTCAAGGCGAACGCCGAAAAATACGGCGACGGCAGCGAGGATTCGGTCAGACACTACGCAAAGCTGGCTATCGTAAACACCACTGCGCTTAAAGGCAGCGACAGCATCGCAAAGGACTCGGTTGAGGAAAAGATTAAGTCAGCCGTTGAAAAGTCAAAGGTCGTCCGTGAGGTCGAGATCGCAAAGTATCTTTCGACCGATGCAGACGGGAAATACAGCTATCCCATGATAGTCGATATTTTCGTCAAAAACGGCGGTGATTTTGACAAGATCAACGCTACAAACTTTGATCTGTTCGGTATAAATCTTACCGACACACCGGAATTTTCATGGAATTTCTCTGAATTCCAGGTAATATGGCTTATACCTATAATGTCGTTTGTAACATCGGTGCTTACGAGCATAGTATCGATGAATATACAGAAAAAAGCCAATCCCGATACGCCCGGTATGGGCGGTATGATGCTTTTCATGCCGATCATCTCGCTTGTTATTGCGTTCGGTGTTCCGGGCGCCGTGGGATTCTACTGGGCTTGCTCCAACCTTATCTCCGGCGGACTGCAGATAGTTATGCAGATGGTTTACGGTCCTGCCGTTATAATTGCAAAGGATCAGGGCAAGTCGATCGTAGCAAGGGCAAAGAAGGAACAGGAAAGAATTGCAAGCCGCGCCGCGCAAGAAAACGGCGGCAAAGAGGCTTGACCGTAAAAGCGACTGATCTTTAAGGAGGATCATCAAGTTGATAATTAAGGAAGCAAGAGGCGTCGGTGCCACCGTTGAGTTGGCAAGAGAAGACGCGCTTAAAAAACTGGGAGCCGGAATTGATGAGGATGTTTCGGTCGATGTAATAGCGTTACCTAAGAAAAAGGTGCTTGGACTTTTCGGCGGAAGTATGGCAGAGGTCAGAGCTTATGTCGAGGTTGAGGACAAGCCTCAGAAGCAAAGACAGGACCGCCAGCCGAAGTCAGAAAAGAAGTTTGATAAAAAACCGGTTCAGCAGAAGAAAGCCGAAACCGCAAAGCCGGCAGCTGCGAAGGCACCGGTCGAGGCGGCAGCAGAGGCAGAGGAGTCTGTAGGTGTTCCTGCGGAGCAGGTGGATAAGAACTCTCCGGCAGGCAGAGCATATGCTTATCTTTCGGAAATTCTTGGTAAATTAGGCTGCGACGGCATCAGCGCCACTATTGCCGATGTTGAAGGCGGCTCTAAGATAACCCTTGCCGGAAGCGACAAGTTGGGTGTTATTATAGGCAGACGCGGAGAGACGCTTGATGCGCTGCAGTATCTTGCATCGCTCATAGCCAACGAAAACGGCGGCGGTTATTACCGCATTGTTATAGATATCGGAAACTACCGCGAGAAGCGCGAGGTCACTTTGGAGTCGCTTGCGCGCAGGACAGCTTCACAGGTGCTCCGTACCGGGCGCAACCGCTCACTTGAGCCGATGAACCCTTACGAGCGCAGAATAATACATACCACCGTTCAGGGAATTGATGGAGTGACATCAATGTCTATAGGTGACGGAGCCAACAGGCGCGTTGTTATTTGCGTTGAGGGCAAGCCCTACCGTCCGTATAACGGACGCGGCAGAGAAGGCGGAAGCCGTGACGGCGGACGCAGGCGTCAGGGCTTTGGCGGCAGAGCGGCGAGGACTGCTGCTCCTGCAAACACCGGAGACAGACCGGAAAGACCGAAAGAGGTCGACGGTACCAAGCTCTACGGTAAGCTTACCGGTAACGACACCGCCGCGGCAGACAAGCAGTAATATCCTGACGGGTGACGGCATCGGTCACTCTTACGGAAAATATGTTTAAATCTTCCGGCGGCTCTTTTGCATTAAAGGGTCGCCGTCGTTGCTTTTGAGAACTTTCGGAGGCTGACTTATGGATATTTCAACAGGCGACAGGATCACACTCAAAAAAAATCATCCCTGCGGCTGCAATACATTCAAGGTCTTACGCGTCGGAATGGATTTTAAAATAAGGTGTGACGGCTGCGGTCATGAGGTTATGGCGCCCAGAGCTAAGATCGAAAAAAATATTAAGAAAATAGAAAAGGTAACAGGGAATGTTTGATAAATTAGCGGCGGTAGAGTCGAGGTTTGAGGAGATATGCGCCAAAATGAGTGATCCGGATGTGATAAACGACGCCGGCGGTTTCAAAGCGCTCATGAAGGAGCACAGCAGGCTTGAACCAATAGTAGACAAATACCGCGAATATAAAGAGGCAGTGTCAAGACGTGACGGTGCCGAAGAAATGCTTGGATCCAAGGGGCTGGACCCCGAGCTGCACGAGCTTGCCGAGGAAGAGCTTGCCGAGGCAAAGGCGGCAGCCGAATCGGCGGCGGAGGAATTGAAAATCCTTATGCTGCCCAAAGATCCCAATGACGACCGCAATGTTGTGGTCGAGATAAGAGGCGGCGCCGGCGGAGACGAGGCGGCGCTGTTTGCAGGCACGCTTTACAGAATGTATTCGCTCTATGCCGAGGCGCGCCGCTGGCGCACCGAACCGGTCGTCGTAAACGAGACCGAGCTTGGCGGATACAAGGAAATAAGCTTTATGATCGAGGGCGAAGGGGCATATTCAAGGCTCAAATACGAGAGCGGTGTTCACCGCGTACAGCGCGTGCCCGAGACCGAGGCGCAGGGGCGCATCCACACCTCAACAGTGACGGTCGCGGTGCTCCCGGAGGCAGAGGAGATAGAGCTGAATATAAACCCTGCCGAGCTAAAAATAGATACCTACCGTTCGGGCGGTGCCGGCGGACAGCATGTCAACAAGACCGAGTCCGCCATAAGAATAACCCATCTGCCGACCGGTATGGTGGTTGAATGTCAGGATGAACGCAGCCAGCTCAAAAACAAAGAAAAGGCTATGAAGGTACTGCGGTCACGGCTTTATGAGAAAATGACCGCCGAGCAGAATGCCGCTATAGCAGGCGACAGGCGTGCACAGGTAGGAACGGGCGACCGCTCCGAGCGTATCAGGACTTACAATTATCCGCAGGGACGTGTAACCGATCACAGAATAGGGCTCACACTTTATAAGCTTGATTCGGTGCTTGACGGCGGACTTGACGACATAATTGATCCTCTCATTATTTACTACCGGACAAAAATGCTCGGTCAGTCAGAGGAATAATTCATTTATCAGAGGCGGGCTTGAATTGATCACAGAAAGACTTAATGTTTCGGATATTGAGCGCGATAAAATTAATATCGACCGCGCAGCCGAAATACTTAAAAACGGCGGTATTGTTGCGATCCCTACCGAAACCGTTTACGGATTGGCAGCCGATGCATATAATATCGACGCGGTAAAAAGAATATTTGAGGCAAAGGGTCGTCCTCAGGACAATCCGCTGATAATTCATGTGTCGGACATGGAAATGCTGTCCGAGGTCACGGGAAATGTGCCTGCCAAGGCGCTCGAATGTGCAGAGGCGTTTTGGCCCGGACCGTTTACGATGGTTCTGCCGAGGGGTGAACGCATACCTGCCGCCGTAAGTGCCGGACTTGACACGGTTGCGGTCAGGATGCCTTCAAACGAAGTGGCACACGAAATAATAAAGCGGAGCGGTCTGCCGCTTGCGGCACCGTCGGCAAACCTTTCCGGATCGCCCAGTCCCACAACGGCTGAGCATGTGCTGCTCGATCTTGACGGCAGAATAGACGCCGTAGTGGTGTCGGGAAGAGCAGATGTAGGTGTGGAATCAACCGTTGTAACGCTTTGCACCGATCCGCCGAGGCTCTTAAGACCCGGCGGTATAACGCTTGAACAGCTAAAGAAGGTTCTGCCCGATATAGTTGTGGACAAAGCGGTGCTGTCGGCTCCCGAGGAGGGCAAGCCGGTCGCATCACCCGGTATGAAATACAAGCATTATTCGCCGAAAGCAAAGGTGGTCATACTTGACGGCGACCTTGACAGCTTTGTAAATTATGTTGAGTCCAGAAAATGCGAGGGTGAATTTGCTCTCTGCTTTGAGGGCGAGGAAAAAAGGCTCACTATCCCGACCGTGTCGTTCGGAAAAATGGACAGTGACGAGTCACAGGCAGCGGTGCTCTTTGATGCGCTGCGTGAGCTTGACAAAAAGGGCTGCAGGCTTTGCTATGCAAGGATGCCGAGAAAGAGCGGAGTAGGTCTTGCGGTCTACAACCGGCTTATCCGCGCTGCGGCGTTTGAGGTCATAAAGCTATGAAGATAATCGGGCTTACTGGACCTACCGGAAGTGGTAAATCGACCGTTTCAAGGCAAGCCGGGGCTTTGGGCTTTACGGTGCTTGACTGTGATGTGATAGCCCACTGGGTTACGGGCAAGGACGTGGACGCCATTGCCGCCCTTAAAAAGGAATTCGGCAACATCACAGCACCGGACGGCAGCATCGACCGAAAAAAACTGGCGGCAAAAGCATTTTCGTCTGATGAAGCTACCGAAAAGCTGAACCGTACCGTGCTGCCCTTTATCGTTAGAGCAGTGGAGCGCGAGATAGATGCCGCAAAAAGTGCCGGCGCGAAGGCAGTGCTGCTCGACGCACCGACCCTTTACGAAAGTGGTCTCTACCTTGAATGTGACGCTGTAGTGGCGGTGCTTTCTGACGCCGATTCGAGAAAGCAGCGCATAATTGAGCGTGACGGTCTGACCCTGATAGAAGCGGAACGCAGAATGTCGGCAGGAAAGCCTGACAGCTACTACAAAGACAAAACAAAGCATATTATTTACAATAACGGCGACTTGGCAGGACTGCGGCAGTCTGCCGCGGCGCTGCTTGCGGAGTTGCTCAGATAAAATACCTAAAAAGGAGGATACGGCATGCGCACGGCAAAAAGAGTTTTCAGGCTTACGGTATGTGCGGTAATGCTTATTATCCTCGCGGTATGGGGCTATAATGCGGCGCTAAGGTATCTTTATCCGATGCGCTTTTCGACTGCCGTCCAAAAATACAGCTCTATGTACGGCGTGGAGAAGGAACTTGTGTATGCCGTGATAAAATGCGAGAGCAATTTCAAGGTCGATGCAAGCTCGTATGCCGGGGCAAAAGGGCTTATGCAGCTTACCGAGGAGACTTTCAACGATGTCGGCGCCATGCTGGGAGAAAAGGATATACCCGATTTTGAAAGCAGCGGTACCGATGCCGAAATAAATATAAAATACGGGACAAAATATTTATCGTATCTGCTCGGCGTTTTTGACGGAGACAAGACTGCCGCAATAGCTGCATACAATGCCGGGATGGGCAACGTCAAGAAATGGATCGGTGAAAAGGACTCATTGCAGTATACAGAGATCCGCTTTAATGAGACCTCGGGATATGTCCGCAAGGTTCAGCGGGCGGAGAGTATTTATAAAAAATTATATAGCTGAAGGGAGCATTTATTATGTCAGATGTAAAGGAAATGAAGGACAGGCTGTTTTTGAAAAGGAAGAACGGGCTGTCAGGGGCAGATAACGAAGCTGTTCAAAGCTTCACCGACGGCTACAAGGAGTTCCTTGGCGCCGCCAAGACCGAGCGCCTTGCTGTAAAAGAAGCGGTAAAGCTTGCAAAGGAGCACGGATTTACCGAGTTTGACCCGAAAGCAAAATATGCCGCCGGTGACAGGGTATATCTCAACAACCGCGAAAAATCGCTTGCACTTGCGGTCATAGGCACAGAGCCGGTCGAGAACGGCACGAGGATAGCCGCCGCCCACATTGATTCACCGAGGCTTGATTTAAAGCCCAATCCGCTTTACGAGGATAATGAGCTTGCTCTTTTCAAAACTCATTATTACGGCGGAATAAAGAAATATCAGTGGACTACGGTGCCGCTGGCACTGCACGGTGTGTTCTGCAAGAAGGACGGCACAACTATAGAGGTTTCAATAGGTGAAGAACCAGACGAGCCGTGCTTTGTCGTGACCGACCTTTTGCCGCATCTGGCACAGGATCAGTACAAGCGCCCGACCGGCGAGCTGATACGCGGCGAGGAGCTAAATGTGCTCATAGGCAGCAGACCGTTCTGCGACGACGAGAGCAGCGAGCTTGTAAAGCTCAACATTCTTGATATACTTTACAAAAAATACGGTGTTACCGAGGAGGACTTCTTGTCTGCTGAGCTTGAGTGCGTTCCGGCAGGCAAGCCGCGCGATATAGGTTTTGACCGTTCGATGATAGGTTCATACGGTCATGACGACCGCGTATGCGCCTATCCCTGCCTTATGGCTGCGCTTGACTCGGTATCTCCGAAATATACCACGGTTGCGATACTTGCCGATAAAGAGGAGACCGGCTCCGACGGCAACACCGGTATGAATTCTGCGTTTTTACGTCATTTTATCGGATACCTTGCCGATATGCAGGGCGGATGTGCGGCACTGGCACTTGAAAATTCAAAGTGCCTTTCAGCCGATGTCAACGCGGCGTTTGACCCTACCTTCCCCGATGTCATGGAAAAGCGCAATGCCTGTATGCTCAACTACGGAGCGGTCATAACCAAATATACGGGTGCGCGCGGCAAGGGCGGCACATCAGATGCGTCGGCTGAGTTTGTGGCGTGGATAAGGAATATCCTTGACAAAAACAATGTTGTGTGGCAGACAGGCGAGCTCGGCAAGGTCGATCTCGGCGGCGGCGGTACCGTGGCAATGTATATTGCAAACCTCGGAGTCGATGTCGTTGACCTCGGCGTTCCGGTGCTGTCGATGCATGCACCGTTTGAGGTTGTCGCGAAGTTTGACGTTTACATGACCTATCTTGCGGTCAAGGCTCTTTTTGAAGCAGAATAAAAATAGTATGCGGCTCCGGCAATGACGTCGGAGCCGCAAATCTTTCAGGATTCCCGACGGAAATTTACAAATATTTGATTTGACAGACCGTTATAATTGTAGTATCATTATCTTGTGTAAGGTCGGCGTTTCGCTGTGCCAATCGAGCCGGGGGTGAGCGTCTTGAGAAAAGACGGTATAAGAGTTAAAAGCGATGACGTTGAATATGCGGTCGTTCCGCACATTATGGTGGAACGCAGCGATTCTATGAATATGGTAGAGCTTGACATACCGCTTGAGCCGATACAGAACTATCTGAATGCAAAGCGCAGGGAAGGTATAAAACTAAGTCACCTTGTAGTTATTATAGCTGCGTATGTACGCATGCTTGGGGAGTTTCCGTATCTAAACAGGTTTGTTGTCAATAAACGCATATATGCACGCAACGAATTTACGGTCGCTATGGTTGTGCTGAAAAGCGGGAAAATGGATAACGGCACAATGTCAAAG
This sequence comes from uncultured Oscillospiraceae bacterium, assembly GCA_900539855.1. Taxonomy (GTDB): domain Bacteria; phylum Bacillota; class Clostridia; order Oscillospirales; family Acutalibacteraceae; genus UMGS172. The sequence continues at coordinate 38,805 of UQDO01000003.1, forward strand.
GTCAACCTTGACCCTAATGATACCATCTTTGAGGTAAACGAAAAGGTGATGTCGTATATCAATAAAAACAAAAACGGTGAGGAAGATAATAAGACCGATAAGCTGGCGAAGGGTCTGCTCAGCGTTCCGGGGCTGCTTCGTGTCGGCGTAAACGTTCTCAAATGGATGGATAAGCACAACCTTCTGCCGCGTTCGATAATTGAGGCAAGTCCCTTCCACACAAGCCTTACGATATCCAATCTCGCAAGCATTAGAACAAACCATATTTTTCATCATACATATAATTTCGGCACTACGAGTGTGTTTGTAGCTATCGGAAATTCGCGCGAGGTGCCGAAGCGCGACAAAAACGGTGAGATATATTTTGAAAAATGTATGCCGTTCGGTGTCGTTATGGATGAGCGAATCTGCTCGGGAAGTTATTTTGCAATGGCGTTCCGCAAGTTCAGTAAATATCTGAACGATCCGTCGCTGCTTGAGGTGCCGCCCGATCCTGATAAAGTAATAAAGGAAACACCGTATATAAAATAAATTGTGACAGCGATAAGGCGGCAGGAGCTACGCTCCTGCCGCTTTTTTACACCAATGTTATATGACGATAAATTTTAGTTTATCTGCATAAAGGCAGATGAATTTTTGGCGCCTCCCTTGCCTAAAGGGAGGTGGATTTGCCGAAGGCAAAGACGGAGGGATACAAAATAAAAACATAGCAAAAATCGCTGCAAATGCAACGTAATGTGTAAAAATCCCTCCACCAACCTATCGGTTGGTCCCCCTCCCTTTAGGCAAGGGAGGCAAGGGCTTACCGGTTTTTTAAACCTATAAACTAAAATTTATCGGTATTAATAAACGAATTAAAACGGCAGGGGCTCAGTTCCCTGCCGTACAACTATAAATTCAGTCTATCGTATAAACCGGAATGTATTATTGAACAACTAACATGTCTCAGATCTTCAGCGGTATGATCACCGTAAACATTACTGTTTCGTCATGGCTTTCAGCGGTGATGGTGCCGCCGTGCAGCTCGGTTATCTGTTTTGCAATTGCAAGTCCGAGACCTGCACCGCCTTTTGTGCCGCGCGCAGCGTCGGCTCTGAAAAACTGATCAAATATGCGGTTAAGCTTTTCTTTTGGTATCGTATTGCCCTGATTCTTAAAGCATATCACTGCGTTCTGCCCCTCTACTGACGCCGCTATTTCAACAGCAGTGTCCGGAAAACTGTATATTACGGCATTACGCAGCAGGTTGTCGAATACCCGTTCCAGTTTGTCGGGATCGCAATTTATGGCTATGCTGTCAGGCGAATATATTTTACATTCAAGCCCCTTTTCCTTTAGCTGAGGTGAAAACTCGGAGCTTAGCTGCTGCAGCATACGGACGAGGTCAACGCGCTTGTACTCAAGCGTCACGGACGAAAGATTAAAGCGTGTTATTTCAAAAAATTCGTTTATAAGATCTTCAAGCCTCTCAGCCTTTGAAAGAGCAATGCCGAGATACTTTGCCTTCAGTTCTTCGGGCAGCTTGTCCTCGTCCTGCAAAAGATTCAGATAGCCGATGACCGACGAAAGCGGTGTCTTAAGGTCGTGCGCCAGATACATTATGAGGTCGCTTTTTCTTTGCTCTGCCGCAGCTGCCGCTTTTGCGTCGTTGACTGCCTTTTCTCTTACCCGGTTCAGTTCACGCTCCGATTCTGAAAGCTCCTCAGGCAGTATTATCGGCTGATCGGGGTGCTCGGCAAGCTGGGCGGCGGCTCCTGTCATGCTGTCAAGGTATTTAAGCGGTTTTCTGAAGAACAGGCAGGTCATTATCACCCAGCACAGAATAAAGACGGCTATCATCAGCGCTATTATGTTTCGTGAAGCAAATGACACCAGCGTATAGATAACACTTGCGTAATTCCAGCGTATGAGACTGCAGATGAACGCGCTCATACCGGTGAAGAGGACTATTCCTCCGGCTATAAAGGCAAGCGCCTCAAAATATCGTACTATCAGCTTTCTTGAAAGCCTGCTCCGTTCCGAAAAGGCGGTGCTTTTCCGTGTTGCATTATTCAATGGTATATCCAACTCCCCACACTGTTTTTATAAATTTCGGAGACCTTGCCGGTTCGTGCATCTTTTCTCTGAGTCTTGCTATGTGAGCCATGACGGTGTTGTTGCTGTTCATGTATTTTTCTTTCCACACCGCTTCAAACAGTTCCTCGGACGGTACCACCTTGCCTTTGCGCTCACAAAGGTACCAGAGTATCGAAAACTCTAACGGGGTAAGCTGCAGCTCATTTCCGTAAAGCACACAGCGATGGCTTTCCCTGTTTATTGTAAGACCCCTTATGTCATATTCCTGGGCTGTGGGCTGCTCGCCGGAATTGTATTTCCTGTAGCGGCGCAGCTGTGTTTTTATGCGCGCCACCACCTCCAACGGATTGAACGGCTTTGTTATGTAGTCATCGGCACCTATGGTAAGTCCCATGATTTTATCGCTGTCCGCTACTTTTGCGGTCAGCATTATGACCGGATAAAAGCTTGTTTCCCTGATCGTTTTAAGCAATGTAAATCCGTCGGTATCGGGCAGCATTACATCAAGCACGGCAAGATCAATCTTTCCATCCTTTATATAACATCCGGCGTCGGTTCCGTTATAGCACTTGAACACATTGTAGCCGTCGTTTTTAAGATACAGTTCCAAAAGATCGGCAATTTCCTTTTCATCGTCAACTATCAGTATATTTTCGCTCAAATCCTCACCTCATTTATCACGAAATATTATAAATCAGAACTACCGGTTAGTCAACCGATGTAAGGATTTGTGAGAAAATCGTAAGAAACGGCAGACATTTTTAATGCGTTTTGGGGAATAATAAGGCAAACGAAAAGGCAGGCGTTGCTTTATTTTTATAACCATCACAAGAACGGTCATTCTTTATGTGCTTGTTATATTTGCCATAAGGATAATGGGAAAACGGCAGATAGGCGATATGCAGCCCGGGGAGCTTGTAATAACCATTCTGATATCCGAAATAGCGGCTATACCGATACAGGATCTGAACCAGCCGGTCATGACCGGTGTTGTTGCGGTATTCACGCTTGTGTTTCTTGAGATAGCCGTGTCGGCAATCACCATGAAATGCCTGCCTCTGCGCAGGTTTTTCTACGGAGATTCGGCAATAATCATAAAGGACGGGGTTCTTGATCAGAAGAAACTGCGGTCATTGAGGGTGACGGGACCTGACCTGCTTGAAGTGCTGCGCGGACAGCAGATATTTGATATAAACGACGTGGCATATGCAATACTTGAAACCAACGGAAACCTCAGCGTCATGCTGAAAAGCGGTGCCCAGAACGTTACTGTAGACGATCTCAACGGGAGGCCGTCGGATAGCCGTATGCCCTGTCTTGTCATAAGTGACGGCAGATTTATAAAGGACTCGCTGTCAATTTGCAAGGTGACAAAGGACGAGATAGAAAGCAAGCTGCGCTCGGAAAAGATAAAGCTCAAGGATGTTTTTATAATGACCTGCGACAGTGAAAGGAATTATAATATCATAAAAAAGGAAACCGACAGATGAAACGACTTTTTACGGCAGCAGTGCTGATGATCATAGCAATATCGGTCTGCATAGGCGAGTGCGTATTCATGAAGCGCACATTTGGCAGTATTAATAATGACATAGATGTCATACAGCGGCGCTACGATGAAAACGATCCGGCGGCAGAAGCTGCAATAAAAGAACTCAGCGACCACTGGAACAAATATGCAAAGGCCCTGTCATTGTTTATAAATCACGAAAGCATTGACAGCATTTCGGGCGTTTTAGCAACGCTGCCCGTTGATTACAGGTTGGATGAGCACAGGTTCAGATCATCTGTGGAAACACTGAGATTTATGCTGCGCGAGCTTTACGACACCGAAAAGGTCAGCACCGACGGTTTGTTTTAAAGTCCTGAAGTGTATTGACGGCAAAATCACCGTTTTATTAGGAGCTGCAAAAGGATAAATTTTAGTTTATCTGCGTAAGAAACCGAAAATCTAATTGTGCATTTGTAGGGAACGACCTATGTCTATCAATTAATTATACGAATACCATTCACCTATAAATTAAAATTTACCGCTTCATGGGTATAAAAAACGGCAGGAGCTGTGCTCCTGCCACAGTTTGTCGATAAACCTCAAAGTCTACTCTTTCGTCGGTTATGCTGCATTTTCTGTTTTTCCGCTGACATGCGCGGCGGAAAAACACCTTGTAAGCGAAAAACCGCAGAATATAGCGGTTTTTCAAGGACACTGGGGTGGTATTGGCGGGGATAGAGCGCAGTCCGAAAATCTTTGATTTTCGAGCGAGCGGCATTCCCGTCCAAAAGCGTGTCGACTTTTTCGACACGCTCCGGCAGGAGCTGTGCTCCTGCCAAACTATGTACAGATCTGTTTTTATGTTTATTATCTGACAACTTCAAAATTCTAATTTTCAATTTTGGATTTTCAATTTCAAACGTCTTTTTCTGCAAATGTACAATTAGATTATTGCTTTTTGATGCCGCTAAAGTAAAATATACTTATCACTCAAACACCGTACCGACGGCTTTTGGGCAGCAATCGGGGGAATAATGCCACTTGTCTATGTGGTCACCTTTATAAAACTGCTTTATCGGCATGAGACGGTCGCCTCCGTCAAAGGAGTCTATTATTATAAGCTTTACCTTCATTTTATCGGGCAGTATGCTTTTAATATAAACGCTTGCCCATTCACCTGCCGAAACATTGGATCTCAGCTCAGCCAGTCCGGCAAGGTTCGGAGCCAGCTCTACAAATATCCCGTAGCTTTCAACCGAGCGGATTATGCCCGATACCGTTTCACCGGCGCAAAAGCAGTCGGCGTTTTCCTGCCATGTGCCGAGCAGCTCCTTCATTGACAGGGTTATTCTGCCGCAGTCGTTTGATTTTATGACTGCGGTTATTTCATCTCCGCACCGGCATCGGTCGCCGGGGTGGGATATTCTTGATACCGATATTGAGTCTATAGGCAGCAGAGCTATGCATCCGCAGCCGATATCGCAGAATGCGCCGAAGCTTTCGAGGTGCGTGACCCGTGCTTTTACGATATCGCCGGAGCGCAGCCGCGATATATAATTATTAAGACATTCCTCCTGCGCGCGGCGTCTTGACAGCACCGCAACCTTTGTGCCGGAGCCGTCACGCGAAAATCCTTCTATTATAAATGACACCGGCTTGCCGACCCGGGAAATCAGCGCAATATCGCGGACACTGCCGTCATTTATTCCGATAGCGCCGTCGCAGCGCGGTATTATACCTTTTATACTGCCGAGGTCGACCAGCAGATTGTGCGCTGCGTCGCAGCTTAAAGCTCTTGCCTCTATTATTTCTCCTTTTGCGGCTGCTTCCTCAAGCAGCGCTTCTGACGACAGTATACGGCAGTTTTTAGGCGTCGTGATCAGTGAACCTTCGGGATAATAATTGCATATCATATTCTTCTTACCTTTCTCTTGCAGAGGCGTTTTGCCTCTGCTCTTTTTTTTATTCCCGTAGATTTATATGATGAGAGTAAAGAAAAATATAGCCGTTTTAAAAAAATTCTTTTCTGTTGCATTTCTGTTGTCCGAATATATGCAACCGGACCCGTTTTTAGGGGGTATTGTGAAAGGGGATTTTAAAACATGTCACTAACTCCAAAGGAAAAAGAATTCTGTCGGTTTTACAGTGTTTGCGGCAATCACCGCGAGGCAGCGGCGAGGGCAGGCATAGCGTTTCCCGACAGAGCCGGACTTAAACTGCTGCAAAGGCAGGAGATCGCCGACGAAATATCGGTACAAAAGGAATCGGCAGGGCGTATTGCAGACGCGTCCGACGGGCTGAGAAGAATTGCTTTCGGCTCGGTCGCCGATGCGGTCAGACTGATATTTCTGAACGGTGAGGAATGTCCCGATACCGATAGCCTCGATCTGTTTATGGTGTCGGAAATTAAGCGCAGCGGGAACGGCGGCATCGAAATCAAATTCTTTGACCGCTTAAAGGCGCTCGATATGCTTATGTCATCGGCGCCGGGCAGCGGAGAGGGGTCGGCACCGTTTATTGACGCAATAATGAAGGGTGCCGCCGCCATCAAAGAAAGCACCCGGAGCGACAACGATGAATTTTAAACCCTTTTCAAAAAAACAGCTTGCAACGCTGTGCTGGTGGGGTCCCGACAGTCCCTACCGTGACATGGATGCCATCATATGCGACGGTGCCGTGAGAAGCGGCAAGTCGCTCTGTATGTTCGTTTCCTTTATTGTGTGGGCAATGACCAATTTCAAAAACGCCTCGTTTGCGGTCTGCGGACGAACGGCGTCATCGGTCAGAAGAAATCTCATTGCTCCCTACCTTCCGGTGCTGTCCCAGTTGGGGTACAGATGCGCCCTGAAATTATCGGGAGGAAATATAAAGGTGCGGATGCACGGATACGAAAACACCTTCTGGATATTCGGCGGCAAGGACGAGGCTTCCCAGTCGCTGATACAGGGTATGACGCTGTCGGGCGTTATGTTTGACGAGGTGGCGCTGATGCCGCGCTCATTCGTTGAACAGGCTCTGGCGAGGTGTTCTGTCGAAGGCTCAAAATTTTGGTTCAACTGTAACCCGTCCAACCCGGCGCATTGGTTCTACAATGAATGGATAAAGAAAGCCGACAGCAAAAGGGCGCTTTATCTTCATTTCTCAATGGAGGAGAACCCGTCGCTCTCAAAGGAAATGCTGCAGCGGTACGAAAACATGTATTCCGGCGCATTTTACGAGCGGTTTGTAAAGGGACGCTGGGTCGCTGCAGACGGACTCATCTACCCGATGTTCGGGGACTCGTGCATGGCGGACTGCCCACAGCAGTGTTCCGGATATTATATATCCTGCGACTACGGCACGGTCAATCCGACATCGATAGGACTGTGGGGAGAAAGCGGCGGCGTGTGGTACAGGACGCATGAGTATTATTATTCGTCAAAGCGCTCAGGCGCTCAGAAAACCGACGAGGAATACTATGCCGAGCTTGAAAAACTGGCTGACGGCAGGCGCATAAACGCGGTCATCTGCGACCCTTCGGCGGCGTCATTCATCGCCACCATAAGAAAGCACGGTAGATTTAAGGTGATACCTGCTAAAAATGATGTTCTGGACGGCATAAGAAGGGTCTCTGACTGCCTTAAAAGCGGCAGGATAAAAATTTGCCGCGGATGCGACGATTCGGTGCGTGAGTTTTCTCTTTATTGCTGGGACGAGGGGGCGGCAAAGGACTGCCCGAGAAAGGAAAACGACCATGCGATGGATGATATCAGATACTTTGTGTCCACCGTGCTTTACGGTGGAAGCAGAGGCAGCGTTGCAATAGCTGCAAGAAGGGATACCCTTTGATCCCGGAAAGGAAAAAGATGGGCAGAAAAACACAAACAGAAAAACCGCAGAAAATAACCGCCGCAGTTCAGACGGCGCGCGGCGGCGGTCATCCGTTCGGTGTAATTGACCGTCACAGACCTCTTACACGTCCGGAATTTGCCGTTTATGACGCCATAAGAGAGGCTGTCCCGATCGTTGACGCAGCTATCGGAAAGATAATAAGGCTTATCGGCGGTTTTACGGTCAAATGCGGCGACAAGGAAGCCGAAAACGAGCTGTCAGAGTTTCTCAAAACCGTTCCGACAGGCATATGCACCTGCGGAATACAGAGCTTCTTGGGCAGCATGCTTGACAGTATGCTGATGTACGGTACGGCTGTCGGAGAAATGGTTATATCGGACAAGACCGGAAGATTGCAGGGACTTTATAACGCGCCCCTTGACGGACTTGAGATCAAGCGCGGCGACAGTCCGTTTTGTTATTCGGTAGCTGTCAGAGACGGCGGCAAATCGGTCACATTAAGGCATCCTGAGCGTGTGATACTGTGCGCCGCAGGTGCAACATCAACACATCCGGAGGGCAGGTCATTGCTTGACGGCCTGCCGTTTGTGACCTCGGTGCTGCTTAAGATATATGACAGCATCGGCAACAATTTCGAGCGTGTCGGAAATCTGCGGTATGCCGTCACCTATAAACCGGGTGACAGCTTAGAGTCGGCTTACGGCTCTGACCGTGCCGCCGAGATAGCCAGAGAGTGGTCGTCCGCCATGAGCGGCAAGGACGGCGTGCGCGATTTCGTCGCTGTCGGTGACGTCGATATAAAGGTCATCGGTGCAGACAATCAGGTGCTTGACAGCGAGATACCGGTGCGCCAGATGCTCGAACAGATCATAGCCAAAACGGGTATACCGCCGTTTATGCTGGGACTTTCATGGTCGAGCACCGAGAGGATGTCGTCCGAACAGTCTGATATGCTGACAAGCGAGCTTGAATATTACAGGCGCCTGCTTGACCCGGTCGTGGAGCGCATCTGCAAAGCGTGGCTGCGCGGCGAGGGCTACACATGCGAGCCCTCTGTTGTCTGGGACGACATCACGCTCAAGGATGAGGTCGAGCTCGCCAAGGCAAGGCTTTACCGTGCTCAGGCAGCGGTGATCGAGGAAAACGGAGGTGAAACAGAGTGAAAAACGGTTGCATAGGGAATGTAGGCGCCCCGAGCGAGGAAGAACTGTCCCTTATAAACAAGTTTACACGCAGGACCTTTTCGGCTGACGAGGTATATGCGTTTTCGGTTGTTTTGTGCGACAACGATGTTGACCGCGACTTCGAGCGGTTCAGCGATGATGCGCTTTGTAAAATGGCTGAGCTTTTCGTAGGAAAGACAGGTATATTCGATCATTCGCACAAAAGCGAAAACCAGTGTGCGAGAATATTTTCCTGCGAAGCACAGGATGTGCCCGACCGTAAAACAAGGCTGGGTGAGCCTTACAAAAGGCTGTTTGCAAGAGCGTATACCCCAAAATCGCAAAGATCGGAGGAGCTTATACTTGACATCGATGCTGGCATCAAAAAGGAGGTCAGCGTTGGCTGCTCAATGGGTTCTTCACGCTGCTCGATATGCGGCGAGCCGTTCGGCAGTTGCAATCATATAAAGGGCAGGACCTATAAATCGGGCGGTGTAAAAAAGCTGTGCTATTTTGAGCTATCCGATCCGCGTGATGCATACGAATGGTCCTTTGTCGCGGTTCCGGCTCAGAGAGAAGCAGGGGTCGTAAAAAGCTACAGCAGTGAGGATATTGAAATAGGCGGTATTTTAAAAAGCGCCGAAAACGGGAACGTTACGCTGTCGGGCAGTGAGGCAAAAATGCTTTCCGAACGCATTAAAAGCCTCGACGCTATTGCCGCAGACGCAGGGAACTTCTTAAAGTGCAAAAGGGACGAGCTTGTAAAGTTGCTCATGCCGTCGGCAAACGAGAAAATCTGCGCCTTGGTCGGCGAAATGCTTGACGAAATGGAGCCTGCAAGGCTTTATAAGCTGTACAAGGAGGCACAGTCGGCGGATGACGAGCCCCGGTCACAGCTTTTGACCCACAAAACAAAAATAAACAACGATAAAAACAAAATATTTATGATTTAAGAAAAGGTGATATAAATGATCAGTTTCAAAGGATTTGACCAGAAAATACTGACCTTTAAGGTGGCATCAGCCATCGATGCCGGTACTCCGGTAAAGATCAGCGCAAACAGCACCGTAGCAAAGGCTGGGGCGAATGCTGCGTTTGTCGGTATAGTTTCATCTTCGTCTGATGACGCAGCAGCGGTCATAATGGGCGGCTATGTCGAACTGCCGTACAGCGGCGACAGTGCTCCGGCGCTTGGAACCGTTACGGTTGCCGCAGACGGCGACGGCGGCATCACTGCTGCCTCCACAGGCAGAACCGTCACTGTGCTTACGGTTGACACTACCGCCAAGACAGTCGGAATTATTCTTTAATCAAAAGGAGAAAAGTTATGAATTTTGATAATATCGTACTTGAAAAAGGAATGTACACCAATCCGGACAAAAGCTTTTCAGAAATACTTGAGGAGCTCGATCCTTCGGCACAGTATGCAGGCACCGAATATGAAGGTCTTGACGCCTTCGGCCGTCAGCTCAAGCGCTTCGATATAAAGGTTTCGGGCGCCGGCTCAGACTGTATATCCAAGTTCTTCTCGGCAACCCAGTCGGCAACTCTTTTCCCTGAGTATATTTCACGCGCAGTCCGTCAGGGAATGGAGGATGCGGATATGCTTTCCGGAATAATCGCTGCCACCACACGCATCAACAGTCTTGACTACCGCACCATCGCATCGGTTCCGTCGGACGACGAAAAGGAGCTGAAGCGCGTTGAGGAAGGCGCATTTATTCCTGAAACGGTTGTAAAGACAAGAGAAAACCTTGTAAAGCTTCACAAGCGCGGACGCATGCTTGTAGCCTCATATGAGGCACTTAAATATCAGAAGATCGACCTGTTCTCGGTAACTCTCCGCCAGATAGGCGCTCACATTGCGCGCAGTCAGTTTGCTGACGCCGTGAATGTCCTTATTTCAGGCGACGGCAACAGCAATCCTGCCTCACAGATAAATGCCGCAACTTCGGGTACACTCAGCTATCAAGATCTGCTTTCTCTTTACAAGAAGCTTGATCCGTATGTGCTCAACCGCCTTATCATGTCCCCCTCTACCATGATGCAGCTTATGAACCTCTCCGAGTTTAAGAATCCGCTTACCGGTATCAACTTCCAGGGAACCGGCAACCCGGGCAATCCGCTCGGTGCTAAGGTACTTCGCTCTTCAGCAGTTGACGACAACAAGATAATCGGTCTTGACGCAGGCTGCGCGCTTGAAAAGGTCGTAGCGTCAGATATAAGCATTGACTATGACAAGCTTATCGACCGCCAGCTTGAAAGAGCCGTTATAACCACCACCGCCGGATTTGCCAAAATATTCAACGAGGCATCGGCTGTTCTTAAAATATAATGATCGCCACAAAATACCGCATTTCGGCTGACAGGGTGATGGGAATATACAAATCTCTTACCGGTGAGGAGAAGGTCGGCAGTGACGGCGGAGAATTCTGCCGCACTGCGGTCAATGTAATGCAGCGGTGGCTAAAGGACAGTGCCGAAGCAGCGCCTTATGACGATCTTTTGTGTTATGCTGCGGCATGTATGGCTTACTACCGATATGTGCTGAAAAGCTCGGTTACCGCGTCCGACCTCAAAGCCGGCGATATTTCGATCATTGACTGTTCGGAAAAGGCTGTCTCATATGCAAAAGCACTCTATGATGACGCCATTGCCGATGTGGAATTCCTGCTGAAGCCAAAACGTTTCGCTTTTATATCCGTAAAGGGGTGAATTAAAGTCTTGAGTAGATTTTCCAAAGGTGTGGAGCGTCTGCTCCAGCGCTCCGGATCGGACGCCATAGTCTATTATCCGAACGAGCTTAACGTTTCTGTCAAGGCTATAATACAGCCCATGAGGTACAAAAATAAAATGTACCTTGACATGGACCGGAACGAGCTTGGCTTCCGTGACAACGAGTGCTTTTTATATATAGGTCCGCCGTGGCCGGACTTTTGCCATCTCTGGAACGGTGTGGTCATCAAATCGGGTGGGAGATCCTTCGGGATCTCCCGTGCCGACAAAATATCGTTCGGCGGTGAGACCGTTTATATCTGGGCGGTGCTGAAGCCGCGTATAAAGGATGATCTTTATGACACCAACTAAAGGCATAATCGAATACGTCTGCGAATACTATGAAGGCAAAGAAGGGCTTGACGATATAACGTTTATACCGGAATTTCCGGGCAAGCGGCATGACCTGCCGCTAAGAGGAAAAATAGTTTCGATAGGTATAGACAGGGTGCGCGTCATGCCGGCTGAAAATGCCGTAAAAATAGCCAATAACGCTTCACCCGCCACCATGCGGATCAAAATGTGCATATGCGCTCCGTCAACCACCAACGGCAAGGACTGCTACAATGTACTTGACCGCATTATCGAAAATTCGAGGAACCTTGTAGCACTCAACAGCGTGGCATGTATTGAAACCGGCGAGCTTAAATACAGCAATTCCATAACCGGTCTTTTACTGCCGCTTTATATAACGCTCAACATCAAAAATATGTTTGATTATACCGAATGAAAGAAGCGGAGCGCCCTTTATATATTAAAGGACGCTCCGCGAAATTTATCTGCATGACGGGTCGCTTTTTAAAAACGCCTGCATTTGGCGCACGCCTTCAGTCCGCTCATCGATTATGGAATTGAGCAGCGGCGGCAGCTTAGGACAAAGATTAAACATAAGCGCGTTTTGCGACATGCGTATGGCGCCCATGTGGTGCGGTATCATCTCGCGGCAGAAATCGGCGTCAATGTCGCCCGAAGCCGGCGCGCTTCTCATCTGCGTCAGCATGGTCCTGTATATCCTGTCGTAGTTTCTGGCGTAGTGCTTTAGTTCGTCGGCGGTGTTTTCATATGTGCCGCACTGCAGCAGCATGTCGCGCATTGCGTTTATGCCTGCCGTCTGCGTCTTTATTATATTGTTTGCAAAATTTATCATGGCTTCGGACTTTGTGTAGTGCAAAAGATTCTTTGACATCTGAACAGCTGCCTCGTGATGAGGTATCATCTGCACTATAAAATTGTGCGAGATGCTGTCAGATATCGTGGCATCGGTCATGCCGACCGCCATTTCGTTGACTATTGCATAATAAAGTCCGAGGTAATCGCCTACATAATTCTCGTTGCCCATAGTTTCGGTCATTGTGGCACACTCCTTTGCCTACATTATATGCAGAATAAAAATATCCGGCGACCGAAATGATCACCGGATATTAAAGTCACATATTATTTTTCGAATATAATTGTCGATACCGAGTTGGGCAGGGCCTCGATATAATACCAGTTGCCGTCCTTTTCATACTGCAGCTGCAGCTTTGCCGCACCGGGGTTTGAAACGGTCAGCACATAGGTGCCGTCCGGGTTCAGAGCGGCGAGCAGCTCAACGTGCCTGACAGTGCCCGGAAAGCTGAACATGCCGGGGTGCTGTTGCTGTAAATGGGCGTCGTATATTGCGGCACCCGGCTTTATATGCCTTGAAAAGTGCGAGAACGCGCGATACTGTCCGCTGTATGTAAGCTCACCTGTCTGGCTGTTTAAGGTTGCGAGACCGCCGCAGAAAAACGGACCTATGTTGGGACCGCCGACCTCGTCAAGCAGAAGGTTCCAGCCGGTAAAGGTGCGGCAGCCGTGCTTCAGTGCTTTTGACATGATTACGCCCCATTTGCACCAGTCGGTTGCGTAATTGTCGTAAAGCCTCGGTCCGCCCTCGGTGAAATGATATTCAAGATCGGGGTATTTTTCCTTTACAAAATCAATATCCTCAACCGCTCCGCTGTAGTAATGGAAGGCTACGCCGTCACATTCCTCAGACAGTTCCTTGTATTCGTCAAGCTGCCACAGAACCTTTGGCCACGAGCTGAAATTATGGTCGTGCATAAACACCTTGACGTCCCTGCCTGCCGCTTTCAGCCTGCGCTTTAATGCAATTATGAATTTTGCTTCAATATCCGGATGCCAGAGACATGCCGGCATTTTGCCCTCCTGAGTGGTTTCTGTCTCATTCTGTGCGGTAAGAGCGGCGACATTTATACCGCGCTTTTCGTATTCTTCTATAAAGCGTATCAGATAGTCAGCGTAGCAGTCGATAAACTGCTCGCGCATACAGCCGCCGCACATTGAACCGCCGGTCTTCATCCAGCCCGGCGGACTCCACGGGGAAGCAAATACAAACATGTCCGGACGAACCTTCAGCGCTTCCTTTATCATCGGCACGGTGTAGTCGTCATCGCGTTCGACTGAAAAGTGCTCAAGCGATGTGTCGTTTTTAACATCATCGTATGAATAAAGCTCGGCGGAATAGTCACTCGACGCGACCGAAAGTCTTGCAACCGAAAGTCCAAGACCGTCGTCGCCGTAAATGTCGTTCAGAAAATCCGCCCTTTTCTGCTCATCCATGAGGGCAAGATTATAGCAGGACGAGCCGGTGATTGCAACGCCGAAGCCGTGAAAATCGGTATTTACCGGTGCTTCTGATACGATGATCGTTTCAGCTCCGCCCATTTTGCCGCCCGTAGGTTTTAAAACATAGGGTCTTAAGTTAAAATCCTTTGTGGTCTGATACTGTGTTACCTTCATGAATCACACCTCATCAACAGTGGTTTGTTTTATTTTTTCAAACCGTCTGACCGTGGTTTCCCCGATCTTTACGGTTTCGTTCCACATATGCGCCGGACGCGCCCAAACGTCATGTCCGCCGTAAAGTGCGCGGTAGATGACCATGTCCTCAAGCGTTTCGCTGTTTTTAGCCATAAAAAGCACTTCGTATTCTCCGCCTTTATAGTGACGGTAAATACCCGGTGCTATGTCGTACTTCGAATTGTCAGACATTCTTTTGTACCGCCTTTTTGATACTTTTTTATTATGATACAGTCAGTTTTTATAAATGTCAATGAATATTTGCCAAAAACATTTTTTTGTGATACAATATCATTGTATAATAATTTGCGGGGTGAATTTATGCCGCCTGTTTACGAATACGACAAGGTGCCGCCGCCACGGTCGGTAGGCGATGTGCCGCGGTTCTTAAAAGAACTGCTCGGCGGATTTTTCAAAAGATTTTTCTACATAGTGGGTATAGTATGGCAGACCGGTCACTGGATACTTTTTCTGATGACCTTTCTTGCGCTTTTCAACGGACTGACGCCGGTCATAGGTGCGCTGCTTTCAAAAGAAATAATTAACGAGCTGCAGGCGGCTAATACGCCGGTGTCGGAGTTTTTTCACTCGCGCATTTTCATGCTGCTCATCTATCTTTTTATCTACCGTGTTTTAAAAAGGCTCGCGCTGACTGCCGGGACCGCTGTGGACAATCTTTCGGGTGAGCTTGTGATAAAACAGATAAAGCTGCGGATCATGAACAAGTCGCACGAGCTTGACCTGCAGTATTTCGACCTGCCGGAGTTTTATGAGAAGCTGGAAAACGCCAACCGCGAGGCAGGCATGCGGCCGATACAGGTCATAACAAAGACCTTTACCGCGGCAAGCACGCTGATTGAGCTTATAAGCTATATTGCGGTCATGGCGACCTCTCCGGGTCTTGGATTAGCCGCATTTATAATAATGGCAGTGTCGCTGCCGTCGGCGATCATCAGCTTTATATACCGCAAGCGCAATTTCAATTACAAGCGCCGCCGCTCAAAGGACAGGCGCGAAATGAATTATTATTCGGACGTTTTAGTCAATAAGGACATTGTTAAAGAGGTCCGCATCTTCGGATTGACCGATTTTTTTGCCGACAAGTTCAAAAAGGTGTTCGGCGAGTATTTCAAGGGACTGAGGACGCTTATTTTGTCCGAAAGCCTCTGGCAGATAGCGCTTGGTATAGTGTCGGTCATAGTTAACCTGTTTTTCTGCGGAATTGTGGCTTTAAGGGTGCTTTCCGGCGAGATAATGCTCGGTGATTACACCCTTTACACCGGAGCGATAATGTCTATCGCCACCTGTATAGCCACACTTATATCGACCTCAGCCGGAGTTTACGAGGGAACGCTGTTTATAGATAATCTGATGTATTTTATGAACAAAAGCCCCAGCATCGTACCGACGGTCACACCCGGTGCTAAGGTCAAAAGAGATGCACCGCACACCATTGAGTTCAAAAATGTCAGTTTTCATTATCCGGGCAGTGAGAGGTGCGTGCTGCAAAATATAAATATAACCTTTTCGCCCGGGCAGACCACCGTGCTTGTGGGATTGAACGGTGCCGGCAAAACAACGCTTATAAAGCTGCTGACCAGACTTTATGATCCGACAGACGGGGTGATATTGCTCGACGGCAGAGATATAAGGGAGTATGATCTCGAAAGCCTTTACGGTATGTTTGGAATTATTTTTCAGGATTTCGGCAGGTACGCCGTGACGGTCGGGGAAAACATTTCGTTCGGCGATCTGTCGCTTACGCCAAGTAACGATTCGCTTATGGAGGCAGCACGGCAGAGCAATGCCGACGGATTCATAGAAAAGCTGCCGCAGGGGATTGACACACCGCTTACAAGACAGTTTGAAAGAACGGGATCGGAGCTGTCGGGCGGACAGTGGCAGAAGCTCGCCATCGCAAGGGCATTTTATTCAAGATCGGATATACTTGTTCTCGACGAGCCGACCGCATCGCTCGACCCGTTGGCAGAGCAGGAGATATTCAATGAATTTGACCGCCTGAGATCGGGCAAAATGAGTATTTTTGTTTCACACAGACTGTCGTCCGCCACAACGGCTGGGCAGATAATTGTGCTGGAAGGCGGCAGAGTGGCCGAAAAGGGTACGCATAAGGAGCTTATGGAGCAAAAGGGTAAATATTATAATCTGTTCAGCGTTCAGGCGAAGCGTTACGTTGAGGGGACAAAATAGGGTAAACCCGGCGGCAGGATCAGAAGTGATATGCACCCCATCTGTTAGACATTATATCATACTGCCTAACAAATGGGGTGCATATCATTTTTCCTGCCGGTTTTAATAATACTATTTTACAGTGAGCTGTTTTCTATTTCGTCACGGGTTCTTAAAACAAGATCGGAATATTTCTCAAGCGTTTCGTCGTCCATACGGTCCTTAGGCGCGGAAACGCTGAAGGCGTGGGTGTACTGCCCGTCGATATCGGCAATGGCAGCCGCGACGCAGCGCACGCCCAGTTCGTTTTCCTCGTTGTCAACCGCATAGCCTTTAAGCCTTACCGTGTCAAGCTCCTTTACGAAGCTGTCATATTCGGTTATGGTAAATCCGGTCTTTTTTTCGTGCGGCGATGCATCCCATACCGCTCTTACCTCACTGTCCGGCAATGTTGCAAGTATCGCCTTTCCGACAGCCGTACATACCATGGGAAGTGAAAGTCCTATCTGCGATACCATGCGAACCGAGCTTTTCTGTGACTCAAATTTATCTATGTACACTATATTCGCACCGTCGCGGCTGACAAGGTGCACGGTCTCACCGCAGCTGCGCGAAAGCCTTTCAAACATAGGTCTGGCGCGCCTTCTTATATCATAGCTGCCGAGCAGACCGGACGATATTTTAAGAAATTTGAGGGTAAGCCCGTAATGACCGGTGCGGCCGCTCTGTCTCACATAACCGAGCATCGTAAGCGTTCCGAGCAGGCGGCACACCGTCGTTTTGTGCAGTCCCGTGCCTGCCGATAATGCCGTTACCGACATCTCGCCGTTTTTACACATAAGCTCTATAAGGTCAAACGCACGCTCAACCGATTGTACGCCGGATTGTTCTGCCATCAGTAACGCTCTCCTTTTAAGCGGTGCCGGTATATAGAAACATAACACCGCTTTTTAAAACGGCGGTAACCGCAGTTACACGCCCTGCAAGAAATGATAGCACATTTTTTTATAATTTGCAATAAATCTCTTGACTTTTTGGCATTGTCTGTTACAATATAGTTGCACTATAAGAAACTGTGTTTCACAATGTGAAACAAAAAGAGGTATTGAGTATGAACAGTGTAATTGAAAAGATCAGCAATGCCGGAATAATCCCGGTCGTTAAGATCGATGACGCAGCAAATGCCAAAGCACTTGCCGGCGCACTTGTAAGAGGCGGACTTTGCAGTGCCGAGATAACCTTCCGTACCGACGCCGCCAAGGAGGCTATAAAGCTTATTAAGGAAAGCTATCCTCAGATGACCGTCGGCGCAGGTACCGTGCTTACCACAAAACAGGTTGACGAGGCTATGGAGGCAGGCGCCGAGTTTATAGTAAGCCCCGGCTCCAATCCTGAAGTCATAAAATATTGTGTCGAAAAGGGCTACCCGATCGTTCCGGGTGTTGTCACCCCGTCTGAGATCGAGGCTGACATGGCTTTGGGACTTACATATCTCAAGTTTTTCCCGGCAGAGCCTGCAGGCGGTCTTAAGATGATAAAGGCTATGTCTGCCCCTTACCGTCAGATAAAGTTCATGCCGACCGGTGGTATCAGCCCGTCAAACGTAAGAGATTATCTTTCATGCAGCGCTATATTTGCCTGCGGCGGCAGCTGGATGGTTCCGTCCGACGCTATTGCAGCAGGTGATTTTGACAAAATAGAAAAGCTTGCAGCCGAGGCTGCCGCCATTGTAAAGGAGATCAGATCGAAATGAAAAAGGTCGTAACATTCGGTGAACTCATGCTTCGTTTAGCCCCGGAAGGGTACTACCGCTTTGTTCAGGCTGAGACCTTCGGTGCAACCTTCGGCGGCGGTGAAGCCAACGTCGCGGTCAGCCTTGCAAACTACGGTCTTGATGCCGCGTTCGTCACAAAGCTCCCGACCCACGAAATAGGTCAGATGGCGGTCAATTCGCTCCGCCGCTACGGTGTTGACACCTCTTATATCACAAGAGGCGGCGACAGGGTAGGTATATACTATCTTGAAAAGGGCGCGTCACAGCGTCCGTCAAAGGTCATTTATGACCGTGCATATTCCGCAATAGCTCTGGCTTCAAAGGAAGATTTCGATTGGGAAAAGATATTTGACGGAGCCGAATGGTTCCATTTCACCGGTATTACTCCGGCGCTCGGCGACAATGTTGCCGAGATATGCCTTGAAGCCGTAAAGGCTGCTAAAAAGCTCGGACTTAAGGTCAGCTGCGACCTTAACTACCGTAAGAAGCTGTGGACCCGTGAAAAGGCAGGCAAGGTTATGGCTGAGCTTATGCCTTATGTCGATGTGTGCATAGCAAATGAGGAGGACGCGTCGGATGTGTTCGGTATCAAAGCCGAAAACACCGATATCGAGGGCGGAAAGATAGACGGTGAAGGATACAAAGAGGTCGCAAAAAAGCTTAAGGACAGATTCGGCTTCTCATATGTCGCTATCACGCTCCGCAGCTCTATTTCCGCAAACGACAACGACTGGGCAGCCATGCTTTACGACGGAAACGACTGCTATTTCAGCCGCAAATATCATATGCACATCGTTGACCGCGTCGGCGGCGGCGACAGCTTCGGCGCAGGACTTATTTATGCCATGCTCGACGGCAAGGATGCACAGGGTATCATAGAATTTGCCGTTGCCGCGAGCTGCCTCAAGCATTCTATCGAGGGCGACTACAACATGGTAAGCGTCGCCGAGGTTGAGAGCCTTGCAGGCGGTAATGCGAGCGGACGAGTTCAGCGCTGATAAATTTTAAAAAAGCCTACAAATAACTTGACATCCTATAAACGGCAGTGCCCGGTCACTTTTGCGACCGGGCACTGCCGTTTTCTTCATATTTTGTTGGCTTTCAGTTTATATCGGATGCTGAGAATACTGTTTGGAGGCAGCTGTCAAGATATTTTGTATCGGTATCGCCGCAAATTTGCGGCAGCATACATACAGTGACCCCGAGTGACGCCAGACCGGCGAGATTTCCGAGAGTTATTGCGCCGGGCGTAGGGCAGCTTACACAGACGGTAAGCCGCCGCCTTTGTATCATAAGCGATGCCAGCTGACCTAAAGACGAATCGGCACTTCCGGTCGCTATTTTTCCTATTGCCGGTGTCGAGCAGGGCAGCAACAGCAGCCTGTCTATATCTGTCCCCGCGCTTGACGAGAACCTTAAAACATCTGAATTATCCGGTTTTACGACACCGGGCTTTCTTCTTAAAAAGTCATAAAGTCTGCAGCCGGATTCGAGAAAAAACGCCCTGCTTCCATTTTCGGTCGCCATTACGCAAAGGTCGTGCTTTTCATAGAGCAGTTCTATCGCGCGATTTGAAAGCAGTGCACCGGAAGTGCCGGTTATACCAATTGCTATTCTCATTTTGTAATTTTTCTCCCTTTTGATCTTTAATACTTCCACTATATGTTTTTGTTCATTTGACTATTCTTGCCGGTGAAAATAAGCTGGTACAGACCGAATGTGACCAGAAACACCGCAAATATTTTGGAAAGCAGAGCGGTTTCGATGAATTTTGCAAGAAGATATCCTCCGGCAGCGGCGACCGCACCGCCGCACCACATAAGCAGAACCTGCTTCCACACTATCTGTTTTTTTACCGCATATATAACGGTGGCAAGCAGTCCCGTGGGCAGAAATGAAATAAGGTTGATGCCCTGTGCTTTCAGCTGTGGAACATGGGCAAAGGCGGTGAGATATATAAGCAGAACGCCGCCACCGCCCATGCCCATGGCTCCTATCATGCCCGACAGAAAGCCCGCTATGTGTGTCGTGATGTTCATTTGTTTCTCCGTTTATAAAAAAAGTCTGATACCTGCCCAGATCATAAATCCGGCAAATATCCTTTTGAGCCATTTGTCCGGAAATTTACCAAGCAGGAGCGAGCCTGCTGCGGCACCTAAAAGGCATGAGGGAATATAAGGTGCGGCGTCGGTAAGCTTAACGCTGCCGGACAAAAGATACATAGAGGCACTGAGCAGTGACAGCGGCATTATCACAGCCACCGAATTTGCGTGCGCCTTTTTGCGATTTAGTCCGCTCATGGTAAGCGCCGGCACGGCAAGCATACCGCCGCCGGCCCCTAAAAGTCCGTTTACAAAGCCTGCCGCCGCTCCGTAAAGCAGCGACATAAATGTCTTTTTTGCTTTCTTTTCCAAGCGGCGACACGCCCTTTCTGTCATTATTTTTTCAAGGTAAACGTGCATTATACCAATCCGGCGGCGCAAAGTCAACCGCATATTTGATTAGTTGTTGAATATGACGAATATTTGTATAAATCAACCAAAATACGAGTCGTATTTTATAGCATGTTTTTGCCCCGATGTGCTGTACTTTTTTCGGATCCGGTTTATAATAATTAATGAGATGATTCGAGCAAAGGGAGGGGAACCTATATGCTCCAACTCAAATGGGTATGGAAAAACATGGAGGGAAAACGGCGGTTTTTTATAATAGGCATGCTGCTGTCGGTTGTTACAAGCGCCATGACGGTCATAACGCCTAAGCTGACACAGTTGCTTATAGACGACGTTTTCCGGGGCAGCATGGAGGCACATATTTTTATAAATATCATAGCGATAATGATACTTGTAAAATTAATACGGTCATGCATGCGCTACCTTATGGTAAACTGCCTCGAAATATCGTCACAAAAGGTGCTTGTTACTATAGAAAGGGCAATGTTCGCCAACTTGGTAACTCAGGAACCGGAGTTTTTTGACCGCAACCGCACCGGTGATATAATATCACGCGCCACAGGCGACCTTGATTACATACGCCATGTGGTAGCATGGATATCATACACGTTTGTGGATTCGGTTGTGATGCTGCTGAGTGCTATCATAATGCTCAGCACCATGCATATAGGACTTACCGTGTCAATGCTTATAATAACCCCGCTTATCGGAATTATGGCATGGAGATATGCAAAATATATACGTCCGTTTTATGTGACGCTGAGAAACAAAAATGCCTACATAAACACCGTGGCGCAGGAAAACATCGCCGGAAACCGCGTTGTAAAGGCGTTTGCGCGTGAGGAATTTGAAAAGGAAAAGTTCAAAGCGTGCTGTGAGGACAGCATGGACTGCACGATAAATATTGCGGTAAAGCATCAGATATTCGCGCAGACGCTCTCGTTTATAACCGATATGCTGGGAGTCATATTGATAGTGCTTGGCGGCTATTTTGTTATAACCTCCGGCGGCAAGGAAGGTGTGTGGCAGCTGACATTGGGTGAGCTTGCTGCATTCTCCAGCATGAGAAATATGCTCGCAAATCCGCTCAAAAGCCTTGGAACGGTCATAAACGACCTTCAGAGGTTCATGGCTTCAGCCGACAAGGTGATGGAGATATTCTACAGCCACCCCATAATACACGACCGTAACGACTGCGTCGATACCGAAAAGCGCCTTGAGGGACGGATAAAATTCGATCATGTTTCGTTTTCCTACGGCGACCGTAAGGTGTTCAACGATATAAGTTTTGAGATCGAGCCGGGCGAGACCGTAGCGATAATGGGACCCACCGGTTCCGGTAAAACCGCACTTGTCAATCTGCTTTGCAGAATGTATGAGCCTGACAGCGGTCACATATATATCGACGGCACCGATTTACATATGTGGAAGCTGTCAAAGCTGCACAGCTCGATAGGCGTTGCCATGCAGGACGTTTTTCTGTTCTCGGATACCATTAAGGGCAACATAGCATACGGTGCTCCAGACATGGAGGAAAGCGACATTGAGGAGTATTCAAAGGTCGCAGACGCGCATGAGTTTATAGACGGACTGGATGAAAAATACGAAACAATAGTAGGCGAGCGCGGAGTGGGCTTGTCGGGCGGACAGAAGCAGAGAATATCGCTCGCGAGGGCGCTTGCCGTAAAGCCGCCTATACTTGTGCTCGACGATACGACCTCTGCCGTCGACATGGAGACCGAAAAGCGAATACAGGATGCGCTGGAGGCGCTTGACTTCGACTGCACCAAAATAATAATCGCACAGCGCATATCATCGGTAAGACGCGCAAACCGAATATTCATCTTAAACGGCGGACGGCTTGAGATCGGCACACACGAATCGCTGTCGTCAAGACCCGGCTACTACCGTGAGATATGCCGGCTGCAGAACGTTTCTGATCTGCCGGTCATAGAGGGTGAAAAGGAGGTGCTTTCGCAGTGAGTGAAAACAAAAATGCTGCTGTAAAGCACGGCATAGAGCGCAATACATACGGTGTTGACGAAAGGCTTGAGCAGTCCTTTAACTTTTCGCACATGAAGCGCAGCCTTGCATATGTCAAAAAGTATTCCGGCAAAATGGCTCTGGCACTGCTGCTTGCCGTGTTTGCGACCATATTCACGCTGCTCGGACCGCAGATAATAAGCAAAGCCATAGACAACGGCATGACCGAGGGCGGCAGCCGCTACGGCGATATGAAGTACCTTATAATATTAGGCGCTTTGTACCTTTTCTGCATGGTGGCGTCGTCGGCGCTTACAGCGGTGCGCGTTGTCATCATCTCAAAGATCGGTCAGAACATAGTGCTTGATATCAGAAACGATCTGTTTGCACATTTGCAGGAGCTTCCGTTTTCTTACTATGACTCAAGACCGCTCGGTAAAATACTGGTCAGGGTCACAAGCTACGTCGGCGCGGTGTCGGATATGCTGTCAAACGGTATATTCAACGCCATAATAGATGTTATAACGCTTGCGATCATAGCGATATTCATGGTGACTACCAGCCCGACGCTTACCATACCGGTGCTCTGCGGTCTGCCGCTGCTCGTGACCGTTCTTGTTATAACCAAACCGGCTCAGCGAAAAGCGCATCAGAACATGTCCAATAAAAAATCCAACCTTACGGCATATACCTGTGAAAACATTGAGGGCGTAAGGGTCACCGAAATGTTCGACCGCGAAGAGAAAAACCGTGAGATATATGAGGACCTTACAGAAAAATACAGCAGGTCGTGGATCAAGGCGATAAGGATACAGGCACTTATCCCTAATGCCACCGAGAATATTTCACACTGGTCGCAGCTTGGCGTTTACGCGCTGGCTTTCCTCATATTCACGCCGGGTAATGTAAATATAGGTGTCATAATCGCCATGGCGAGCTACGCGGCACGCTTCTGGTCGCCTATATCCAATCTTGCAACGGTATATAATTCGCTTATCAATTCAATGGCGTACCTTGAAAGAATATTTGAGACCATGGACTATCCTTCCGATATTGCCGATAAAGACGGAGCAGTGGCTCTGCCTGAAATAAACGGCGATGTGAAATTCTCGCATGTCACATTCGGCTATATAAAGGATGAACCTGTGCTGCGTGATCTTAATTTCAGCGTAAGGGCAGGACAGTCCATAGCGCTTGTGGGTCCTACCGGTGCAGGAAAATCGACCATAGTGAGCCTTATCAGCCGCTTCTATGACGTAAACGACGGCGCCGTGACGATAGACGGCTTTGACGTGAGGGATGTTACGCTTCATTCACTGCGAAGCCAGATGGGCATAATGCTTCAGGATCCCTTCATCTTTTCGGGAACTATAGAGGACAACATCCGCTACGGCAAGCTTGACGCCACCGAGGAAGAAATAATAGCCGCAGCAAAGGCGGTAAGGGCGCATGACTTTATAGTGTCGCTGCCAAAGGGCTATAAAACCGAGGTAAGGGAACGCGGAAGCGGTCTGTCCCAGGGACAAAAGCAGCTCATATCGCTCGCAAGAACGCTCATAGGCGATCCGAGGATACTTGTGCTTGACGAGGCGACCTCAAGCGTTGACGCGCGCACCGAAAAGCTGCTGCAGGCTGCGGTTGACCGCCTTATGGAAGGCAGAACTTCATTCATAGTAGCACACAGACTGTCAACGATACAAAAGTGTGACCGCATAATGTTCATATCGGACGGCGGCATTGCCGAGAGCGGAACGCACGAGGAGCTGCTGCAAAGAAAGGGTAGATATTACGAGCTTTATACCGCGCAGAGCCTTGTGGAAAATGCGTGACCGGTATATAGTCCATAAGGGGAAATACCATGAATCAAACTACAAATATCAACAGCGGTTGGAGCTTTTGTCTCGGTGATATTTATGACGCCGAAAAAGCGGAAAGGGTCTGCCTGCCGCATTCTGTAAAGCTGACGCCGCAGAATTCAAGCGGCTGCCGCAATTATCAAGGGAAATGCGTCTACAGAAAAATGCTTTTTGTGCCGGACGATCTTAAAGGCAAAAAACTGTTTCTGACTTTTGAGGGAGCAATGGGTGTTGCCGTTCTCAATATAAACGGCAGTGAGGTCTCAAGGCACACCTGTGGATATACTCCGTTTGTGACCGATATAACCGACAGCGTCGTGTTCGGCGATGAGAATGATGTTTTGATAAGCCTTGACAACAGCGACAATAAGGATCATCCGCCGGGAAAACCGCAGTCCGGTCTTGACTTTTCCTATGACGGCGGACTGTACAGGGATGCCTCGCTTACTGTATGTGAGTCCGTTTATGTGACCGATCCTCTGCTTGCAAACGAGGTCGCGGGCGGCGGTATATTCGTCCGGTTTGAAAATGTTACCGAAGCGGCTGCCGACGTTATCGTAAAGGTGCATGTTAAAAATGAGTACGACAGTCATCGCAAAGTGTCACTGACAGCCGATCTGTCGTATAAAGGAAAAAGCGCCGGCAGCTTTTCGCTGGACAGCGATATAGGCGGAGGTGAGTCACGGTATTTTGAAGGCACAATCACCGTTAAAGAGCCAAGACTGTGGAGCGTCGACTCGCCGCAGCTTTACACCCTTACCTATACTTTGTCCTATGGCGGATGCGATGTATATTCAAGCTCTTTGGAGATAGGCATAAGGACCTTTACCTTCACCGTTGACGACGGCGTTATATTCAACGGCAAGAGCCATCGATTTTCAGGAGTCAACTATCACCAGACGTGGCCTTATATAGGCAACGCCGTGCCGGATAATCTGCTGCTCAGGGATATGATGAAGCTAAAGGAAATGGGCACCGAAAACATAAGATCCCATTATCCGTTTTCCCATGCCGTGACCGATGCCTGCAACAGGCTCGGCATAACGCTTATTGTGAGCAATCCGGGCTGGCAATACTGCGAGCCGGGCGCATTTGTCGACGAGGCGGTAAAAAACATGCGCGACATAGTGCGGTGGCAGCGCAACAATCCGTCGGTGCTTATATGGGAGCCGGTGCTCAACGAATCACAGATGTCATACGATATTCAGCTTGCCTTCCACAAGGCTGTGCACGAGGAGTACCCGCACGATCCGTGCTATACGGCGTCAGACTACGGACCCACCGATATAGCCTACTGCAACTACGATCCCGACATGCTTGGCACATGGCACGAAAGGTACGGTCTTTGTGAGCAGAAGGACGACACGCCGAGACCGATGTGGACAAGAGAATACGGCGACGCACCTGACGATTTCACAAATCAGAGCAGCATATGGCGCATAAAGCGCGGCTGGGGCGACTTTCCCATGGTTCAGTCGGTCAAGCGCATGGTGCGTGATTTTAATGCTCCGGACGACGGCGCGAACCTTTATATCGATGTCTACAATAACAAGCGGCTGTGCGGCTACGGCGTCTGGCCGGGCATAGCGCATAACCGTGGATACCATATAAATCCCTGTTGGGGCGGACATCTTGACCTGTTCAGGATACCTAAATTCAGCTATTATTTTATGCAGAGTCAGGTCGACCGCCGCAAGATAGGCGATATTCTGTTTATCGCCAACTGGTGGGCGGATACAAGTCCTTCTGATGTAACGGTGATATCAAACGCCGAGGAGGTCGAGCTGTACTGCGACGGGCAGTTTGTCGAACGCCGCAGACCCGACAGTCCTGCCGTGGCACATCCGCCGTTCACGTTTGAAAACGTAAGGCAGCGCTTTAAAAAGCGCGCAAGGTCGACCCTTGTTGCAAAGGCGTATGTCGGAGGCAATCAGGTGGCTGAGGCTTCCGTACGCTCTCCGGGCGTCGCAAGGGAGCTGCGGCTTGAGGCAGATAACATGGGTATCGACCTTATTGCCGACGGATCGGATACAATAGCCGTGCGCTGCAAGCTGATTGATGACAGCGGCAGTGTCGTGCCCTTCACATCGGACAGTGAACCCATACTGTTTGAAATAAGCGGTGAGGGAGTTATCGTGGGCGACAGTGAGATAGGCGCAAATCCAGTTTGTGCCGAAGCCGGAATAGCCACAGTGCTTATACGGTCGACAGAGCGCACAGGCGATATAAAAATATCAGCACGACTGCTGTGGGGACAGACTGCCTGCACTGGAACGATAAAGCCGGCAGAGCTTATTATAAAAAGTATATCAGAATAACCGGATCCCGACACATCGCTGTGCGCCTTTCCGTAAGGCGCACAAATTTTTATACCGATAAAATTTTAGTTTAGCGGTATGAGGAAACAAATAATTATTTGATACGTCGTAGGGAACGACCTATGTGTCGTTCCTTAAAACCTAATGAAACCGCGCGGAACGACACATAGGTCGTTCCCTACAAATGCACAATTAGATTTTCGGTTTCTTACGCAGACAAACTAAAATTTAAAGCTGTACTGGTGAAAAGGAAACGGCGAGGGCAAAGCCTCGCCGTGCAATATGATTATAGGTTTTCTGATGCCGGGTAATTAAAAATCTATTTTTTATCTCCCATCGTCAGCACCATTACCGCCTTTTGTGCATGCAGGCGGTTTTCAGCTTCGTCGAATATCTCTCCGGCGTGTTTTTCAAAGGTTTCGGCTGTTATCTCCTCACCGCGGTGCGCCGGCAGGCAGTGCAGTACCATTGCGTCGCTTTTTGCAAGAGACATGAACTCCTCGTTGACCTGAAAGCCTTTGAATACCTTTTCACGCTCGACGCGCTCGTTTTCCTGCCCCATGGATGCCCAAACATCGGTGTAGACCACATCGGCGTCAGCCACTGCGGCGGCAATATCGTCGGTGCAGCAGAAATTGCCGTTATCTTCTGCCCACTTCATTATATCCTTGTCCGGCAGGTATCCGGCAGGGCAGGCAACCGATACCTTCATTTTGCATTTGATACCGCCCACTATAAGCGAATTCGCCATATTGTTGCCGTCGCCTATAAATGTGAGCTTCAGTCCTGCAAGTGAGCCTTTGTGTTCCCTTACCGTCATGAGGTCGGCAAGTACCTGACAGGGGTGGCAGTAATCGGTCAGTCCGTTTATGACCGGAATGCTGCCGTATTTCGCAAGCGCTTCGACCTCGGACTGCTCGTATGTTCTTATCATGATTCCGTCAAGGTACCTTGACAGCACACGGGCTGTGTCCTCAATGGGCTCACCGCGACCTATCTGCAGATCCCTTGAGCTTAAAAACAGCGCGTTTCCGCCGAGGTGATACATGCCGGTCTCAAACGAAACGCGGGTACGGGTGGACGATTTCTGAAATATCATCCCCAAGGTCTTTCCCTTTAAATAGCTGTGATCAATGCCGTGCTTTTTATCATATTTCAGCTGATCGGCAAGGTTCAGAACCTCTTCAATCTCTGTTGACGACAAATCACCCAATTTCAAAAGATGTTTCATAATGTTGCCTCCTTTAATACATCGAGAGCGGTATCCAGCAGCCCGTATGTGATGTTGAGCGGCGGCAGAAGCCTTATCTTGTCCTTTGCGGTAAGGACAAGCACGCCCCTTTCAAGACACCTTGCCGCGACTTCGCCTGCCGGACGTTCTGTTTTTACGCCAAGCATCAATCCCATTCCCGAAACCGATATTATGCCTGCGGCACCGGACAGCATCGATTTTATATATTCGCCTTTCAGATTTACTTCCGTCAACAGCTCATCATCGATTCTTTCGACTATCGACAAAGCGCCTGCCGCTGCGACCGGATTTCCGCCGAAGGTCGAGCCGTGATCGCCCGTTTTCAGTACATCTGCGGTTTTTTCGCCGAAAAGCGTTGCGCCTATCGGCAAGCCGCCGCCAAGTCCCTTTGCGGTGGTTATTATATCGGGTGTGACGCCGAAATGCTCCACGGCAAAGTATTTTCCGGTCCTTCCGTTTCCGGTCTGGACCTCATCGGCTATCGTAAGATAACCTTTTTGCTCCTTTTGAGATTCCACAAGCCGTACAAAGCCGGCGTCAAGAGGGTTTACGCCGCCTTCGCCCTGTATCGGCTCGTACATGACGGCGGCTATGTCGCCGCAAAGTGCCTGCTGCAGTGCCTCGCAGTCGCCCGGCTCCACATAAACGAATCCGTCGGTAAACGGACCGAAGTATTTGTGGAACATGTCCTGTCCGGTGGCTGACAGGGTGGTCACGGTTCTGCCGTGAAAGCTGTTTTTCAGTGTTATTATTTTACCCTCGCGCCCGGTTTTTTCAAAATAGTATTTTCTCGCCGTCTTTATGGCGCACTCGTTTGCCTCGGCACCGGAATTGGAGAAGAAAACCTTTTTCATGCCGGACTTTTTGCACAGCAGCCTGGCCAATTTTACGCACGGCTCGCTGTAGTAGAGGTTGGACGTATGCTGCAGTGCTGCCGCCTGCCGTGTTACTGCGGCGACCCATTTGTCGTCGGCAGCACCGAAAGAATTGACCGCGATACCACTGCCGAGATCGATGTATTCTCTGCCGTTTTCATCAACAAGCACCGCCCCTTTGCCGCTTTTAAGAACGACCGGAAAGCGCTTGTATGTACCGGCTATATATTCTTTGTCCTGCTCGATTATGTTCATACCTTACCCCACAAACATTGTTCCTATTCCTTCATCGGTCAGAGTTTCCATAAGTATGGCGTGCGGCACTCTGCCGTCGATTATAAAGACCTTTGAAACGCCGCGGCGTATAGCCTCAATGCAGCAGCCGACCTTTGGTATCATGCCGCCTGCGATGACTCCGGTCTTTATCAGCTGCGTCGCCTCGCTGACGTTGATCTTGTGTATGAGGCTGTCCGGGTCATCAGGATCGCGCATCAGCCCTGCTATGTCGGTCATGGAAATAAGGCTTTCAGCCGAAAGACTTCCGGCTATTTTTGCCGCCGCCGTGTCGGCATTTATGTTGTAAACGTTGCCGTCGCCGTCACAGCCGACAGTGGATATCACCGGAATGTACCCGTTTTCCAGAAGATCGGTAATGGGGCTTACATTTATATCGGTTATCTCGCCCACAAACCCAAGCTCGGGGTCGAGCTTTTTTGCCGTTATCATGCCGCCGTCAATTCCGCAAAGACCTATTGCTCTGCCGCCCGACCGCTGCAGAAGATTTACAAGGTCCTTGTTTGTCTTGCCTGCGAGTACCATCTGGACTATCTCGGCTGTCTCGGCGTCGGTCACTCTGAGTCCGTTTTTAAATTCCGTAGACTTACCGACGCGCTTTAACATACCCGATATCTCAGGTCCGCCGCCGTGTACCAGCACCACCTTGACACCTATGAGCGACAGCAGCACGATATCGTGCATGACCGCAGATTTGAGTTCGCCGTCGATCATGGCGTTTCCGCCGTATTTCACGACCACTATTTTTCCGCTGTAATCCTTTATATAAGGCAGGGCGCGTACGAGCACCTCAGCCCTTTTTGCGTTTGTAAGCTCCATTTTATTCTCCTTTTTAAGTGCGGTAGTCTCCGTTAATTTTTACATAATCATATGTAAGATCGCAGCCCCACGCTTCGGCGGAGTATTCGCCGTCTCCCAGTGATATCAAAAGGTTGATTTCATTGCAGAGCAGTATTTCCTTTGCCTTTTCCTCGGAAAAAGCTACGCCCGATCCGTTTTCGCACACCTTTATGCTGCCGGCTGACGACGAAAAGCTGACATCTATTTTCCCGACGTCGACATCGGCACCGCTGTAGCCTATGGCACACAGCACCCTGCCCCAGTTGGCGTCGGCACCGAACATTGCGGCTTTGAAAAGCGACGAGCATATTACCGACTTTGCTACCGTGCGCGCCTGCTCTTTTGAGGATGCTCCGCTGACAAAGGCGTCGATCAGCTTGGTTGCGCCCTCGCCGTCGGCGGCAATGGCGCGGCAAAGCTTTTTGGTCACCGCGGCAAGCGCCGTTTTGAAGGCTTCATACGCCTCGCCCGAAGCGGCGGTTATAGGCTCGTTTCCTGCCTTTTTATTTGCAAGTATGCAGCACATGTCGTTGGTCGAGGTGTCGCCGTCAATGCTTATCATGTTGAAGGAGTCACGGACGTCCTCAGACAGCGCCGCCTGCAGCACCTCAGGGGAAATATCGACATCGGTCGTGATAAACACGAGCATGGTTGCCATATTGGGGTGTATCATTCCCGAGCCCTTCGCAATGCCGCCTATAACACAGTCGGTTTTTCCTATTTTAAAACTGACCGCCGTTTCCTTTAAAACTGTGTCGGTCGTCATTATGCCTTCTGCCGCCGCAGTGCTGCCGTCATAAGACAGCGACGCGCAAAGACTGCCCATCCCGGACTTTATGGGTGAAATGTCAAGCGGCTGACCTATGACGCCGGTTGAGGCAACAATTACGTCCTTATCGCTTATTTTCAGTTCATTTGCCGCAAGGCAGCACATTTCGTGCGCTATCTCCTCGCCGTTTTTATTGCAGGTGTTGGCGTTTCCGCTGTTGCACAGTATCGCCCTTGCATAGCCGTCGGCTATATGCTGCCGTGTCACGGCTATCGGCGCTCCCTTGACAAGGTTGGTAGTGTATACCGCAGCCGCAGCCGCGGTGCAGTCGCTCAAAATGAGCGACAGATCCTTTTTCGACTTGTTTTTTCTGATGCCGCAGTGTATTCCTGCCGCCTTGAAGCCCTTCGCGGCGCAAACGCCGCCTTTTATATATTCCATTTCAATTTTCCTTTCCTACATAAGACTTAGAACGTTTATTAAAGACAAAGACCCAGCTTTTCGTCCGTGCCAAGCATTATATTCATGCACTGCATCGCCGCGCCCGAAGCGCCCTTGCCGAGGTTGTCGTAAAGGGCGGAAACGGTAAACCGTTCCTCGTTCCCCGACACAGTGATCACCATTGAGTCTTTGCCGGTAAGAGAGCCTGCAAAAAGCGTCGGTCGGTCACATTCCTTATATTTAATGATGCCGCCGTCCTCATATTTTGCCTTAAGGCACGCTTTTACCGCCTCTATTCCGCCCTTTACAGCCCTGCCGAAAAAGGGCACGGTCACCAGCATACCGCTGTAGAAATCATCTACTATCGGTGAAAAGACCGGCGGAGATACAAGACCTGCAAACGTAAGCATTTCCTTTAAATGCTTGTGGGTCTGCCCCAAAGCGTAAATTCCCGGCGTAGCCATGACCGGCGACTTTTCATTTTCATACTGTGCTATCATTTTCTTTCCGCCGCCGCTGTAGCCGGTAAGCGAAAAGGCTGTAAGCAGTGCGTCCTTTCCAATTATCCCTGCCTCGGTAAGTGGAGAGACCATAGCTATAAATCCGCTGGCGTGGCAGCCCGGTACCGCGACACGGCTTGAGGTTTTGATGCCGTTCCTTAAATCAGCCGACAGCTCGGGAAAGCCGTACACCCAGTCAGCTGCCGTTCTGTGTGCCGTCGAAGTGTCGATCAGCCTTACATTGCAGTCACGGCTCAACTCTGCCGCTTCGACAGCCGCCGCGTCGGGCAGGCAGAGAAAGGCAATGTCTGCGGCGGCAAAATATTTTTTGCGCTCGGCGCTGTCCTTTCGCTTGCTTTCATCTATTTCCAGAAGCTCTATATCGGGTCGTTTACGCAGTCGGTCCGCTATTCTCAGACCCGTAGTGCCCTCTTTTCCGTCAACAAAAACCTTGATCATACTATTCACCTCTTGTGATGTTTATAATTATACATAAATTTTGAATAAAATCAAGTACTTTTTACAAATTTTATGTATAATTAATATTTATATGCAGTTTTCACCTATTGACGTAAATCTGTGGCAGCAATTTTGTGCAGTGTTTAAAATCAGACCAGCTGGTTCAAAATAAAGTGTATATGAAAAATATGTAAACAAAGATTTAAAGCTTGTGCAACGCGGTTTACAACAATTTCTAAAGCTGATATAATTAATCTATCTTATAAAAAGGGCGGTGAAACTGCATGAGACCGACATTCGGCGATATCAAGACAACGGCACTTTCGTCACTTAAAGGGCGTTGGAGCGAGGCTATTGCCGCATCTATGATCTTAGTCGCGGTATCACTGCTTAATTCATTTCTTCAGACGATACTTATGCAGGTCTTCAAGGTGGATGCGATATGGACCTTTTACAGTCCGATGGAGCTGCCGAAGTATAATACGGTGGCAAGTATATGCATATCGCTTTTTTCCGCGCTTTTTTCACTGCTTATAGTTTTTCCGCTTTTCTTCGGGGTGCTGCGTTGGTTTTGGATGATCACCGGTGAGGAAAAGGCTTCTCTTGACGGGATATTTTATTATTTTTCGTCAGGAAAGCTGTTTTTCAGAGCGCTCAGTGTTGCTTTTGGGGTGTTGTGGCGCGTGACCGTCGGAGCGGTCATCTGCTTTATTCCTCTTGTTATCGCCAACCTTGTTTCATCCCCGTGGATATATTCCGTGTTCGGTTACGCCATGCCTATATGGATGTCCGGAATGTATTCAATGCACAGCACCATAAAGTTTTTTTGCATATGTCTGTTTATTCTGTGGAGTTTGAGATACAGCCTGTTTTACGCGGCGGCGCTCTTTTCGCCTGGCATATCGGTGAGGGCGGTGTTCAGACGCTCGATCGATATGACAAGGGGAAACCTGCTGCGTTTTTTAGGCTTTGTTTTCAGTTTTATCGGGTGGTATTTTATAAGTATACTGGTTCTGCCAATAGTATTTGTGATACCGTATATGCTGGCGGCTTTTTCGGTTTACGGACATACCGAATGTACGGTATTTGCTGCAGAACCTGCTGTTTGACAAAAAAATTATAAAAATTTCAAAAAAACACTTGCAATTTGAAAAGAGATGTGCTATTATATCTTCTGTTCCCGATGAGAGCACTGCGGCCGGCGGATCGGGGACGTATAACGGTCGCGAGTCGGTGTTGATTGCGATGAGGGTCCACCCGTTCCCATCCCGAACACGGAAGTTAAGCTCATTTGCGCCGAAAATACTTGGCTGGTGACGGCCCGGGAAAATAGGTAATGCCGACATAAGAAGAGCAGTCTTTTGCTTTAAAAGACTGCTTTTCTTTTTTGAATTTCATTTTGGAGGGATAACATGCCTGTACTTTATTTTGCACTTGTAATTCTGCTGCCCGGTCTTGCGGCGACCGCGATAGATATGAAATATGTATCTAAAGGTAAAGGCTGCGTCTTTTCGCGGGCCGTACTTTATACCGCGGTCATCACATGGCTTGTAATGCTTATGAAGATATCAAAAGGCAGCGCGGCGGTCGCTCCGGATGAAATGTTCCTGACGCTGACCGGGTTTATTAAATATATGGTCCCGGCTTTTGCCGCCGCCGTAGCGCTTCCCTTTGTCATGATGAAAAGGCTTCCTAAAAAGGTTACGGACTTTTTCGTTTGGATGCTTGACCGCGGCGCCGCGTTCTCTGCCGTTTCGGCTGTTGTTGCTGCGGCATTCGTAGTGCTGGACGGGTCGGCGGATCACATGACCGCAGGTGTTTTGTTTAAGTTTTTATCCGCATTTATCATCTGCGCCCTTGTTCTGTCGCTTGCGGTTCGGTTTGCACCGCAAAAGCTCAGATCGGCTGTCGGCAAGGCGTACGGCAAGGTAAGATCATTTCTTGTGGAGGACGGCGGCAAGGACAAGTCGTCCGGAACGCTGTCGTCGCTGCTTGCCGCATTTGCTCTTTCCTTTACATATGTTGTGTTTGCTCCTTACGAGACCTTCCTCGGAAACGCCAGTGAATTCAGGTTTGATTTTTCCTGGTTTTGGGGTATCGTGGCACTTAAGGGACTGCTGGTATTTTCATTTGTCGCATTAATGCTTATGTTTTTAAAGGGCAGATTGAAGATCGTCGCCACAGCTCTTGTTTTCGGTGCTACTGCTGCAGGATATGTACAGGCGATGTTTTTCAACGGAAAAATGCACGCGCTTGACGGAACCGAAGCCGGATGGTCGGGCAGCTCTGCGACAGTCAATCTTATTATATGGATCGCAATAGCCGTTTTGCCAGCCGTTATTTGTCTTATTATCAAAAAGCATTGGCGTAAAATATGCTCCGCCGGTTCGGCTCTTATTGCCGGTATGCAGGTTGTGGCCATGGTGAGCCTTATATTTACCTCTGCACAGCCGAATGTCGGCTCACTCATGTCATACGCCGGGATATATGAGGTGTCTGCCAAAAACAACGTCATAATCTTTGTTCTTGATAAATTTGATCAGACCTATGTGGACAAGATGCTTACGGCGTTTCCGAATTCCCTTGACGGGCTTAAAGGCTTCACCTATTATCCCAACACCACCGGATCATACTGCTACACACATGTTGCGGTACCTTATCTGCTGACCGGTGACCGCATACCGGAATATGATCCGACCGACGAGCAGTTCATATCTCAGATAGACAACAGTGAATACTTCAAATACATAACCGAACACACAGGCAGTCTGTGCATATACACCGATGAATTCAACATCAGAAGCAATGACGCCAGAGACAAAATAGATAACTGCGTCCGAGCACGTTACCGCGTTGACGACGCTAAAATGCTTGCAGCCTCGCGCAAGGCGTCGCTTTACAAGCTGCTTCCGTTTAAATACAAGCAAAATTATGTTTACGGTTCCGCTGATTTCAACTCCGCTCTGACATCAACTGCGACCGAAGAGTACTACTCGCTTGACGATTATGACTCCGAGGCCGCTATGGACAAGGCAATTCTCAAAGACGGTCTGTCGGAAAACAAGCAATACGGCGATAACAGCTTCAGATTTATACATATAAAAGGCGCGCACGAGCGTTATAGACTGGATGAAAACGCCGTATATCATGCCGAAGCAATATCTGAGGAACAAAAAGGTCTTGAAAAAACGGCAGCCGGCAGCATGAAGCTGGTAAGCGATTATCTAAAAGCGTTGAACGACCTCGGCTTATATAAAGATGCGACCGTTATAATCACAGCCGATCACGGTAACGCACACGTTATTGAAAGCAATGACGATACGGCACGCAACGTCAATCCGATAATGTTCTTTAAACCTGCCGGAGCAGGATATGACCAGCCGCTTAAAACGTCAAATGCGCCCGTATCCCACGACGATATTTTCCCCACAGTGATAAGAGCGCTCGGCGGAGATTATACAAAATTCGGTCGCTGCCTTGATGAGATAGGCGAAAATGAGGACCGCACAAGATACTTCTATTGGGTTTTCAGAGATCTTGATGAGCCAAACATTCTTACGTATTACCACAAGGAATATGCCGTAACCGGAGACGCCAGGGACAATGCAAACTGGCACGAGACCGGCAGAATAGCATATGCCAACAGCAATCCTAAGCACGCCCAAAATGCAGATTGAGCATCAGGCTGTGCACATTACAGCAGCGGTATATGTGACCGATAAAGCATAAATTGAGCATCAAAAAACCGAACATGGCGGAAGTACAGCTTTCAGCCATGTTCGGTTTTTTTCACACATTGGGAGATTGATTTTAAGCCTTTGGAAGCAATAAACATATTGAGAGACATATAGTAAGCATAGCCACCACGTTTTTTAAAACCCAAACAGAGATAAATCATAACCGGCAAGGGCAGAGATTCTGACCCATGGACTGTAAATATATTTTAATATACTTCTAAGCCGGAATTCAGTACTTTGCCGCACCAGCCGCCGCAAAATGCCGGATTGCCGCGGCAGGGTGCAAAAAGCTTTTACTGCTCCGCAGTCCTTCTTGAGCTGCTGCAGGTGAGGTAAACTATCTGACACTGTGACGACAGCCTTTTCAGCATATGAAGTGATGCCGCAAGCTTTTCGTCGTCAAGGTTTACAAACGGATCGTCGAGTATCAGCGGCGGCTTATCCTCACCGTATAAGGCATCGGCAAGCGCAAGCCGCATGCATATGTCAAGCATGTCGTTTGCTCCGGTGCTTAAATAGCCGGACTCTCTGGTGCCATCGGGCAACGAAACGCTGACCGAAAGATCGGTCCCGAGCAGGAAGCGGTCTTTGCTGCCCGATATTTCCTTTATGTAGCGGTCAAACGCCGAGCGCACACCGCTCATGTACCTGCCGGACAACGCTTCGCGCGCTTTAGTTAGCAGCTCACCGGCAGCGGTTATATCCTCATGCATTGTTTTGAAATGCAAAAGCTCGTCCTTTGCACCGTCAAGCTGCTCGCAGAGCCATGCGAGCTCACCGGCGACCGGCACAAGCTCCGATATCCTGCTGCTAAGCTCCGCGATCTCTGAGTCCGTAAGGGTCAGACGTTCGGACAACTCTCTTTCCTTTTTCAGCAAAGCGTCCCTGTCTGCTGCACTGCCGGCTGCCGCGCCTTCGCCGGCTTCCTCTTCGGGAAGAAGGGCTATTCTCTGCTTTGCCGCAGCCTCGTCGCCCTCGGCAGCAGCATAAATATTCAGGTCGTCATATATTCTGCGTACCGCAATTTCAAAGCTTTGGTCAGAATAAGCAGGGTATTTTTCAAAAAACGCCTTCAGCCTGCCGGATGTTTCTGTCCGCTGCACCTGCAGATTGTTCGCCCGGCTGCTGTTTTCCGTGCGGCTTTTTCTGTATGTATCATATGCCATTAGGTTTTCGGCTATTATTTCCACAGCCTCCAAAGGGGGCATGTCCGGGATATACTTCCCGGTAAATGCTGCGGCTTCGGTCTCAAGAGCCAACGCGTCGGAAATGGCGGTCTCCGCCTTCTTTTGCAGGTCGGTTTTGGCTGCCAATATTCTTTTTGCCTTCGCGTTTTGACCGTGCTTCACGGCAAATAAGACGACTGCAAACACAAACGCCGCACCGGCTGCAATGCCGAATATGATATTTTTAAGTATGATGAACAGGATGCACGAAACAGCTGTCAGGGCAATAAATGCTATAGCGGCGATATAGCCGTGCCGCTGTTCCGGGTCGGATATTTTTGATGCTTCTGTCTGCAGCTTTGCCGCCTCTGACCTTTTAGCCGCAGCATTTGTTAAAGACAGGCGGCAGTCTTTAATTTCGTCCTTTGACGGGACGCCGGGCACAAAGAAACCGCTCAGACGCTCAAGATCGTTTTTTGACGCAGACGTCAATATTTCAATTTCTTTTTCGCATGACCTGATCGCCAACACATCCTGCTCGGCGGTTGTGATTTCGATTTTTTGGGGCAGTCCGTTCGGGTATTTTGCCAAAACAGCCGACTTTTTTGAAGCGGCTGCCTCAAGTGCTTCATAAAGCTCGGCTCTGCGCTCTGATCTGAGCCTTGATGCCTCGGCGGCATCGGCTATACGCTGCTGCTCACGGACAGATGATATTTCCCCTGATATCTGCCTTTTTCCGGCAAGCATCGCGGCGCGTCTTTCTTCAAGCATTTTCATGTTTTCGGCAGCTTGTCTGCTTTCATCTATGCGGCGTGAAAGCTCTGCTATATTACGCTCAAGGTCGGGAATACGACCTTTGTTGCCGCGCTTTAAAAGGTAGGATGCGCGCGCGTCGAGCAGCTTTTCCGCTTTTTCAAACCGCTCCGGTTCGTCACCGCTCTCAACAAGACCGGTAAGCTTTGCGTTAAGACCCTCGGTCATACACTGCCCGGGTCGCTGCTGAGGTAAAAAGGTGCTTCTTTTAAATGATTCGGCATCGACACCGAAGAGCGCAAGCCCGATATCGTCACCGAAACGGTCGGTCACTGTTTCCGAAGAAAGGTCTATTACCTTACACTCATCGTCCTTTGCTTTTTGACCGAAATATCTTTCTATTCTGTAGCTGCCGTAGGACACCTCAAATGTCAGCGTGCCGCCGTACCTTCCGCCCTGCCACGGCTCGTATTTGGCACGCTCGTTCTCCGCTATATCGGTTTTTCTCAAAACCGGCAGACCGTAAAGCATTGCCTTTATAAATGCCGCAACGGTAGTTTTACCGAAGCCGTTTGGTGCTGCCACCTCGGTGATGCCGTCCGAAAACCGCAGGTCAAAATCCTGCAGCTTACCGAATCCGGTAACATGAAGGGATATGAATTTTACCACGGCAGTTCCCTCCCTGACAGCGCGGCAAGTCCGTATTCTATGATACGCTCTGCCTGTTCCTTGTTGTCAAGCGCCATAGCCTGACGGATAAATTCACCGCGCAGGGATACGTCGCCTATGTATTTGTTGAGGTCGATCTTTATATGGGTCTTATCGACCAGCTTTGAAAAATAGAATTTGCTGTTTATAGTCTCGGCTATAAACACAGTGTCCTTTACCGCGTCTTCTGGCGTGTCGCCGGTCAGTATGACCTTTACACAGGCACTGTCCGGAATGTCCGACACCGACTGCAGAACACAGTCTGTTATCTGCGAGGTAGAGGTAAGCCCGGTTATGTCACATTCCTTTACGACTATCTCCCTTTGCGAGCACTTTATAAATTTGCGGTCGAGACGTCCTTCATTTATATCGAGCAGAACAAATCCCTTATCGCCTGCCTCGTCAAAGCCTCTGCCCTCAAGGCATCCGCTGTAGCACCATATTCCTCTTGAATCAAGCACGCCGCTGTCAAAGCTGTGATAATGACCGAGCGCCAGATAATCTATACCTCTGCCGGCAAGCTCGGTCTTGTTTACAAGCTGTTCGCCCGACGAGGACGACAGTCCGCCGTGCATTGTCACTATATTGAAGCTGCCGTGATCGAGCACAAGGCTGCCGTAGATGTGCCGGCAGTTTTCCTGCGTCAGCTCGACGCCGGTTACAGTAACGTCGCCGTAGCTGTAAGACGTCCACTTGTCCGAAAACATTTTAAGGTTTTTCGGCAGCGGCACATCGGACAGCGAAAATGCGCCGTCATGGTTGCCCGAAAGGTAAAGAAAATCGGTATCCGGACAGTCCCTTATCTTGGATATAACGATGTCCCTTGTGGTCGGGAGGACACAGTCGGAGTCAAAAAGATCACCTGCTATTATGACAGCCGTAACGCCGTTTTCCTTTGCGTAGTCTATCATCTGCAAAAATGACAGCAGTATCTCCCTTTTCCGCTGCTTTGATTTCTGCGGCGGCAGATTGGACTCTATTTTCGAGTCAAGATGAATATCCGCACAGTGTATAAACTTCATTTTTTACCTTTTCCTTTTGACCTTTTTACAGGCTTTATATTTATATGTTTATAGCAGATCTCATTCAACGGACAATCATTGCAAAGTGCCTTTCTTGCCGTGCATATCTCTCTGCCGAGCAGTACCGCGCGGTGGCAGAAGTCATTGGAGCGCTCCGGCGGCAGCAGCTTTCGCATTTCACGCTCGACCGCCTCGGGATTTTCGGTGCTCACAAAGCCTAAACGGTTGCAAAGCCTTATAAAATGAGTGTCGGCGACCACGGCAGGCTTGCCGTAGATATCGCCCACAACCAAGTTTGCCGTTTTTCTGCCGACGCCCGGCAGACGTATCAGCTGCTCTATAGTATCAGGCACCTTGCCGCCAAACTCCTCACACAGCATTTTTCCGATGCCGACAAGGCTTTCGGATTTTGTCTTGAAAAGTCCGCATATATGTATTATCGAGGCGACCTCGTTTACGTCGGCAGCGGCAAGGCTTTCGGGGTCGGGGAACCTTTTGAACAGCTCCGGCGTCACCATGTTTACGGTCTTATCGCTGCACTGGGCTGACAGCCTCGTTGCAATCAGCAGCTCATATGCGGTTTTATAGGTAAGTGAGCAGACGGCATCCGGGTACTTCTTTTCGAGAAGATCGCAGGCGGTCTTTGCTCTTTTCTTTTCCGATAATTTCATTTTACTGAGGTTTCCATGTGATACTGAAGCCCACTCCCCAGCCCGAAGTATCAAGCGAATCCTTTTCTTTTAATATTGTAACTACCCTCAGCAGCGAGCATGACTTGAATATTTCGCTGCCTACCGTTTCGACCGAGGCCGGCAGAGTGATATACCTTATTTTCAGCATGCCCGAAAATGCGCCGTCGCCTATTGTTTTGAGCGACGAACCGAGCTCAAGTGTCTTGAGGTTCACGCAGCCTGAAAACGCCTCCCTGCCAACCGATAGAAGCGAGCTGCTAAAATAAAGCTCGTCAAAGTCCATGCACTGCGAAAATGCCTCGTCCCCGACCGACACGACGCCGTCAGGGATCGACGGAGCCGAAAGACTGCCGCAGCCTTTGAACGCGCTGTTTCCTATGGAAGTGATACCTGCCGGCAGGACTATTTCCGAAAGCTTGCCGCAGCCGGAAAACAGACCGTCGCCGATGACCGTGATCTGTGAGGGCAGCTTTGCGGTTTTAAGCTCCTTGCAGCCGGAAAAGCATCCGCCGAGCGTTGTTATGCTGTCCGGCAGGTCTATGCTTTCTATTGCCGTTTCGGCAAACGCATCGGTGCCTATTTCCGACAGCCCGTCATTGAGTGTGACACTCTTTAACGCCGTGCACAGACCAAAAGCATTTTTGCCTATTCTGACAAGCCCTTTGCCGGATGAAAAGGCGCCAAGTGACGAAGCGCCCTCAAATGCGCCGTCGCCTATTTCCGACACGGTATCCGGCAGCGACACACCGGTTATTGACATGCAGCCGGCAAATGCGTACGGGCCTATCGTTACAAGCGAGCCGGGCAGCCGGTCTATAGTCAGCTTGTTACATTCATAAAATGCGTTTTCGCCTATGCTCACAAGCGAATCGGGCAGATTTGCCGACGTAAGGCTTATGCATCTGAAAAAGACCGAGTCGGGCAGGGCGTTAAGCGATCCCGGCAGCTTTATCTCAACAAGGTTGTTGCAGTTTGCAAATGCCGCCTTGCCTATCGATGTTACCGTATCGGGCAGCGTGACCGAAACCACGGGCAGACCGCTGAAGGTGCCCTCGGCAATAGCGGTGACCGGCTTGCCCTTGATTTTCTGTGGGACGTTTACCTGCTCACTTTCCGCCGACATTCCGTTTATTTCGCAGTGATCCTTATAAACTATCGCGTAAAATCCGCTGTCGCTGACCGTCTTTGCCTCACTGCCGCAGCCCGACAGTGCCGACATCACGGCAAACAGCGATAAAAATATACAGATCATCTTTTTTGGCAAATGCATAAGGTAAAAGCCCCCTTAGTCTTTTAAATGTATTGTAACACAGATCGCCGGAAAATAATATACATTTTCAAAAATAAAGTTTTAAAGGCAAATAATGCTTGCAAAAAACGAAATCATATTGTATAATATAAAAAAGTGTTCCATTTGGTACACATTTAAAAGGCGGTGACCGTTATTGGATTGTTTTCTGTTTGACGGATTAAACGATACCGAGTATAAGTCAATAGCCGGACTGATAGGCAGCGGCACCGATATGGAAAAGGGCTGCGAGCTTTACAGGTGCGGATATATAGGGATACTTTCGTTCGGCACGGCACAGGTTTGCCGCAGGGGCGAGACCGGAGAGACCGTGGTTATGCGTATGATAGGCAAGGGCGACGTGTTCGGTGCGGCTTCGGTGTTCGGCACATGGAAGGAAGGGTCGAGCAGCATAACGGCTGCCGCCATCTGCAAGGTCATATATATAAGTGAGGACGACCTTCGCCGGATAATGACCGAATATCCTGCCGTGGCGCTCAATTACATAGGCTATCTGAGCGACAAAATACGTTTTTTGAACCGGCGCATTGACATGTTTTCGGCAGGCAGCGCCGTCGGAAAGGTATACGAATATATAGTGACTACCGCAGACGAAAACGGCTTTTCCGACGCCGGCTTCGGTATGGCTGAGCTGGCAAGGCGGCTTAAATGCGGCAGAACAAGCCTCTACAGGGCTGTTGACTCTTTGGAAAGCAGCGGACTTATCTCACGCACAAAGGGCGGCTTCCGCCTTATATGCGGAGATATGGAAGCTGTCAGATAATAACAGGGCTTGCCCCACAAGAAACGGAGATATATAGTTATGAAAAAGTTAAGATCCATTGTTGCCTTGCTGATTGCAGCGGCAATACTCGTATCCTTTGCCGCTTGCGGCAGCAAGGGTGACGGTGCCGATAGCAGCAAAGTTTCATCCGCAGCGTCAGGCAATTCAGAAAGCGAAAGCTACACCGCCGTCGACATGACCGTTGCCTGCCTTAAAGGTCCGACCGGAGTCGGCATGGCAAAGCTCATGAGCGACGCAGAAGAAAAAAAGACCGCCAACAACTACACATTTACCGTAGCGTCAGCACCGGATGAACTGAGCGGAAAAATAGTTTCGGGTGAGATTAACATAGCGTCGGTCCCGACCAATCTTGCCGCAAAGCTTGCCGCCAAGACCAACGGACAGATAGTCATGCTTGCCGTGAACACCCTCGGCGTTTTGTCAATAATCGAAAACGGCGACAGCATAAAGTCGATTGCCGACCTGAAAGGCAAGACGATATATTCTACCGGCGAAGGCTCCAACCCGGAATACATACTCCGCTACATACTTGAGCAAAACGGCATTGATTCGAAAACCGATGTAACGATAAAGTTCCTCGTCAGCAATGACGAACTCAACGCCAAGCTCATAAGCGGTGAGGCTGAGGTCGCCATGGTTCCCGAACCGGCTGCAACGGTCGTGCTTACCAAAAAGGACACATTGAAGCGCGTCCTCTCGG
Source organism: uncultured Oscillospiraceae bacterium (assembly GCA_900539855.1). Taxonomy (GTDB): domain Bacteria; phylum Bacillota; class Clostridia; order Oscillospirales; family Acutalibacteraceae; genus UMGS172. The sequence continues at coordinate 81,861 of UQDO01000003.1, forward strand.
TAAACGATGAGTGGGACAAGGTGTCAGAGAGCCGTCTCATGATGGGCTGCGTCGTGGCAAAGGCTTCGTACATAAGCGAAAACAAGGCTGCCGTGGACAAGTTCCTTGAGGAGTACAAAAATTCCGTCGATTTTGCCAAGAGCGACATCGACAGCGCCGCCGCAGCGTGCGAAAAGTACGGCATCGTACCGGCTGCCGCTATAGCCAAGGCAGCGATACCCAACTGCAACCTGACATTTGTAACGGGCACCGAGATGAAGTCGGCGATAACCGGTTATTTTGAGGTACTTTTCGGCGCCGACGCATCGTCCATAGGAGGAGCGATGCCGAGTGACGGATTCTACTACAACAAATAAAAATATATTGAAAAAAGCGGGCGGAATACTGCTGTCGGTCATATTCTGGCTGGCAGTATGGCAGGCGGCAAGCATGCTGATAGCAAACGAGCTGAAACTGTTCCTGCCGGCTCCCGGCGCCGTTTTTGGCCGCCTCGCCGAACTGCTTTGCACCGCAGGATTTTACAAAAACGCAGGCAGTACGCTGCTGAGGATATTCTGCGGATTTGTCTTAGGCTCGGCTTTGGGACTGGCTTTCGGCATATTTACCTTTGCGTCTAAAGCGGCAAGGACGGTTTTTGCACCTGCAATGCGCGTAATAAGGGCTGTGCCGGTCGTCTCCTTTATAATACTTGCATTTTTGTTTATAAAGGTTGACAGACTGCCCGTATTCATTTCCATGCTCATGGTCATGCCGACGGTATGGCAGTCGGTGCATGACGGACTTTGCGGCACCGACAGGCAGCTTACCGAGATGTGCCGGGTATATAAGGTAGGGAAGGTAAGGGAACTGTTTGCGGTGAGGCTGCCGCTTAGCGGACCGGAGGTGGTCACCGCGGCGGTAAACGCGCTGGGGCTTGCCTGGAAATCTGGCGTGGCTGCCGAGGTGCTGTGCACCCCTGCGGTGTCGATCGGCTACGGCCTTTCAAGGGCAAAGGGAAATCTTGATTTTGAGGGCGTATATGCCCTGACGCTTACCGTTGTGGTGCTGTCGGTGCTGTTTGAAATAGTGCTGAAGCTGCTTTGCCGCCATTTTATCACGGGAGGAAACGAAAATGCTGAGGCTTGAAAATGTCAGCTTCTCCTACGGAGACAAAGCGGTGCTGCAAAATTTCAGCCTTACCGTACATGACGGCGAATGTGTCGCCATTAAAGGTCCGTCGGGCTGCGGAAAGACCACCGTGATACGGCTGCTCGCAGGCTTATGTGCCCCAAACTCCGGTACGGTCATTGCACCGGAAAGGGTCGGCGTTGTGTTCCAGGAGGACCGCCTGCTGCCCTTTGCGAGCATAAAAAGAAACCTGTTCCTGACATCCCCTGACGGCGGACGGCAAAACGCTATGCAGCTGCTCCGTGACATGGGACTTGGCAGCGGGGCTGACACTGCCGTAAGACGCCTCAGCGGCGGAATGAAGCGCCGCGTCGCCATTGTCCGCGCCCTTGCCTTCGGCGGAGAGGCGCTGCTGCTTGACGAACCATTCAACGGTCTTGACGCCGAAAACAGACGGACAGCCGCCGGACTGATACTCAAAACGGCAGCAGAAAACCGCATGCCGGTGCTCATATCGTCGCATATCGACGAGGACGCGGCGCTGCTTAAAGCGCGTGTGTTCAAGTTTTAAAAAAACCGCTTGACAAATCGGAACAGTGGTTGTATCATGTACTAAAAGGTAAAGCGACGAGAAAAGACACGCCTTGTTTGAAACTGCCAGTAAAGAGAGAACGGTCACCGGCTGAAAGCCGTTTTGGCAAGACTTATAAAGGATACCGCTTTTCGAGCGCAGTCCGGTAAAAAAGGACTGACGGATGCCCCACGTTAAGGGTGCTTTAAAGCGGCAGATGTTTCTGCAACACGGGTGGGACCGTGGAGTTAGTTTGTTGTAACTTCACCCTGTTTTTTCAGGGTGAAGTTTTTTATTTTTTCCGTACTTTCCGGGCACTTCGCAATAGCCGTCAGGCGAAGGTGCCAAACACAAAAAAAGCGACGGCGGAATGGAGCAGATTTTATGATAAAGGTCACACTGAAGGGCGGTACTGTTAAGGAATATGACGGCGAGATCACCGCTATAGGTATCGCGCAGTCGATAGGTGCCGGTTTGGCAAAGGCGGCATGTGCAGCCGAAATAAACGGCGAGTACGCCGATCTTCGCACGGTCATTGAAAAGGACAGCAATGTCGCGATATTCACATTTGACGACGACTACGGACGCCGCGCGTTCAGGCACACCGCGTCTCACATAATGGCGCAGGCGATAAAGCGCCTTTATCCGGATATCAGGCTGGCAATCGGTCCGTCTATAGAAAACGGTTTCTATTATGACCTCGATACCGATATGACCTTTACGGACGAGGCTCTGAGAGGCATTGAAGCCGAGATGAAGAAGATAGTAAAGGAAGATCTTCCGATCGAGCGCTTTTATATGGACAGAAACGAAGCGGTCAAATATTTTGAGGAGAAAAACGAGCCGTACAAGGTCGAGCTTATAAATGACCTGCCCGAGGGCGAGCAGATCAGCTTCTACCGTCAGGGCGAGTTTACCGATCTTTGTGCCGGACCGCACCTTATGTCAACCGGAGCGGTAAAGGCATTCCGCCTTACCTCGGTCGCCGGCGCTTACTGGAGAGGCGACTCAAACAAAAAAATGCTCAAGCGTATATACGGCACAGCCTTCCCGAAGGCATCCGAGCTTGAGGAATACCTCGAAAAGGTTGAGCTTGCAAAGCAGCGCGACCACAATAAGATAGGCAGAGAGCTTGAGTATTTCACAACGGTCGATATAATAGGGCAGGGACTGCCGATACTGCTCCCGAAGGGCGCCAAGGTCATTCAGATACTGCAGCGCTTTGTCGAGGACGAGGAAGCAAAACGCGGCTGGCTGCTCACAAAAACGCCATACATGGCTAAGCGTGAGCTGTACAAGCTGTCCGGTCACTGGGATCATTACCTTGACGGTATGTTTGTTTTGGGCGATCCGGACGACGAGACCAAGGAATGTTTTGCGCTGCGCCCGATGACCTGCCCGTTCCAGTACCAGGCGTACCTCAACCGCAGCCGTTCGTACCGCGATCTTCCGCTCCGTTATGACGAAACGTCAACACTTTTCCGCAATGAGGACAGCGGCGAAATGCACGGACTTATCCGTGTGCGCCAGTTCACAATATCGGAAGGACATCTCATGTGCACCCCGGAGCAGCTCGAGCAGGAGTTCAAGGGCTGTCTTGAGCTTGCGCGCTTTATGCTGAAATCAGTAGGTCTTGACGAGGATGTTTCCTACCGCTTCTCACAGTGGGATCCCGAGGATACGAAGAAGTACATCGGCACTCCCGAGCAGTGGGACGAGGCACAGGGCGTCATGGCTAAAATACTTGACCATCTGAAGATACCGTATGATATCGGCATAGGCGAGGCAGCCTTCTACGGACCGAAGCTCGATATACAGATCAAAAACGTCTACGGCAAGGAAGACACACTTATCACCATCCAGATCGACCAGATGCTTGCCGAAAAATTCGGTATGGAGTATATCGACCGCGACGGTCAGAAGAAAAATCCTTACATTATCCACCGCACATCGATGGGCTGCTACGAGAGAACACTGGCACTGCTGCTTGAAAAATACGGCGGTGCAATGCCGATGTGGCTGGCTCCCGAGCAGATAAGGGTCATCCCGATATCCGAAAGGCTCAGCGCCGAGGCAAGAGCGCTCACCGACCGCATCACGGCAGCCGGATTCAGAGCCACATGCGACGACCGCGGCGAAAAGATGGGCTACCGCATCCGCGAGGCTCAGCTTGAGAAAATACCGTACATGCTTATAGTCGGCGACAAGGAAATTGCCGACGGCACGGTATCTGTCAGAGCAAGAAGCGGCGGCGATATAGGCACCATGACACTTGACGATTTCCTTGCGAGAGCAAAAGAGGAAGTCGAGACAAGGTACATCGAAAAACAGAAATAATACCGTTATAGCAATATATAAAGCCGGATATGACTGCTGCCCGTGAAAATGACGGCAGTTCATATCCGGCTTGTTTTTTGCGTATATTTTGCCTGTGGAGGGTCTGTTTTGAGCCTTTTGCCGCCGGTTTGCACCGTGCTATACAGGCGGTATATAAAAAATTACATATAATCATGTAAAAAATACGATAAATGTGTAGACTTTTGTGAAATACCCTGTTATAATTTTAACAGTTATACAGACTGAGGTACATGTGCTTATCGGCAAAATTGCCGAAGTTCTGGGTAATGAGTCAAATCGCTTTTGGAGGAAGTGCTTATGAAAAAGAATGCCAGTTCGGTCCCGTTTAAGGGTACGCCGGAACAGAAGGCAAAGCTTGACGCTGTTATCGAAGCCAAGAAAAATATTGAAGGCTCTCTGATGCAGGTCATGCAGGAGGCGCAGGCAATATACGGATACCTGCCGCTGGAGGTACAGCAGATGATCGCCGACGGTATGGGTGTTTCGGTTGAGGAGGTCTACGGAATATCGACCTTCTATGCACAGTTTGCCCTGTCGCCTAAGGGTCAGTACAAAATATCGGTATGTCTCGGTACCGCGTGCTACGTCAAAGGCTCGCAGAAGCTGCTTGACAGGATCACCGAGGTTCTCGGCATTGAGCCCGGCGACTGCACGGCGGACGGAAAGTTCTCGCTTGAGGCATGTCGCTGTATAGGTGCCTGCGGACTGGCTCCTGTTCTTACCGTCAATGAGGATGTTTACGGACGTCTGACAGAAAAGGATATCGACGGCATACTTGCAAAGTACGCCTGACTTTTAAAGGTATAGGGAAACATATGAAGATCAGCACTATCAGGGAACTGCTCGGCGCTGAGATCGTCTGCGGCGGCGAATTTGCCGACCGCGAGGTATATTCCGCCTGCGGCAGTGATATGATGAGCGACGTACTGGCGTACGTCAAGGATCAGGCCGTATTGCTTACCGGTCTTGTAAATGCTCAGGTCATAAGGACGGCTGAGATGATGGACATGGTGTGCATAGTTTTCGTGCGTTCAAAGAAGCCCACCGCCGAAATGGAGGAGTTGGCGCGTGAAGCGTCGATAGTCCTCATGACGACCGAGCTTCGGATGTACGATGCTTGCGGAAAGCTTTATACCGGCGGTCTTGTCGGCGGTGAAGCGAATGAGTGAGTCGGTAAGGTTCCATTTTGATGTCGACGGCGAGAATTTCACTTCAGCCGGTCAGGCATCGGTGCAGGTCAAGAAGAACCTGCGTCAGCTCGGCATTCCTGCCGAAATAATCAGGCGCGTGTCTATCGCCATGTACGAGGGCGAGATCAATATGGTCATACACGCCGGCGGCGGAAGAGCCGATGTAGTGGTGAGCGAAAGCTCGATCAATATTATACTTGATGACGACGGTCCCGGCATAGCCGATGTTGAACTTGCCATGCGCGAGGGATATTCCACGGCACCCGACAATATAAGATCGCTCGGTTTCGGCGCCGGAATGGGTCTGCCCAACATGAAGCGCTATACCGATAAAATGGATATTGATACCGCTCCCGGCAAGGGAACGCGGATCACCATGCGCGTCGATATGTAAATAGATGACCGTCAGCAAAAAGGGACAAATATAATGAGTACATATGAACATTCGGTCTCTCTGCAAAGAGAAAAATGCACCGGCTGCACTACATGTCTCAGGCATTGTCCGACCGAGGCTATCCGAATAAGGGACAGCCACGCGGTCATAGCAGCCGACCGTTGCATCGACTGCGGCGAATGTATAAGGGTTTGCCCCCATAATGCAAAGCGCGCGGAGTGCAACAAGCTCGACAATCTCAGCCGTTTCAAGTGGCGCATCGCGCTGCCGGCACCGAGCCTTTACGGACAGTTCGAGGGGCTTGAGGATGCCGACCATGTCATACAGGGACTGCTCGATATGGGCTTCGACGATGTATGCGAGGTCTCCGCGGCGGCTGAATATGTTTCCGAATATACAAGATTATACTTAAAGACCGAAGGGATAAAGCGGCCGGTCATAAGCTCGGCTTGCCCCGTCGTGTCAAGACTTATCGCAATGCGTTTTCCGTATCTCAAGGATAACCTGCTGCCGCTGCTGCCCCCTATGGAGCTGGCTGCCGCAGCGGCGAGGGAAAAAGCGCTGGCTGAGCATCCGGAGTTCGTTTCCTCCGATATAGGCGTATGCTTTATTTCTCCCTGTCCTGCAAAAACGAGCTATGTGAAAAACGGGTTCGGTGATCACAAAAGCGGGATAGACCTTGTGGTCTCGATAAGCGATATATATTTTACGCTCATAAACCTTTTGAAAAGCGACAAGCCGCCGAAGGTCACGTCCAATTCGGGCATGATAGGAATAAGCTGGGCGGCGTCGGGAGGCGAAGCTACCGCTCTGTTCAACGACCGGTACCTTGCCGCGGACGGGATAGAAAACGTCATTAAAATGCTCGATCAGATCGAGAACGGTACCATACCGCAGCTCGAATTCATTGAGCTCAACGCCTGCACCGGCGGCTGCGTCGGTGGCGTTATGACGGTGGAAAATCCGTTTATCGCAAAGGCAAGGCTGCAAACGCTGAGGCGTTATCTTCCGGTCTCGCAGAACATTCTGCAAAAGGACGAGAGGTATATACCGTCCGGTTGCTTTTTCGGCGGAATACCGGATTACAGCCCTCTGTCGCAGCTCGGCAGCAATATTGCCGAGTCGATGCGGATGATGGCGGATATCCAGTCTATAAAGGAACAGCTCCCCGGCATCGACTGCGGCTCATGCGGAGCACCAAACTGCCGCGCGCTTGCAGAGGATATCGTAAAGGGCGAAAGCACAATAGATGCCTGCGTGATACGTCGGTATAAATGTGAGGGAGGCGGCACGAATGACAGTTGCTGAACTGAAAAGCAGACTTTCTCTTGACGCAGTATCCCTGCCGGAGCCTGACCGTGAGGTCACCGGCGGCTATGTGGGCGATCTGCTCAGCTGGGTCATGGGCAGAGCAAGTGCCGGCGACGCATGGATAACCATAATGTCAAACATGAATGTTGCCGCCGTCGCGTCGCTTGCGGATGTTTCGTGCGTGATATTTTCAGAAGGCGTTATGCCGGATGAGAATGTCGCAGAAACGGCAGCGCAGCGGGGCATCAACATGCTGTGCACCCGTCTTACGTCATACGAAACAGCCGTAAGGCTTTCAGAGCTTCTGAAATGAGCAGGTTTTATTACGATCTGCACATCCATTCCTGTCTGTCGCCCTGTGCCGATAACGACATGACGCCCGGCAACATTGCAGGCATGGCAACACTTGCTGGTCTTGATATCGCGGCGCTGACCGATCACAATTCGGTCGCCAACTGCCCGGCGTTTTTCTCCGCTGCCGCCGCTTACGGGATAGTTCCCATAGCAGGCATGGAGCTTACGACGGCGGAGGATATACATGTCGTCTGCCTGTTCGAGACTCTGGACGGCGCAATAAGTTTTGACAGGCTGATAGAGCCGCGGCGGATAAAGATAGACAACCGCCCGGATATTTTCGGCGAACAGATAATCATAGGCGATGACGACGAGCCGAAGGACTATGTAAAGCATCTGCTTATAAATGCCGTAAGTATCGGTATCGACGAGGTGCCCGGTTTGGTTACTTCATGCGGCGGCGTTTGCTATCCGGCGCATGTCGACCGGTCGTCGAACGGCATCATAGCCGTTCTCGGCACATTCCCGGATATAAATGAATTTTTGTGTGCCGAATATTACGATGAGGCGAATATTGAAAAGTACAAATCACTCCACCCGGCGCTTAAAAGCCGGAAAAGCATCGTCAGCTCGGACGCTCACAGGCTTTGCGATATAAGGGACGCCGAAAGCTGCTTTGAGCTTGATGCCGACCGTGGTGACCCGGACAGTGTAAGACGCGCGCTTTTTAAAATATTTAGAGGTGACATATGAAGGAGCTGTCTCTGAACATTCTCGATATCGCCGAAAATTCCCTCAAGGCAGGGGCAACGCTGGTCGGAATAGACGTAACGGAGGAAAAGGACACGCTGACCGTTACGGTGTCCGACAACGGCTGCGGCATGACGGAAGAATTTTTAAAGACCGTGACCGACCCGTTTTCGACCACCCGGACGACAAGGAAGGTTGGTCTCGGAATACCGCTCCTTAAAATGGAAGCGGAGCAGACCGGCGGCAGCTTCAGTATTATGTCAAGGTGCGAGGCTGAGTACAAAAGCGATCACGGTACGGTGACAAGTGCCGTGTTTTATAAGGATCATATCGACATGACCCCTCTCGGCGATATAAACGCCACTGTCATGACGCTTTTGCAGTGTGCGCCCGATGTTGATCTTGTGTTTTCGCACAAAACACCATACTATACCGTCGCACTTGACACGAGGCAGATAAAAGAGATACTGGGCGATGTGCCTGTTAATTCGCCCGAGGTCATGAGCTGGATAAAGGATTATCTTTGCGAACAGCAACAAAATATATAAAAAATCCATCAAGGAAAGGAACATAACAACATGAAGTCATTGGCAGAACTCGCAGCTATAAGAGACAAAATGAAGGATAAGGTAGTCCTTCGCGAGGGAACCGGAGATGTGCGCGTTGTTGTCGGAATGGCAACCTGCGGCATCGCAGCCGGAGCACGTCCTGTGCTCAACGCATTTGTCGAGGGTGTCGACAAGGCGGGTCTTAACGGAAAGGTCACGGTCACACAGACCGGATGTATCGGCATTTGCCAGTTTGAGCCGGTAGTCGAGATCTTTGAGGCAGGCAAGGACAAGGTCACCTACGTTAAAATGACCGCTGAAAAAGCGGCAGAGGTCGTCGAAAAGCACTTAAAAGGCGGCAAGGTAGTGACCGAGTACACTATCAACGGCTTTAAGGCATAACTTTAGGAGGTAAAACAAATGATTCGAGCACATGTGCTGATTTGCGGCGGTACGGGATGTACCTCGTCCGGCAGCAAAGCTATACAGGAAGCGTTTGCCGAGCAGATCAAGGCAAACGGTCTTGAGGATGAGATCAAAATAGTGCAGACCGGCTGCTTCGGTCTTTGCGCTTTAGGTCCGGTTGTTATAGTCTACCCGGACGGCACTTTCTATTCGCGCGTCACGCCTGAAAACGTCAGCGAAATAGTTTCCGAGCATCTTCTCAAAGGACGTATCGTTGAGCATCTTGTTTACAATGATACCGGCGATGCCGAGCCGACCGATAATGTTTCACTCGGCGACACCGCGTTCTATAAGGCGCAGCACCGCGTTGCACTGAGAAACTGCGGTGTTATCAACCCTGAAAATATTGATGAATACATAGCCATGGACGGTTACAGCGCACTCGGCAAGGCACTTACCGAAATGACGCCTGATGATGTAATTGATACCGTTCTTGCTTCCGGACTGCGCGGCAGAGGCGGCGCCGGATTCCCCACCGGAAAGAAGTGGCAGCTTGCAAGAGTGCTGGTCCCCGATGCGGAGCAGAAGTATGTCTGCTGCAACGCCGACGAAGGCGACCCCGGCGCGTTCATGGACCGTTCGGTGCTTGAGGGCGACCCCCATGCCGTTCTTGAGGCAATGACGATAGCAGGCTACGCCATCGGCGCAAATCAGGGATATATATATGTCCGTGCTGAGTACCCGATAGCCGTTCATCGTCTTGAGGTTGCTATAAAGCAGTCGAGAGAATACGGCCTGCTCGGCAAGGATATATTCGGTACCGGATTTGATTTTGATATCGAGCTCCGTCTCGGTGCCGGCGCATTCGTCTGCGGTGAGGAGACCGCTCTTATGACCTCGATAGAGGGCAAGCGCGGCGAGCCGCGTCCGCGTCCTCCGTTCCCGGCTGTAAAGGGTCTGTTCGGCAAGCCTACCGTTCTCAACAATGTTGAGACCTATGCCAACATTCCGCAGATAATCCTCAAAGGCGCCGACTGGTTCGCCTCGATGGGAACCGAAAAGTCAAAGGGCACCAAGGTGTTCGCACTCGGCGGAAATATCAAGCACACGGGACTGGTCGAGGTTCCTATGGGAACAACACTGCGCCAGATAGTGGAGGAGATCGGCGGCGGCATACCGAACGGCAAGAAGTTCAAGGCTGCACAGACCGGCGGACCTTCCGGCGGATGTATCCCGGCAGAGCATCTTGACATTCCGATAGACTACGACAACCTGATTGCAATAGGCTCAATGATGGGTTCGGGCGGACTTATCGTTATGGATGAGGACACCTGCATGGTCGATATAGCCAAGTTCTTCCTTGAGTTCACGGTCGATGAGTCGTGCGGAAAATGTACGCCCTGCCGCATAGGTACAAAGCGCCTGCTTGAAATGCTGACCAAGATAACCGAAGGAAAGGCGACAATGGAGGATCTCGACAAGATGGAGCAGCTTTGCTACTACATCAAGAAGAACGCCCTGTGCGGACTCGGACAGACCGCTCCCAACCCCGTTCTTTCCACCTTACGTTACTTCCGTGACGAATATATCGCCCACATCGTCGACAAGAAATGTCCTGCCGGCGTGTGCAAGAAGCTGCTTAAGTACAGCATTGATAAAGACAAGTGCATAGGCTGCGGCATGTGTGCAAGAAACTGCCCTGCCGACGCTATCACCAAGACCGATTATGTGGCACCCGGCAAGAAGCTCCCTGCTTTTGTCATTGATATAAACAAATGTATCAAGTGCGGCGCATGTATCGGCGGATGTAAGTTCAAGGCGATATCAAGAGGTTAAGGAAGGAGAATACATACAATGGAAAAGATGATTAATTGTAAGATCAACGGTATGGATGTCTCCGTACCTGCCGGTACTACGATACTTGAAGCCGCCCGCAAGGTCGGTATTGAGATACCGACGCTCTGCTTTATGAAGGAAATGAACGAGATCGGCGCCTGCCGTATCTGCGTTGTTGAAGCGAATGAGGGCAGAGGCTTCAGAATAGTTGCTTCGTGCGTATATCCCGTGTCAGAGGGCATGGAGGTCCGCACAAATTCCCTCGAGGTCCAGAAGTCAAGAAGGACTACACTTGAGCTGCTGCTCTCGACACATGAGCGCAAGTGCCTTTCCTGCGTAAGATCGGAAAACTGCGAATTCCAGAGACTCTGCCGCGATTACGGCATCGAGGACGAGGGAATATTCGACGGCGATAAGCCGGTATATGCGCTTGACACCTCGGCTCCCCATATGATACGCGACAACAACAAATGCGTGCTCTGCCGCCGCTGCGTTGCGGCATGTAAGGCACAGCATGTCGGCGTTATCGGCGCGAATGACCGCGGTATCGATACCAACGTTGCATGCGCCTTCAACAAGCAGCTTGCCGAGGTCGGCTGCGTTTCCTGCGGACAGTGTATCGTAAACTGCCCGACCGGTGCACTCTATGAGAAGGATGACACCGCAAAGGTATTTGAAGCTATATGCGATCCGGAGAAGGTTGTTATAGTTCAGACCGCTCCTGCCGTCCGCGCCGCTTTGGGCGAGGAATTCGGCTATGAGATCGGCACCGGCGTTGAGGGCAAGATGGTTGCTGCTCTTCGCAGGCTCGGCTTTGACAAGGTGTTTGACACCGATGTCGGCGCTGACCTTACCATAATGGAGGAAGGCACCGAGTTTATCGACCGTGTAAAGAACGGCGGCGTACTGCCCATGATAACCTCATGTTCTCCGGGCTGGATAAAGTTCTGTGAAATGTATCATCCGGCAATGCTTCCGAACCTTTCAAGCTGCAAATCTCCGCAGCAGATGTTCGGTGCGGTCATCAAGACCTACTATGCCGAGAAGAACGGCATTGATCCTAAGAACATCGTCAGCGTGTCGGTCATGCCGTGTACCGCCAAGAAGTTCGAGATAGGACGTGACGGTCAGTCGGCGGCAGGCATACCCGACGTTGATATTTCCATCACCACCCGTGAGCTCGCAAGAATGATCAAGCGCGCCCACATCGACTTTAAGAATCTTCCGGATGAAAGGTTCGACGATCCGCTGGGCGAGTCGACCGGCGCAGCCGTTATATTCGGCGCTACCGGCGGTGTTATGGAAGCAGCGCTCAGGACCGTTGCTGAGGTACTTGAGGGCAAGGCTGTAGACCGTGTCGATTACACCGCGGTCCGCGGAACAGACGATATCAAGGAAGCAACCCTGAATATTGCCGGAATGGATGTCAACATCTGCGTAGTCAGCGGACTTAGCGCCGTTCACAAGGTCCTTACTGCAGTTGAAAACGGCGAAAAGAACTACCACTTTATCGAAGTTATGTGCTGCCCCGGCGGCTGCGTAAACGGCGGCGGTCAGCCCATACAGTCATCGGCTGTCAGAATGAACACCGATATAAGGGCAAAGCGTGCCGCAGCTCTTTACAGCTACGATGCCGCAAATCACATGAGAAAGTCGCATGAAAGTCCCGTTATCAAGGCGCTCTACAGTGAGTACTTCGGCGAGCCGGGCAGCCACAAGGCTCATGAGATACTGCACACTTCTTATCTCGATCGTTCAAAGGACGTTATAAAGTAATAAGGTGTATTAAAATAAGAGCTCCACATACTTCGGTATGCGGAGCTCTTTAGTTTTCACTCTTTTTGTATTCGGCAGGCGACATACCGATATATTTTTTGAATGAATAAAGAAATCCGAACAGTGAACCGAATCCCGAAGAAAAACAAGCGCCGGCAACATCCATGCCGTTTTGCAGCAGCATTTCGGCACATGACAGCTTGCAGGCGGTCAGGTACTCGGTATAGTTTTGCCCGGTCGTCTTTTTGAAGAGGCTGCCAAGATACACGGGCGACAGACCGACCGGTTCTGCCGTGTCGCTGAGCGAGGGGCTGTCTCTGAAATGCGTCTTTACAAACAGCATGGCTTGGTTTATGGGGGAAATCCCCACACTGTCGGTACGCATCGCACAGAATTCAAGCAGTATGTAGCGCAGCAGCTCAAAGGAATTTTTTCCGGTTTTATGCTCAAGCAGAAGCAATTCGGCGGCTTTGAAAAATTTGAGCAGCTTGTCCTCCGGGATAACGGAGAACAGTAGGGCTTTGAGCATCAGCTCATTTTCCGCTGCCGCTTTCGATCACCTCAAGCTCGTAGTATTCATGCGCATGAAGCAAAAATGCTGCCAAGCTGCGTTTTTCTACCGAAATGTGATCGTCAGGATCAATATGCATAGCCTTTGTCAGGCGTTTATCAAGCATTATAATCACCTCGCATATTTAATATGCCACTAAAATGCAATATTTTCTATTATAATATTGCATTTTAGCGCAAAATTATTTGGTTTTTAAGCGACATTGCATTTTCAATCATTTAAAATTTTAAAAAGGGGTGTTTATATGCTTGCCGGAATAGACATATTGGAGCACCAGCCTGACAGAAAGGGTTATTATGTTATACGTTGGCAGGGTGACAGTGAGGGCTTTAACACATATGTGTCAAAGGCATCCGACGGCTGGGACTTTTCGGAGTACAAAAGGTTCATGCATATTTTAGGCATAGAAAGGGAGCTCAGCGGCTTTTAAGTTCTTCACAAAATACCTTAATTGTGCTATAATTATATCCGGTGAGGATAATGAGCCGTGATTTAAAAGTAATAGCACATATAAGGACCGAATACAAAGACAAGTTCGGTATTCCGAGGCAGAGCGGCATGGAAACAAGCATGCCGGCTGTAATAATTTTCGAGCCGGAATACCGTGACCGCAGCGCTGTAAAGGGACTGGACGGATTTTCGCACATATGGGTGCTGTGGGAGTTTTCAAAGACGGAACGCGACAAATGGTCACCGACAGTCCGTCCGCCGAGGCTTGGCGGCAACCGCCGCATGGGCGTTTTTGCAACACGGTCTCCGTTCAGACCGAACGCAATAGGGCTGTCCTCTTTAAAGCTCGAAAAAATAGAATACACCGCCGAAAGCGGACCGGTGCTGCATGTGACCGGTGCGGATATGCTTGACATGACCCCTATTTACGATATCAAGCCCTATCTGACCTTTTGCGACAGCCACCCTGACGCAGTGTCCGGATTTGCGGCTGAGTATGAGGATTACCGGCTTAAAGTACACATACCGGATGATATTTCAGGCGGAATAGATCCCGATATTTTAAAGGGTATTACCGATGTGCTGGCGCTTGATCCGAGACCGTCGTACCAGAACGATCCCGAAAGGATCTACAAAATGGATGTGGCAGGATATTTTATTGAGTTTTGCGTGCAGGGCAATACTGCTTTTGTAAAAGCACTGGAAAAGCGGAAATAAAAAAGTGCACCGTGTATACACGGTGCACTTTCTGTTTACAAGTAAAAACTTACTTAAGCTCGACCTTAGCGCCGACCTCTTCGAGTTTCTTCTTGATCTCCTCAGCTTCTTCCTTCGGAGCAGCTTCCTTAAGGGTCTTAGGAGCGCCATCGACAAGAGCCTTAGCGTCAGCAAGGCCAAGACCGGTGATCTCACGAACAGCCTTGATGACCTTGATCTTTTCTCCGCCAGCCTCGGCGAGAACTACGTCAAACTCGGTCTTCTCCTCAACTGCGGCAGCGCCGGCAGCAGCAGGACCTGCAACAGCAACAGCTGCGGCAGCGGAAACGCCGAACTCCTCTTCTACTGCATGTACGAGCTCTGAAAGCTCAAGAACTGAAAGAGCCTTGATCTCTTCGATCATAGCTGTGATCTTCTCAGATGCCATTTTAGTTACCTCCAAAAATTATAATTTGATTTTTAATTTAAGTTTACCGCAAATTATTCAGCGGCAGGTGCGGGGGTTTCCTCGCCGTTCTTATCGACAATAGCCTGAATAACACGGGCGAATGCTGCGATAGGAGCGTTGAATGCGTTGCAAACAGTGGCAAGAAGTATGTCTCTTGTCGGCAGTTTGGCAAGGCTTTCGATCATTGATTTTTCAATGACCTTTCCGTCAAGGAAGCCGGTCTTTATCTCGAAATGATCGTTGCTTTCAGCATACTTGTTGAGTATTCTGGCAGCTGCGACCTGATCCTCATCGCTTGTTGCGATAGCGGTGTTTCCGTTAAGGAAAGGATCTATCTCGGCAAGATCGGTGCCTTCGACTGCAATACGGAGAAGGGTGTTCTTTACTACGGTGTAGTGAACGCCTGCTTCGCGCAGTTCCTTGCGGAGTTTGGTGTCATCGGCAACAGAAATACCGCTGTAATCGACAAGAACGCCGGCGCATGCCGATTCGATCTTAGCCTTTATATCAGCGACCTGCTGCTTCTTTGCTTCCAAAACCATCTGACTTGGCACAATGATTCACCTCCGAAAAAAATATGCCTGTTCCAAAGACGGACAGGCACAAAAATCGTCAATATAACAAATTTAAGTGTACATCCTGGGCAGGCAGACAAAAGTCTTTACGCAGAGCACCTACTGTCTTTGGAATTAACAAAGATATATTATCATAAACCGTATGGTTTGTCAAGCATTATTTTCCGCATTGATATTATTTTTAGTGAGTTTGCGCTTGTAACAGAAAAAGCAGACGACAAGCGCCAAAAATGTCAGTATCCACGATACGGGGTAGGAGATATAAAGTGTTGTCAGTGTGCGGTCAAGTCTGAACACCGTATATACCCAGACTATTCTCAGCAGGCACACGCCGGCTACCGAGACCGCCATAGGCGCTAAGGAGTAGCCCATTCCGCGGATAAGACCGGTAAAAGAGTCCATAAGTCCGCAGGTGAAATATGTAAGGCATATCACGGTCATTCTGATAAGCGCTTTTTCAATATCAGCCTCGTTTGACGAATATATATGGGCAAGCGGATCGCGCAGGAAATATGCGCCCCAGCCGAAAACGATGCCTGTGGCTGCCGCAAGCAGCGGTACCATGACCGCAACGCGGTTTAACAGCTTATAATTTTTAGCGCCGCAGCACTGTCCCACAAATGTTATGGCGGCTGCCGAAAACGCATTCATGGCAACGTATATGAAGCCTTCAATACTCATGGCTATGCTGTTTCCCGCCATGACCGTCGCGCCGAAGGAATTGACCGACGACTGAATAAGTACGTTTGATATAGAGAACATCGACGACTGCAGTCCGGCGGTTATGCCGATGCCAAGTATCTTTTTAGCGCAGTTGAAATTGAAACGAGCACCCTTTATTACAAGTTTTACGCATGTATCGGTCTTTACAAGACTGATCACTATAAGTGTACCCGAAATAAGGTTTGAGACCGAGGTGGCTATTGCGACGCCTCTGACGCCCATATCAAGGACAATGACTGTGAAAAGGTTTAAAATAACGTTTATCACACCGGCGACGGTCAGGAAGATCATAGGCTTTCTGGTCTCGCCGGAAGCACGCAAAACCGAGCTGCCGAAGTTATATATCATGGCAAATGGCGTGCCGAAGAAATATATTTCAAGATAATCGGCGGCGAGAGGCAGAACGGCTGGGTCGGTGCCCATGAGGCTTAGCATCGGTTTTGCAAATATCGATCCAGCCGTCATTATAATAATGCCTGCCGCGGTGCCGATCATCATTGAGGTCTGCACGGCTGCCTTTAAGTTTTTTGTGTCTTTCGCGCCTATCATCTGAGCTACTATTACGTTGACGCCTATCGACAGTCCCAAAAAGAAGTTGACTATCAGTCCTATCAGCGCGGTCGTAGATCCGATGGCTGCCTGTGCCGCGGAGCCGTTCTCCAAATCAAATTTTCCGACTACGACAAGGTCGGCGGCATTGAACAGGAGCTGCAATATGCTTGAAAAAATTATCGGCAAGGTAAACTTGATTATATTCAGCACCAGATTGCCGGATAAAAGGTCCTTGTTTTCAAGGCTTTTCATAATTAACTTACGCCCCTTTTTCAGGCAGGTAAAAAATTCCGGATCCGCTTTTTGACGCGGACTTCCCACGCTGCCGCATTGAAATACTCGTTGTTCCGTTAGCCTACGTTTGCCGCAAATTTAAACAGGTCAGAGCCTACAAAAAGTTCTGACCTGTTTCATTTAAAGTTTTCCCAAAGTCTCAGGCAAATTATGCGCCGTACTTACCGGCGTTTACCTTGATTCCGGGACCCATTGTCGTAGCAACGACGCAGGATTTGATATACTGACCTTTAGCGGCAGCCGGCTTTGCCTTGGCAATGGCTGACATAAGGGTCTCAAAGTTCTGCTGGAGCTTTTCAGCACCAAAAGAGACCTTACCGACAGGGCAGTGGATGATGTTCTGCTTGTCAAGACGGTACTCGATCTTACCGGCTTTTGCTTCGGTTACAGCCTTAGCAACATCCGGAGTGACGGTGCCTGCCTTGGGGTTCGGCATAAGTCCGCGCGGTCCGAGAACCTTACCGAGACGGCCTACAAGTCCCATCATGTCGGGAGAAGCGATGACAACGTCGAAATCCATCCAGTTTTCGCCCTGGATCTTTGCGACCATGTCCTCAGCACCTACATAATCGGCACCTGCGTCAAGAGCAGCCTTTGCCTTGTCCTCTTTGCAGAAAACAAGCACGCGAACTTTTTTACCGGTTCCGTTCGGAAGAACGACGGCGCCGCGGACCTGCTGGTCTGCATGACGTGAGTCAACGCCGAGGCGGATATGAGCTTCGACGGTCTCGTCGAATTTAGCAGTTTTTGTTTTTACAGTAAGCTCCATTGCCTCAGCAATGTCGTACTGCTTGGTTGAGTCGACAAGCCCTGCGCTTGCGACATACTTTTTACCGTGTTTCATTTAATGTTACCTCCCAGATAAGTGGTTAAATCGGATATTTCCTCCCACGAGGGAGCATCAGTCTACTACAGTGATGCCCATGCTGCGTGCAGTGCCGGCTACCATTGACACGGCGGCTTCAACTGAAGCGGCGTTAAGGTCGGGCATTTTCTGTTCGGCGATCTTTCTGACCTGCTCCTTGGTAATCTGAGCGACCTTGGTCTTGTTAGGTGTACCGGAAGCCTTGTCGATGCCGCAAGCCTTCTTTATAAGGACTGCTGCAGGCGGGGTCTTGGTAATAAAGGTGAACGAACGGTCCGCATAGACGGTGATAACGACCGGGATTATAAGACCGGCGTCATTCTTTGTGCGCTCGTTGAATTCCTTTGTGAAAGCCATGATGTTTACGCCGTGCTGACCGAGAGCCGGTCCTACAGGCGGTGCCGGGGTGGCTTTTCCAGCGGGGATCTGAAGTTTGATATAGCCAGTAATTTTCTGTGCCATTTTTTGCACCTCCAAAAATAGTGGTGGCGGCGTTATTCACGCACGACGGAGCGTCCATAAAAGATAATTTGACGTTCCTCCCACGGTGGCACTCCTTAAGCTGAGCACCAAAAGGGCTGCGGCAATATTTGCCGTCAGTCTTTTATAAGTTCGATCTGCGTAAGTTCAAGTTCAACCGGAGTCTCTCTGCCGAACATCGAGATCGTGACTCTGACGTTGTTGTTATCAACATCTATTTCATCAACAACACCGGTAAAGCCCTCCAGAGGGCCGTCGATGATGTTGACGGTATCGCCGACCGAGTATGCGACTTCGACGGTGCGCTTTTCAACGCCGATCGCTTCAACCTCTTTGTCGGTGAGCGGAACCGGTTTTGACGCCGGTCCTACGAATCCGGTGCATCCGCGCGTATTGCGGACGACATACCATGAATCGTCGGTAACGATCATTTTGATCATTACATATCCCGGGAAGATCTTCCTTTCCACCTGCTTTTCCTTACCGTCGGCGGTGATTTCGGTCACCGTTTCGGTAGGAATGCGGATGTCCTGTATAAGATCCTGCATCCCGCGGTTCTCGACCATTTTTTCAAGGTCGGTCATGACTTTGTTTTCATAGCCGGAGTATGTGTGTACTACATACCACTTGGCCTCATCGTATTCTGCCATTATCTATCCTCCGCTTACTTGCTTGTGGATTCTATTATCCACTTTACCAGTGAGCCGAGACCCCAGTCGAGCAGCCATATGAATGCTCCGACCAAAAGGCAAACAGCCAATACTATCAGCGTGTTCTTGACGACGCTGCGCGGACCGGGCCATACGATCTTCATGATCTCACCCTTATAATCACGCAGTGCCTTGGCGACCTTCTGCGGTATGGTGAGCTGACCCTTTACCCCTGCAACCGCAAGCCTGTCGGCTATAAGCAGGTATGCAACGGACGACGCAAGCGTTGCGAAAAGAAGCAGCGCGATAAACAGCGGCGTGTGATTTACATATTTGGTGATATACGCGCCGGGGTAGCCCTGCATGTCCAGATAATAATCTGAATTTCTGCACGCTACGACAAGCATGAATATCGAATCGATGAGCGAAACGACTATCGTTGCCCATCTTGATCCCTTGAACTTAATCGACAATGACGAGAAAAGAACGGTCAAAGCGGTAAGGATCAGGCAAAACAGGATCTTTGAAGACAAACCTGTTTTTGAGCCCTCGAAGCTCGAACCGAAAGCAAACTGCGTTCCGGTACGGACAACTTCGTCACCGTTATCAAAAATGACCTTGCCGAAGTTCGTGAAGAAAAGAACAAGAGCCGCTGCACTGAGGACTATGGTGAGTACGCCTAAAACCTTTTTGAGTAATTTCAAAGCAGTACCTCCTTACTTAGTCTCTTTGTGAACGGTGTGCTTCTTGCAGAATCTGCAATACTTGTTCATCTCAAGACGATCGGGATCGTTTTTCTTGTTCTTAGTGGTGTTGTAATTGCGCTGTTTGCACTCAGAACAAGCCAGTGTGATTTTAACTCTCATGACGGCACCTCCCGTTTTACGGAAATTATTTTGTCCCCAAAAATAAACTGGGGACCCGGCCTCCCTCGAATCAGACGCTTCATCTGCCGCTGTAAAAGCACTATATACAGTGCCTTTGCAGAAAGCGCATACAAGCAGTTGAAAATATGGCCTGAAAAAGGTCCTAAGTTTAAAAAAGACCTTCGCAGAGGTATAGCTATTATAGCACACCATCTGCAAAAGGTCAAGTGTTTTATTTGTGATATGTACCGCCCGACTCTGCGTTGTAAAGTGATATGACCCATTTTCTTTAAAAAAAGAAGAAAATGAATG
>UQDO01000004.1 GCA_900539855.1 uncultured Oscillospiraceae bacterium
TGCACATTTATGACAATCATTGCGGCGTGCTGACAAACAATCCGCCGTTTCCTACGCAGTTGTTTTCGCTCAACAATTATATGAATCTTTCTCCGAAATCGCCGAAGAACAACTTTGCGCCCGAACTTGATTTGAAAGCATACAGCAGGGGAATGGGTGCGCAGGGACTTCCCGGAGACCTTTCGTCGCAGTCCCGCTTTGTCCGCGCCGCGTTTGTGCTTGCAAATTCAAAGTCGGGCAAGGGCGAGGAAGAAAGCGTTCGGCAGTTCTTTCACATTCTCGGTTCGGTGGAACAACAGCGCGGCTGCTGCGAAGTTGCGGACGGCGAATACGAAATAACCATATATTCCTGTTGCTTCAATGCCGACAATGGTATTTATTATTACACGACTTACGAAAACGGCGCGATAACCGCAGTTGATATGCACGCCGAAGACCTTGACGGAAAAACAGTCATCTCTTATCCGATGAGAAACGAAACACTTATAACGTTTGAAAACAAGTAAACTCGAAACTTTGTGCATTTTGTTCGTATATTCAGAAAAATCCCCCGCCGCGAAAGCGGCGGGGTAAATGTATGTTTTGCCTTTATCAGTCTACATCAACGGTTCCGTCTTTATGAATGGTTATTTTCATACCGTCCTTGACATAGTCAAGAAATTCCTCGCCCAACTTGTCAATAACCGGCATGTTTCCGCCCTCCAGCCACACATCGGAGAGAATAGCTCCGGCAGCGGCAAGCGAATCGATGGGTTCGGAAAAAAGCATACACGCCGGGTTGCGCCCCATAGAACAGGCGCAGTACAGCACAAGACCGCCTGTAGTCGAGCCGATGGTACGCGGCAGGCACAGAGCTTTGCCCAGCATCTGTTTTCCGTATAGGTCGGGGTTGTTCTGGTCACCACAGGTAGCCTTTTTGTCGCCGAATTGCAGCGCTTTCTGGAAGGATGCAAGCGTGTTCAGTCCGCCGTGGGAAACCAGTGCTTCTGCAGTCACATGTCCTGCTGCAACAACTCTGCCTTGAAAAGTCTTTTTCATGCCTTGCTTCCTCCTTTTGTGATCTGCTCAAGGATCTCGTCGTCGGTGTAATAGCGCGCGCTCGTATAGGTACGCAGTTTATTGCTGGAGGTGATCACCGGCATGCTGGTGCTGAGCGGATTATTCATATACATCAGCGGACAGATATAACTGGTAATAACACCTGTTTTTTCGAGGCGTGCGGCATATGGCGTACTCTGAAATTTTTTCAGTACGGCGGGGGCAGCGGTAAAGACGGTGGGAATGACCACGCGGCTGTTCCCGGCAGCTTTCAGGCCTTCCTCTACGCGCTGCGTCCAGGAAATCAACTGCTCCAGGCTCATATGCGGACAACCCATGAAACAGAGCTTTGGTTTGGCATCCTTCTTATTCCAGATTACAGGGTAGCTGTCATAGACACGCTGAAGCTCAGCATCATCGATCACATAAATTTTAGCATCATTCTGTACAAGTGTCTGTCCGTATTTCACTGCCTCCGGCGTGATGTTTTCCACATGGTACAGTCCAACGGCACCGTTTGAAGCAGTCGCCGCACCGAAATCCTTTAAATAGGTCTTGGCGGCATCGTTAAGCTCTCCACCCAACCACCGGTCAAGGCCGCGGATAAACGGCACATCCTCCATGACCTTCATTCCGATCGCAGAACCAAGCAGCTGTGCCTCCGGCTTCTTCGTTGTACGGACTTCGACAATCCAGCTGGCGCGCCGTCCTTCATCCTTCAAGAGACCAAAGGAGGGGACATAACCGACGATAGAACCCATCAGGTCAATAATGCCGGAATTGCGGTTGCAGCGTGCGCCAAGCACGGAGTTCGCATAAACTACCGCCGACGATTCCGACCATGAAAGAACTTCCCCGAAGCCGGGGGTGTTGCCGACTTCATCCATATAGCAGGTGCAGGTGAAGGCATCCGGATCCATAAGTCCGAGTTTGCCAAGCTGCTTTTCATAGTAGTCCTGCCGCGTATACATGAAATGATTGAACACAAAGTTCTGCAAAAAACTGCTTGGAACCTTCGGATCCAGCGGTCGTGGGTCGGCAGAAAACTTCTGCGCGGAAACCGCACCGGCATCAAGCAGCTGTTCCATCAGGTGGTAAACCGGACCAAGGGCTTTGAGACCGAATGAGGTAACCAGATGGTTATACTTGCTGGTTACAGGCACCATTTCATCCGCACCGAACAGTTCACCGTAACGGATGAGTGTTTGCATGACCTTCGCCATGGTTTCGCCCCGGGAGCCGTTCAGGATCTCCTGCTGCTGTGGTGTGAGTTTCATTTTATATTCCATTGCTGCCCATTCCTTTCTTAAATCTTCATTGCTGCTTCATAGGCATTCCAGACAACACTGCGCAGATTTCCGACCTGGCGGCAGTCTCCGACAAGACGAGCCTTCCCAGCCTCCGGTAACGGGGCAGGGAGGTAGCCTGCGCAGGAAATCACGCTGTCGCATGGGATTTCAAGCTCTTTCCCGTCCTTTTCGGTGCAGAGAATGCTGCCGTCGCGCACCTCTTTCAGTGTCGTTTCCAGATAAACCGGCACCTTGTGCAGCGTGAACCACTCACGCAGATAGGAAGAGTTTGCAAGACATACGCCCTTTTGACTGACCAGATCATCCTTCATTTCAATGATGACGGGCTTTTTGCCCTGTAGGGCAAGTTCGTAGGCGATTTCCGAGCCGGTCAAACCGCCGCCGATGATGGCAACAGTTTCTCCTGTCGGAGCGCCGCGGAGGTATTCACACGCCTCGATCATCTTTTCGTAACCGGGAACACGACGCAGAATGCGCGGCGTTGCACCGGTGGCAACAATGACGGGACAGCCACAGAATGTCGAAACATCCTTTACTTCATCGTTCAGATGCACTTCTATTCCCAGTTCAGTCATCTGCCGACGGTACCAGGCAAGCAAATCACGCAGCTTGCCCTTATAGGATTCGGCACTGGCTGCGATAAATGCACCGCCGAGTTCGCCGGTTTTTTCATGAATGACCGGATGATGCCCACGCAGCTTGAGCACACGGGCTGCTTCCATGCCGCCGATACCGCCGCCGATTATATGTACCGTCTTGGGAGAGGCAGTTTTGCGGATATAATGCTTGTTCCACTGCATGGTTTCAGCATTGACGGCACAGCGGGCAAGGTGCAGGCTGTCCGAAAGATCCTGATCGTTCGGAACACCTTTGTAGTGACACATATTGAAGCAGCCGTTATGGCAGAGAATGCATGGACGGATATCGTCTTCTCTGCCTTCCTCCAATTTTACGATCCACTGCTGATCGGCGAGGAAGGGACGGGCAAAACCGGCGCCGTCAAGTCTACCTGCCGCGATGGACTCCGCTGCCGTGCGCGGATCCAACCGTCCGGCGCAAATTACAGGAATATCTACGAACTTTTTAATATGTTCAACATCGGCGAGGTTGCAGTTTTCCGGCATATAAATCGGCGGATGTGCCCAGTACCATGCATCATAGGTGCCGTTGTCGCAGTTCAGGCAGTCATAGCCTGCATCCTGAAGATATTTTGCGGCACGTTCGGACTCCGCCATATCACGGCCGACCTCAATATAGTCCTCCCCGGGCAGGGCACCCTGACGGAAGCCTTTGGTCTTGGAAAGCACACTGTAACGCAGAGAAACGGGAAAATCCTTGCCGCAGGCCTTTTTGATCGCCTGCACGATCTCTACCGCGAAACGATAACGGTTTTCAAACGAACCGCCGTATTCGTCCGTGCGCTTATTTACATACAGCAGCGTAAACTGGTCAAGAAGATACCCTTCGTGCACAGCATGCACCTCAACGCCGTCCACGCCTGCATCCTTTAAGAGCTTAGCACTTTTTGCGAATGCATCGACAAAGCGGTGAATTTCCTCCACCGTCATTTCCCGGGAGGGCACCTTGTCTGACCAGCGGTTCGGGGAAGGGCTGGCTGTTGCGGTGATCTTATCGAGATCCATAAAAGGCTTGCTGACAACGCGCAGGATTTTGTTGGTGTAGAGGTCCTCCATCATCTTGCTGATGGTAAATGAACGACCAAAACCAGCTGTCAGCTGCACAAAGAGCTTTGCGCCGGTCTTGTGAAATTCCGGCATCCATTTTTTTAAATCAGCGAACATTTTTCTGTTTTTGTGCAGCCACTGACCGAACATGGGGTTGTAGACCGGCTGACAGCCAGGCATAACCAGACCTGCGTCGTTTTTAGCAACTTCCAGAATAAAACGCGCGCCATCCTTGTCAAAATGGTTCTTTTCCATCCAGCCGAACAAATCAGTTCCGCCCATACTGGTCAGAACAAAACGGTTTTTGATTTCACAATTTCCGATTTTCCATGGAGTAAACAGTGGGGATAGACTTTGATCCATTGTGATCGACCTCCTTTATTTTTATAAAAATATTTTAACATGGGCGGTGTTAAAAGACAAGACCCAAAAGGCAGATTCCAAAAATGGCTCAAGCGTTTTTGCGGTCGCCGCGCCTTTCAATTCGGCACAGATAATTTACCGCATTTCGACAGTACATGATTGTTTCAAAAATTGTTGAATTATGTCGTATAATGTGGTATACTAAAATATAATTTTTTGGAGATGAGTATAATGGATCGTGATGAGCTTATATATTCTTATGTAAAGGATAATTATTATAAAATACTCCGTGAACCGGGCGGCAAGCTAAACCATCCGTTTATAGTTCCGGGTGCCGTTTATGCAAAGACGCTTTGGGATTGGGATTCCTGGCTGACCGATGTTGCAATAACCCAGGTCGCAAAAAACGAGGGGAGACTTGAGGAATTTTTCCCTTACCAGAAAGGATGTATCGAAAATCTGGTTGAACACGCCGATCCCGAAAGCGGCAAAATGCATATAATGCTGAGCAGCGAGGGCGGTTCGATACCGTCAGCCTCAACTGCCGGTATTGTCACGAACTGCTGCAAGCCTGTCGTCGCTCAGCACGCGCTTTTTATAGCCAACACGCACAATGAATACGAGTGGTTAAGACCGCTTTACAACGCTTTTGAAAGACACATAGCTTATTATGACGGCAACTGCAGGCATGAAAGTGGACTGTACTATTTCATAAATGACGCGGCTATCGGTGTCGATAACGATCCGTGTACGTTTTACCGTCCCCGTTGCAGCTCGGCATCTATTTATCTCAACTGCCTTATGTATAAGGAGCTTCTTGCTATGGCAGAAATTTCATCAAAGCTTGGCTTTGATGATAAGAATAAAAAGTATTCAGACGCAGCAGCCGGTCTTAAAAGTGCCGTAAATAAGCACTGCTACGATGAGCGCAACGGATTTTATTACAGTGTTGACATTGATCTTCTGCCGGTTGATCCAAACCAGGGACTTCATAAAGGCTGCCCGAGAAACTGGAGCACACTTATACGCCGCATAGACGTGTGGTCGGGCTTTCTTGCAATGTGGGCAGGAATTGCGGATAGGGAACAGGCAAAGCGCATGGTAGAGGAAAACTATCTTTGCGAGCGCACCTTCAACGCGCCGTATGGCGTGCGCACTCTGTCTAAATGCGAGAAGATGTATCAGATTGTAAAAAGCGGCAATCCGTCCTGCTGGCTGGGACCGATTTGGGGCGTCGCTAACTATATGACCTATCGCGGACTGCTTAAATACGGTTACAGCGAGCTTGCCGATGAGCTTGCCGAAAAGACGCTAAAGCTGTTTGGTGATGACATTGCCGAGTGTGGGGAAATGCATGAATACTATGATCCCGAGACCGGTCGCGGTGTCAACAACCAGGGCTTCCAGAGCTGGAACCTGCTGTGTGTAAACATCATTGCAAGAAAGAAGACCGGTACAGCGGTCGAGGAGTTCTGATAGCATATTATTCTATAAGGAGGGCTTCAGTTGAAAAGCGCCTTTAAGGATCTTATCAAAAACAACAAACAGGTTTTCTTGCTTTTGTTGTTTGCCGTTCTGACGCTGGGGTATTTTATATCCGACCTTTTCGGACTTGATTATCACACTGTACATATACCCCTTGATGACAAGGTCCCTTATCTGCCGGTGTTTATAATACCTTATATTCTTTGGTATGCATATATACCCCTGCCGATGATCATTGCCTGCTTTAAGGACAAAGATAGATTTTACCGTCAGGCATGGACAGTGTTTACGGGTGCTCTTATGTGCACTGTGTTTTTCTATATATTTCCTACAAAAATTGATTTCAGACCTGTGCCCCAGGGTAACAGTCCTGTCTCTTGGCTTTGTCGTATAATCTATTCGAACGATACACCGACGAATGTTTTTCCGAGTCTGCATTGCTATCAGGCTACGGCAATACATTTGTCAACGTTTGACGTAAAGCTTATAAAAGAGCACCCGTGGCTGTTTTTGCTTTCAACATTCATGATGATCGTCATCTGTTTGTCTACAATATTTGTTAAGCAGCATTCGGTTGCCGATCTGATAGCCGGATGCCTGTTTGGTGTGCTCGTCAGTACGGTTGTAAATATCTGTTTTGAAAAGCATAAGAAGAAAATACATGTAAATTCGTAATGTACTTACGGTATTAAAAAAGCGACAGAGGCCTGTCGCTTTTTCTTTAAAAGTATGATGTGATAAATTTTAGTTTATCTGCGTAATGAAATGTTGACAGACGTAGGGGAACGACCAATGTGTCGTTCCCCTACAAAAATTCAATTAGCCATTTGTTTTTTGTACACCTATAAACTAAAATTTATCTCAGGTCAGTATTGTTTAACCGTGCGGATTTTTGTATTCATGCTTCTCGTAATAACCGATGAATTTACCGTTTTCGTCGCGCAATGCAACCATAAAAACATCGCGGTTGTCCTTCTTGTTATGGTAGGTGAAAAATACATCTTCAATGCTATTTGCTTTGAAGCCTTCAGTAATATCTATTATCATTTTCTGTGAGTTTTCGTTGTGGCAGTCGAGAATGCTTCTGCCAACAAGATTTTCACCTCCGCGTTTTTTGTAACGCGCGACCGCGGCAGGGTTCATGTATATGATAGTGTGCCCGGCATCGCATATGACTATCGGGGCTGTGTCCTGATCAATTATCGATTTGAAATAAACATTTAGTTCCATGAGTTGCCTCCAAGGATCGCAAATTCAGTGTTGACTGCTCATCCATCATTCCAAACCATATTCTATCATTTGTATTCATAATAATCAATACAAATAGCAAGCATATTTAATATTTGATGAACCCAAATGTTTCATATGCATAGGCTAATTTACAAAAAAGCACTTAGCATTAAGCCAAGTGCTTTTTATCTGGTGGAACGCGACGCGCGGCATACGTGCTTGCTGCGGTTGTGCTTCTTGATATGCGCAGCAACATAAATTCCGTGATGTATTCGCCGCAAACAGTGTAATTTTTGAAACGGTTCTTTCCGGGGCAGAGAAATCTGCCCTTTTTTTGCACACGATAATTATGAATAAACCGTTAAACCGCAAACAAAACACATAAATGGTATTGACAAAACAGGGGGCACAATGTTGCAAAGACTTATTCGACTGCGTAAAACCACTTCTTCGGAACGCGGCGCGACATAAAGCCCCGCCCTGCCGCGGGGATAAACAGAGAGCGTAAAAAACGAAAACTCCGGAACAACATTTGTTTTATCTCACAATCCGTTTCAAACCCGTAGGGCAGCGGCTTGCTGCTGCCGCAAGCGGAGAAAGATTGAGTGTCTGCGGGGGTATAATGTTGCAAAAACATTGAACCGAAAAACGCTGTTTTACACTACTGCGATAGACAAATAAAAACGGGCGAATGCGTCGCCCGTTTTTTACATCAGGTTAAAACTTTATTTCCACTACCGAATGGGGCTTGATAACACCGTTAAATTCGGTTTCTTCATATGTTGATTTTTCGCTTATTTCGCGCACGGATTTGGGCGTAACGTTCAGGTCAAGGGGCAGAGAATCGCAGTTTGTGTTTGCAATAACAACGCAGCCGTCGTTTTCGTCTTTTGCCGCAACGGCGTAAACGCCGTTGCCGTCTGTTTCGACTTCAAGCTGATTTTTGCGCTTGTAAAGTTCATTAAACGCTTTGAAGCCGTAGTAAAGCCTGAACGGCTCCCTTGTAAGGGGGTTGAACAATCCGCCGTAAATGCCCGTGCCGATTCGCGCGTCGTAGAACATTGCCGTGTCAACGGGCAAATCCTGCATTGCAAGCAAAATTGCCGTGTTTTCCGACGCATGTTCGGCGCTTCCGCGCTTGCGGGGCATAGAATGCCACTCATTAAGGCTCGTTTCGGTGTTTACAAAACCCTCTTCGTCAAGGCGCTTGCGGGCATACTCGGCGCATATTTTAATTTCTTTTGCACCGTTATAATTGTGCCACGAGAAGAAATCAAGCGGGCAGTTTTTCTCCCTGCACATTTTAAGAAATTCGTTAAAAATTCGGTGTAGTATACTAAATCGTTATAATACGGGTGAGAGCCGTCGTCTTTGGTGTACAGCGAATAAAAACCGCAACTTGCATACCCGCCGATTTTAAGGTGGGGGAATTTCTCTTTAAGATACTTTGACGAAGTTTCGTAAAGATCGAAATAGTCCTGCATATCGCCGCTCCACATCTGATTCGCAGCGGGATCCTTAAAATTTTCGGGCTCGTTCCATATTTCCCAGTAGCGGATATTAAAGTGAAAGCCGTTCGCCCAGCCCTCGTTGTAGTGGAGAATAATATGCTCGCAGATTTTTGACCATTTGAGGTTATCGCTCGGCGGGTCGATATAATACGCTTTTATTTTACGGTAATTTTCAATTGTTACGCCCAGGCGGAAAAACGGCTCAACCCCGTAAGAATCAAGGGCTTTCATCAGTTCGTCGGTAAAGGTGAAGTCATATGCATCGGGGTTGTCGGGGTCGGCGTTAAAATCACGGAAAACGAAAGGAATGTCAACGATTCCGTAAAAATGATTTGCCAAATCGTGGAGCCGCGCAAAGGGAATTCCTGCATCGCTCAGGTAGTGAATATATGAAAAATCCATACCCAAAAACGGCGGCTGTCCCACGCCGTGCACGGGCTTAATCTGTTTGCCGTTCGGTTCTTTAACAGTTACTTTCATAATAAAATCTCCTTTAAGTATTTCTTGTAATCAGGCGCGGTTCAAAAACATATTGCCTGTTTTTTGTGGCGGTTTTCAGGATATCGTCAACAAGAGCATCAACGGCGCTTTCACAGCCGACGCTTATGGTTGTAAGCCCGCCGAAAACATATTTTGCGGTGGGGATATCGTTTATTCCCACCACCGAAACGGTTTCGGGAACGGAAATTCCACGACTTTTAAGGACGGAAATCAGTCCGATTGCAACGGAATCGTAGGCGCAGACTATGCCGTCGGGCAGACCGTGCCGCATAAAAAATTCCGCCGCCGCAACGCCCGCTTCTTCAAAGCGTTCGGACGAAGTGAAAAACGAATAGGGCATAATGCCGAATTCTTCACAGGCGTTTTTGAAAAATTCACCCTTTGACGCGGTCAGACGCTCACCGGCGTAGGCAAGCCGCGTCCGTTTTATTGAAATAAGATGTTCCGCTGCCTGCCTGACCGCCGAATCAATGCGTGAAACAAGTTGACCGCTGCCTGAAAGGGGCGAAAACGAAATAATCTGCGTTTCGGTGCAGTTTTCAACCGAATCAAGTTCGCCCAAACAGATTACCGCGTCGCAGTCGGGACTGTTTATGCACAAGGCAAGCAGTTCCTTTTGCAGTTCGGAATCAAAATTGTAGTTGTACACTATGCCGTTTGCACCGCGGACGCGCAGTGCGGAAATGATTTTTTCCGCTATCGCCGAATAGTAGGGGCTTATTATTTCGGGGCAAAGTATCGCCGCGCGGACACGTCCCTTGCGTCGGTTTCCCTGTTTAATGTGCTTCTTTTGATTAAAATAGCCCGATTCTTCGGCAATTTTAAGAATGTATTCCCGTGTTTCGGGAGCGACGTCAAAGGAATCGTTCAGCGCCCGCGAAACCGTTGAAACCGACATGTGCGCCAGCTCCGCAACTTTTTTAAGATTCATTTTTACCTCTCAAAAAGAAGATCTGCAAAAATGCAAGGCAAACAAGGGTGAACAGCGCCGCAAAAACGGAAAGTATCTGCTGCGGATAAACGCCGAATGCCGAAAGCAATGAAAGCAGTGAACCCGAAATAACGGACACAATAAAGCCCGCCGCGCCCGAAAATGCCTGTGTCAGGGCGAGGGCGTCTGAACGGATTTCCTTGGGGGCAACGTCAAAAACAAGGTTGATAAGCGAAGAATTTATTCCGCCCATTGCCGCGCTGAAAAATACGTAGTAAAGAATGAAACATACCGTGCCGGTTTCTTTATTTGCGAAAATTACCGACGCAAAGGCGAAAAACGCAAGAACAAAGCACAGCCTCAGCATTGGCGCAAAGCCTTTTTTGTCGGCAAATCTGCCCAAAAAGGGTGAAACGAGAATTCTTACGCCGCTGCCGATAGAAGTTATAACGGTCGCCTTTGTAAGTGAAAAGCCCAGTTCGCCCACCTGAAATACCGCGTAAAACGGTACGGCGCAGTAGTGGGCAATATTCCACAAAACGAATAAAACGGAAACGAGAAGAACGTTTCTGTTCTTAAAAACCGCCGCAAAGTTCAGTTTTGAGGATTGCTTGCTTACCGTTTCGGCTTTGGGTGAAAGTACAAGCGAAACCGTGTGCAGAGCGGTTAAAATAAGCAGCGAAACTCCGCAGAGGATAAACGCGCCACGCACGTTGCCCGAATCGTAAAGGCGGTCAACCGTGTTGCCCATTGCAATAGGGAAGATTATTCCCGCAATAAGCGAAATGATTTCTTTTACCGCGGTAAAAGAGCCGCGGCTGCGGTCGTCGATAAGCCCCATAAGCCAGTCGACCTTTTTCGGGTGTACAACGTTATATATTATGTACGCCGTAAGAATCGTTACAACAAAAATTACGGGTTTTATATTCGCGCCCGCGGGCAAAAGCGGCACGGCGTATAAAAATGCAAAAAGCAGTTGATTCAGTACGCTCATTATTATAACAAAACTTTTTACCCTGACCCTGCGCAAAAAAAGCGACGCAAGCTGAAAAAGGCAGCCCAGGGATACAAATGCCGAGATTATTCCCGTAACGCCGTCGGAAAGCCCGATTTCCCTTGAAAGGCGTGCAAGAAACGTTGTGGAAACAAGCAGGGTCACAAGGTATTCAAGCATCGCCTGAATTATATATGTTACGCTTCCGCGTGAAAATCTTCTCGGTTCCAAGCAAAGCCTCCAGAATAGAATATGTATCATTGATATGATATCATTTTACACGCTTTGTGTCAATATTCAGGCAAGCGGAATATTTCCGAAAATAAACTGAATTGTACATTGGATCGTCCCCCGCTTACACAAGTTTTACGTAACACAGATAGTTAATTAAGTTGCAGATTTTCATCATATTGCATGCTTTCGTATGCGTTCACGACGCTGAATCAAGGCGGATATGAGGATGTTGCTACCGAAGAGTTCGAGAACATCCATAACCTCTTCGCTGCGATTCTGGCGAAGGGCATCAGCAGACAGTTGAAACAGGGCCTGTATCAGGAGTATTTGAATCGCAAAGAGGATGTTGCGGTAGTCCATGGCAAGATCGATATGCCGGGGACCATCCAGAATCGCCTTGCAAGAAAGCGGGTGTTGACCTGCGAGTACGACGAGCTTTCCGAGAACAATCTCCTGAATCAGATACTGAAAACAACCGTTATGCTTTTGCTCCGGCACACGAGGGTGGATCAGGAGTACAAAAGCGAGCTGAAAAAGGAAATGCTGTTCTTCTCGAATGTTGACGCAATCGATCCCACCATGATCCGCTGGTCAGCCATTCGGTTTCAGAGAAACAATAATACCTATCGTATGCTCATTAGCCTGTGCCAGTTGATTCTCGAAGGAATGCTGTTGACCACAGACTCCGGCGAATACCGGCTGGCTTCTTTCATCGACGAGCAGCGTATGAACCGACTGTATGAAAAGTTCATACTGGAGTTTTATGCAAAGGAATGTCCGCAGGTAACTGCAACGGCATCTCAGATTCCCTGGGCGTTGGACGATTGTATCGGAACTATGCTCCCGGTCATGCAAAGCGATATTATGCTGACAAGAGGCAATGAGGTTCTCATCATTGATGCCAAGTATTATACGCATACCACGCAGGCACAGTATGATGTGCATACATTGCATTCCGGTAATCTGTATCAGATATTCACCTATGTGAAGAACAAAAAGGCGGAATTCGGTACGAAAGCGCATCGGGTATCTGGAATGCTTCTGTATGCCGCAACAGACGAAGCAATTCAGCCGGATAACAGCTATCAGATGAGCGGTAATCAAATCAGCGTGAAAACGCTTGATCTGAACCGGGATTTTTCGGAAATTGCTGCGCAGTTAAATGCAATCGTCGATAAGCATTTTGGGTAAGGGCAATTTTTAACGAATACCCCCAGCAGTTTAACGATTACTCAACCGTTTAACGATTACAACAGAGCAGAAAGCCGCAATCCGCATAAAAAGCATAAAACCCCGCCGCAGAATTGCTCCGCAGCGGGGTTCGCTTATATGCTGAAACAGCCGAAAAGCCTTATTTCAAGCGGTTTTCGGGCATAGAAAAAGTCCACCGTAATTCTATCAAAATTACGGTGGACTTATGGTGGAGATGGCGGGAGTCGAACCCGCGTCCAAAAAACCGTTCCCGCAACTTTCTACATGATTATCTTGTCTACTGAAATTCCCTTACCGTATCGCCGGCAATCAGGCTATACGGTTCGGTATCTCCTTTTCATGGCAGCGCCGGAGAAAGCAACCGCTCACGTTCACCGCAAAAATGACGCCCTTTCCGTTCCCGCGGTAAAAAACGGCAGGACGGCAGCTTAATTAAGCTGCAAAAGCAACTGTATTTTTGTCAGTTATTGTTTAAAGTTCGGTTTTCAAAGCGTTCCCGTAACGCTTCATGCTTATCACGGTTCAGGATCCCTGTCGAAACCTTTACATCCCCATGTTTACCGGTTCCGCTCCTTCATTTCACGTTCAATGGTGCGCTCTGCCGAGCGCTTTGCCATATCGGCGCGCTTGTCATACAGCTTTTTGCCTCTGCAGACACCGAGCTGCACCTTGACAAGCGACCCCTTGAAATACATAGACAGCGGTATCAGCGTAAGGCCCTGCTGCTTTATCACTCCGAAAAGACGGTTGATCTCTTTTTTGTGAAGCAGCAGCCGTCGCTCACGCGTCGGTTGGCGATTGAAAATGTTGCCCTTTTCATAGGGACTTATATGCATGCCCTTTACCAGAACCTCGCCGCCGTCAATATCGCACCATGAATCCTTTAAGTTTACTCCGCCGCACCGGATCGACTTTACCTCGGTACCGCAAAGCTCGATCCCACATTCAATGCTTTCATCGACAAAGTAGTCATGAAATGCCTTTTTGTTAGTGGCTATCGTTTTGGTGTTTTCGGACATGTTTTTCACCTCGCTTGGAGGTTATTATAACACCTGTATGCTTTCCGGTCAAGTGGTTTCGTGTGACATTATACCTGTAAATTCGCGCCTGGGCTTGTCTTTACCGAAAAATCTTGTGTATGCAAGATCGGCACAGATAAGCAGCGGCGCGCACATAAGGCACCAAAGTGTGAAGTATAAAAAGCATATCTGACCCTTGAAGTTGAGCGGCACAGTGCTGTAATCCCATACATGCATCCCAAGCCAGACGTTGAAGATAAAACCGAACACGAACTCTATTGAAAGTATGGTCAGTCCGCCGGAAATACAGCGGTAAACAAACTTAAGATTCTTGAATTTCTGCTCTATTACCGACAGTATCGGCATACCGATCCCACCGGCTAAAGCCATGCTCGGATGTGTATATCCGCGCCACATTATTTCTATAAGCCCATAGCCGAAAGCACCCATACCGAAAAGTATAAAATAATACAGTACCTTTTTCTTAGTCATCAGGTTTGCTCCTTTGAGTTGTGTTTGCAATATTTATTCCCGTTTAGTCTTGAAAAATGAGCGCTGCGGTGTTAAAATATTTTTATATTTACATATAAGACGGTGGTGTGGGTCGTGAATTATAAAAGGTGGATATTTCCCGATGTTGACAAGCAGGAAGTGTCCTTGGTGTCGGAAGAATGTGATCTTGATCCTATAGTCACATTTATAGCCTTTGCGCGAGGGCTTAGCGACCCATATGAAATAGAGCAATTCATAAGCGAAGAACCTGATTTTTGCGACCCTTACGAATACAGCGGAATGGCTGACGCCGTTGACAGAATAAATGTTGCGCTTGAGTCGGAAGAAAAAATACTTGTTTTTGGTGACTATGACTGCGACGGCGTGACCTCGACAGCACTTCTGACCGGATATTTGAGATCAAGAAATGCTAATGTTGATTATTATGTGCCTGACCGTGAAAAGGACGGCTACGGTATTTCGGTGTCTGCCGTTGAAAAGGCAGCGGCTGACGGTTACACCCTTATTGTAACGGTCGATAACGGTATTAGCGCCATAGCTGAAGCGGAAAGAGCCGCTGCTCTTAGTGTAGACATGGTCATTACCGATCATCACATACCCTCTGACACACTGCCGAATGCCGCGGCGGTGATAGATCCGCACCTTGATGAAGGGGGACCTTTCAGCGATCTTTGCGGCGTTGGCGTCGCTTTCAAGCTCATCTGCGCCCTTGACGGGCGTCCGTGCGAAGAAATGATATATGAATATGCCGACCTTGTGACACTTGGAACCATTGCCGATGTGGTGCCGCTACACGGCGAAAACAGAATGATGGTAAGCATCGGACTTAAAGTCATGAACAGGACGCCGCGAGTAGGCGTCAGGGCGCTTATGGAAGCGGCATCATGCAGATTTGCTACCTCAGGCGGTGTGGCTTTTTCGCTCTGTCCGAGGATAAACGCCGCAGGCAGGATGGCTTTAGCCGATACGGCGGTAAAACTGCTGCTGTCTACCGATTCAGGCGAAGCAGGATACTTTGCCGAATGTCTTGACCGGTTTAATACCGACAGGCAGGCAAAAGAGCAGCAGATATTTGAGTCGGCTGTTTCGGCGATCGAGTCAAATGGGCTATCCTCCGACCGTGTTATAGTGGTCGACGGAGCAGGCTGGCATCCCGGTGTTTTGGGAATAGTCGCGGCAAAAATAGTTCAGAAATATGCGCGTCCGGCTATAGTTATCAACGACGACGGAGAGGTATCGGTCGGATCATGCCGCAGTATTCCCGGGTTCTCAATTTATGAAGCGCTGTCATCATGCAGCCATCTGCTTAAAAAATTCGGCGGACATGAGCTTGCCGCCGGTCTTACGGTCAGAGAGGAAGATATAGATGCCTTAAGACGTGAGATAAATGCATATGCAGCAGCAAAGCCGCTGAATTTCCCGACAGTTAAGATAGACTGCCGGGTAAAGCCCACCGTACTTAATGTTGATGTTGCAAAATCACTTAAAATACTTGAGCCATACGGTGAAGCCAATCCAACGCCGCTTTTTGCAGTTACAGACTGCAAAATAGCAGCCGTTTTGCCTCTTTCGGGCGGCAAGCACATCAAGCTGAAGCTTTCAAAGGACGGCAGGGACTTTTGGGCGTTGAAATTCGGAATGTCGCCGGACAACTTTCCGTTTTCGGTCGGCGATGTGATAGATGTCGCGGTAAATCTTGATGTCAACGTATATAATAATACCGAGTCGGCATCGATACTCATACGCGAAATAAGACCGGGCGGCATCGACTGTGAAGAAACAGAGCGACAGCTTTCCGCTCTTGACCTTATCGGACGCGGTGAGGTGTCTGCAACGGACGCAGGCTCTGTCTGTCCGTCGCGTGCCGATGTTGCCGGTGTTTTCAGAACGCTAAAAAAATATGGCACGGTGTCTTACGACCGGCTGGAGAATATGCTCTGCCGCTATCTGCCGGTAGGTAAAATAAACATTGCCGTGAAGGCGCTTTGTCAGCTTGGAATAGTGTCGCTTGACGAGGCTGCGGTCTCGCTTACCGATTTTGACGGCAAGGCCGATCTTGACAGCGCTGAGATACTTATAACACTTAAAAACGCTATGGGAGGTGGATATAATGGCTCTGTATGACAGCAGCTTAAGGGCGCTTATGAATCAGCTCGACATGCAGCCCGGAAGTGACAGCTATGACCGTCAGCTGATACTCAAAGCCTTCAATCGCTGCGTTATCGCGCACAGCGATCAGCGGCGTGCATCGGGCGAGCCTTATTATATGCACCCGATAGCGGTCGCCGAGATCATAATTTCGCTTGGTATGGACAGTGAGTCCATAGCTGCGGCACTTTTGCACGATGTTATAGAAGACACCGAATACGGATACGATTATGTAAAGTCGGAGTTCGGCAAAAGCGTTGCCGATCTTGTGGACGGCGTCACAAAACTCGGTAAGATACCGCTTGAGTCGAGAGAAAGTGCACAGGCAGAAAATATCCGCAAAATGCTTATCGCAATGTCGCACGATATCAGGGTCATCATAATAAAACTTGCCGACCGCCTGCACAATAT
Source organism: uncultured Oscillospiraceae bacterium (assembly GCA_900539855.1). GTDB lineage: Bacteria > Bacillota > Clostridia > Oscillospirales > Acutalibacteraceae > UMGS172. Next base: position 16,586 of record UQDO01000004.1, read on the forward strand.
GCGCACCATTGACGCAAAGTCGCCTCAGAGCCAGCGCGACAAATCGCTTGAGACGCTGGAAGTCTATGCGCCGATAGCTCACCGCCTCGGTATCAGAGCGGTAAAAGAGGAGCTTGAGGATCTTGCTATCATGCATCTTGATCCGGTGGCTTATCATGAAATCGAAAACCTGCTGACCGTAAGAAAGAAAAACCGTAAAAGATTTCTTGACGACATCAAGGCGCGCATAAAGGAACGTGTCGAGGAATTTGTGCCCGGCATCACAATAGAGGGCAGGGTGAAATCAATACACGGCATATACCGCAAAATGTATATGCAGGGAAAATCGTTTGATGAGATATATGACATTTACGCCGTGAGGATAATTACCGACACGGTCGTGAACTGCTACAATATTCTTGGCGTGATACACGACATGTTCCGTCCGATACCGGGCAGGTTCAAGGACTATATCTCCACTCCGAAGCCTAACCTTTATCAGTCGCTTCATACAACGGTCATAGGCAGAGAGGGCATACCGTTTGAGGTGCAGATAAGAACTATGGAAATGCACCGCACAGCGGAATACGGTATTGCCGCGCACTGGAAATACAAGGACGGCATTAGCCGCAACGACTCTAAATTTGAAGAACGGCTTGCGTGGATACGCCAGATATTGGACAACCAGCGCGAATCGGATGATGCGGAGGATATAATCCAGACCATCAAGACCGATCTGTCGCAGGAGGATGTTTTTGCCGTTACGCCGAGGGGCGATGTTATCAACCTCCCGGTCGGTTCGACCGTTATCGACTTTGCATTTGCCATACACTCAGAAGTAGGCGTTAAGATGATAGGTGCAAAGGTTGACGGCAGGATAGTTCCGATAACGCATGTCATTAAAACCGGCGAGGTAATTGAAATAATAACCTCAAATCAAGCCGGCCACGGACCGAGCAGGGATTGGCTGAATATCGTAAAGACCAATCAGGCAAAAACAAAGATACGCGCGTGGTTCAAAAAGGAACGTCGACCCGAAAACATCGCAACGGGTAAGGCGGAGATCGAGCGCGAGTTCCAGAGAAACAATATCAGACTGTCCGATGAGGATATGCAGAAATTCTTAGGAGAGATAGCGACCCGTCAGAGATGCGCTAATGTCGAGGAGCTGTACGCGGCTATAGGCTACGGCGGTATTTTGCTTTCCAAGCTCATGCCGCATATCAAGGAAGAATATATAAAATTCTGCAAAACCGAAAAGACCTCTGATATCAGCGAAATGGTGACACCGAGGAAGTTTTCAAAATCCTCGGACGGCGTTGTGGTCGAGGGTATCGACAACTGCCTTATCAAGCTGTCGCGCTGCTGCGCGCCGCTGCCTGGTGACGATATTATCGGTTTTATTACAAGGGGACACGGAGTTTCGGTGCATAAGCGCGACTGCAACAACGTTCCGCGCGATATAAGCACATGTGCCGAGCCTGAGAGATGGATACCGGCACATTGGGAGGTCGGCCGATCCGAAAGATTTGACTCAACAGTCAGCATAATGAGTATCAACCGTGACGGCGTGCTTGCAGACCTGTCGGTACTTCTTTCAAATCTTCATGTGTCGCTCCATGCCATGTCGGCAAGGGAGACAAAGGACGGCAACTGTGAAATACTGCTGACAATAAGCGTTGAGGGTAAGGAACATCTTGATAATGTTATTCAGAGATTATCAAAAGTAAACGGAGTTTACAGCGTTGAAAGGACTGGCAAATGACCTATGAAGGCTGTTGTTCAAAGAATAAAACGCGCTGCCGTTACTGCCGACGGGCAGCCGTCCGGCACTGCCGGTGCCGGGCTTTTGGTCCTGCTCGGCGTATATGAAGGTGACGATGACAGTAATGCCGAGCTGCTGGCTTCCAAGGTGGCGCTTTTGCGCGTTTTCTGTGATGAGAACGATAAAATGAACCGTTCTGTTCTTGATATCGGCGGTTCGGTGCTTACCGTTTCCAATTTCACGCTTTGTGCCGATACCAAAAAGGGCAACCGCCCGTCTTATACTCATGCAATGGCACCGGCAGAGGCTGAGAGACTTTATATGTATTTTATCGACTGCCTTAAAAAGTGCGGTGTAAAGAACGCCGAGCACGGCGAGTTTGGCGCCGATATGCAGATAGACTCGGTGCTCAATGGACCGGTCACAATCATTCTCGATACCGATACCTGGCGCAAGCCGGCAGAAAACAGGTGAACCGCGATGGAGATCAAAACCGTTTCATGCGGTGTCGTCAGATCAAACTGCTATATTATCACAAGTGGTGAAAACGCCGTTGTTATTGATCCCGGATATATGGAAAAGGAACTGAAAGACTTTGCAGCCTCCGGGAAACGAAAAATCGGGTATATACTTTTGACCCACAGGCATTTTGACCATATTTGCGCCGCGTCCGAGCTCAAGCATTTGACCGGTGCAAAGATAGCTGTCTCGGCAGCTGACGAATGCGGACTTTACAGCGACGACGCAAACCTTACCGACATTTGCTGCGGTGCATATGGACATGTAAAAAGCGATGAAAGAGCCGATGTTATACTCTCAGACGGTGACTCTGTAGTTTTGGGTGATATGAAGTTTAACGTTTTAGAAACTCCCGGTCATTCAAAGGGCGGACTGTGCTTTTTGTGCGGCAGTCACCTCTTTTCCGGTGATACCCTGTTTGCCGGAACGACAGGCAGGACCGATCTGCCCGGCGGCAGCCTTGACGAGCTTATGTCGTCACTGAAAAAGCTTTCGCTGCTGCCACCGGACACTGTTGTCTTTCCGGGTCACGGAAAACCGACGACCATTGGCGAAGAGCTTTTGTCCAATCCCTTCTTAAGAGGAATAAAATGATCATATATACAAATGAAAAAGATTTTAAATATGAGCTTGAAAAGCTCTGCCGCATTTTTCTGCCGTTTGAAAAAATAACGTTTGAACATCCTGTTGACTGTATTTCCGGAGACAATTATGCGGTAATCGAGTCTGCTGACGGCAGAAAACGGTTCAACTGTACTTTGAAGCTTGACGGCAGACTGCAAAAGCGCAGTAAGGATCTGCCGCTTTCGGCTGACAGTGACACAGCCGAACTTACGGCTGCACTGCTGCTTTTTGACTGCTTTACCGCTGTTACCGGTTATACTTCACCGTGGGGCATACTGACCGGTGTCAGACCTGCCAAGCTTATGGGCAGACTGATAAGTGAAATGGGGCAGGAGAGAGCGTTAAAGTATTTTAAAGATACGCTGCTTGTAAGCGACAGTAAAACAGAGCTCTGCCTCTCTTGCCGCATCGGTGAGGATCACGCCGTTTCGCTTTCGCGTCCGGATGATTTCAGTCTTTACATATCGGTACCGTTTTGCCCGAGCCGCTGCAGCTATTGCTCGTTTGTTTCACATTCTGTGGAGCAGGCTAAAAAACTGATACCGCAATATGTTAAGCTGCTTTGTGAAGAGCTTCGTGTGACCGCTGAGTATGCAAAAAGATCAGGACTTTCTCTCAGAACTGTTTATATCGGCGGCGGAACGCCAACAACTCTTTCACCGGAACAGCTGACAATGGTAATGGACACTGTAAAGGATAGCTTTTCGCTTGAGGGGCTGCTGGAATACACCGTTGAAGCCGGCAGACCGGATACCGTGACGGCGGAAAAGCTTGCCGCCATAAAATCGGGCGGTGCTACGAGGATCAGCATTAATCCGCAGACCATGAACGACAGCGTGCTGCAGAAGATAGGCAGAAGGCACACGGTGCAGCAGATGCTTGATGCCTATTATCTTGCAAGAGAGCAGGGCTTTGACAATATAAACACCGACCTTATAGCAGGTCTTACAGGCGACACTTTGGAAAGTTTTAAAAGTACTGTTGACCAAATCATCGATCTGTCGCCCGAAAATGTGACAGTTCATTCGCTTTCAATGAAGCGCGCATCAAACCTTGCAGCATTAGAGGGCGTTTTTGACAGCGCTGCTTCGGCATCGGTAGGTGACATGGTGGAATACGCAAGATCGGCACTTTGCGATGCCGGCATCAAACCGTATTATATGTATCGCCAGAGCAAAACCGTTGGTAATCTTGAAAATGTCGGCTACGCAAAGCAGAGCTTTGAGGGGCTTTATAACATATATATCATGGATGAGACCCACTCGATATTGGCGTGCGGCGCCTCTGCTGTCACAAAGTTGAGAGAACCGGGCGGCAATTATATTGAACGTATATTTAACTATAAGTATCCGTATGAATATATATCACGCTTTGAAGAGGTGCTGCGCCGCAAGGAGGGCATTTTGTCGTTTTATGAAAAATACCCCGCCGATTTGTCACATAACAAGGATTGAAATAACATTCTTTTTGTGATATACTGATTTAAAATACAGTGAAAGGATCTGAATTTATGGATATCGTAAAAAATGCAAAGGATATTATAGATAATGTGAGCACAAAGGCAGGGGAGTTTATCTGCGACCAGAAAAACAACCTCAGAATAGCCAAGGTCTGCTCGGAACTCAAAAGGGCATATGAAAAGCTCGGAAGACTTTCCTACCGCAAGGTCAAGGGCATGATAGTTGACGATAACGAGTTTGACTCTGCTGTCAACATTATCGAGGCTTTAAAGGATGAGCTTGAGTGCCTGAGAAGCGGCAGGAGCGATGAGTCGTGCGACAGCGCCGTTTTTGAAAACGGTGAACCGGTAAATGGGGAAGCTGACGCCAAGTCTGAAGGCGATGCCGAATAACGGTGGATGCCTTGACCGAAAAAACAATTAAAGTTTCTCTTGTTATCGCGGATATTGACGAGTATGTGCAGGTTGAAAACTGCTTCAAGGGCGAACTGCGCCCGTTGAAGGTCGCCGGTCTTACGGCGCATACCGTTGACTTTGAGGGCGAGAATTCTCATATTGTGCTGACAACCGTATGTTCCGGTATCGGCAAGGTTAACGCCGCTTCTGCCGCGGCTCTTGTGGCGGATGATTGCGATATACTCATAAACGCTGGTCTTTCCGGCGGATTCTCCGATACTGAAAAATATGATCTTGTGCTCGGCACAAGATTTATAGAGCATGACTTTGACCTTACAGCGATAGGCTATGCTCCGTCGGTGAAACCGGGTGATGAAGGCGAACTTTTGGCAGATGCGGCACTTTGCAGCGACATTCTGTCGAAATTCCCCTTTGTAAGATCCGGTACGTTTGTAACGGGCGACAGCTTTATATGTACAAAAGAAAAGCATGACCAGCTTGCAAAGCTGTTTGATCCGATCGCATGCGATATGGAGTCGGCTGCCGTTGCACATGTTGCTGCAATGTTTTCAAAGCCTTATGTTTCGGTAAGACTTATTTCCGACGGTGCAAACGATGACTCCACCGAAAACTATTCCGACACGCTGCATTGTGACCGTGCCGGTTCATGGCTTGCGCTTGTGATCGGCTGGCTTAAAACTCTTTGAGGTATACTAAATGAAAGACAATCCGATTTCTAAAACAAACTCAAAGGGTCAGAGCTTTTTGCACGGATCTCTGATACTTTTTATAGCCACTGCGCTTGTAAAACTGATCGGTGCTATTTACAGAATACCCCTTGCAAACCTTTTGGGACCTACGGGAATGGGCTTCTACTCGACTGCGTACGACCTGTATGTACCTATGTATTCCATTGCCATGGCCGGTCTGCCTATAGCTATATCAAGGATAGTTGCGGAGCATGTTGCTGCAGGACGATATAAAGATGTAGGAAAAACGCTGAGAGTTGCGAAGCTGGCATTCGTGATAACCGGCGGTACAGGCTTTGTGCTTATGATAGCCGCTGCGTTTTTGCTGACCGGTCCTATGAAGATATTCAATGCAGGATCGCTGCCCGGCATACTGTGCATTGCACCGTGCCTTATTTTCTGCTGCGTTATGTCGGCTTACCGCGGATATTATGAGGGACTCAGAAACATGACCCCGACCGCAGTCAGCGAGGTGCTTGAAGCATTCGGCAAGCTTGTTTTCGGGTATCTTATGGCTTTTGCGGTCTTAATGGCTACAAATAATTATTCGTATGCGGCAGCAGGTGCGCTGCTCGGCATTTCGATAGGTACTGCTTTAAGCTCATTTTATCTTGTAGTTAAGTACAGGGTAAGCAATAAGCATGAGTTTTCAGCCGAACAGATGATGTCGGCTTCACCGGCTGCTTCGTCGCGCGATACTTTAAAGCGCCTTGTTCTGATAGCTATACCCATAGTTCTCGGCTCGCTTGTAAATAATGTCACAAGCCTTATTGACGTGGCGATGGTCCAGGGTCAGCTTGCAAGTGCACTTGCTAAGGCACCGGGATATTTTGAAACGGTATATGCCGGTCTTATTTCCTCGGGAATAGAACAGAATCCGGCGTTTGATGTAATGAAAGATCTTCCGAATTCGCTTTACGGATGCCACCGCGGATACGCGTTTTCGATCTATAACCTTGTTCCCGTGCTGACCTCGGTGCTCGGCGTCAGCGCGATACCGGTGCTTGCTACGGCATGGACAAGGCACGATAAGGCTGAGGTTAAATCAAACATTCAGACCATGCTCAGGACGACGGCTATTATAGCCATACCAGCCGGACTCGGTATAGCCGCATTATCGCATAATATACTGTCGCTTCTGTACAGCGATGAAAACGCCATAAGCATTGCGGCGCCAAATCTCCGTATTTTGGGCATATGTGCCGTTTTTTCGGGGCTCAACGCTCCGATAGTGAGCATGCTGCAGGCAATGGGCAAGCAAAGCGTTCCGCTGAAAAATATTGCGGTCGGCGCAGTGCTTAAAATAATAATAAACTTTGTGCTGGTAGGCACACCGTCTATAAATATCGTCGGTGTACCTATAGGTACGACTGTTTGTTATGCTTATATCTGCATTGCAAACTTTATATGCCTTGTAAAACATTCGGGCGTAATGCCGAATATGATGTCGGTGCTTATAAAACCGCTTTTTTCGGGTGCAGTATGCGCCGCCGCCGCATTTTTTGCGGCAAGGATGCTGCCGAAACTGATTTTTTCCGGAAATATAGTCACTGTAGTTTCGATACTTTTGGCGGCTTTGGTTTATGTAATTATGCTGTCACTTTTGCGTGTTGTCGAGCGTGAGGACATTTATTCGCTGCCAAACGGCAAAAAAATTGCAAAAGTACTTGCAAAATTCAGAATAATAAGGTAGTATATATGCAGTGCTTGAATAACGGGTGTTTAAATGATAACTAAATCGTCTTTTAAAAAAGACATGTATGACATGTCAGATCTCTTGAGCATCATGTCGATCCTGCGCGCTCCGGGCGGCTGCCCGTGGGATATCGAGCAGACGCATGCTTCTATCAGAAACAATATGATAGAAGAGGCTTATGAGGTTGTCGATGCTATCGACAGAAGTGATGACACGGCGCTTTGTGAGGAGCTTGGCGACATACTGCTCCAGGCTGCCTTTCATTCGCAAATATCGAAAGACGGCGGCGGTTTTGATTTTTCATCGGTTGTCGACGGCATATGTAAAAAACTGATACTTAGACATCCGCATGTTTTCGGTGACGTTTCGGCAGATAATGTCGATAAGGTGCTCGATAACTGGGAGGCTATAAAGCGCGTTGAAAAGCATCAGACCAGCTATACTGATACGCTCTGCAGCGTACCCATGTCTTTCCCGGCTCTGATGAGGGCTGCCAAGGTTCAGAAAAGAGCTGCAAAGGCAGGCTTTGACTGGGATGATGTGAGCGGTGCTTTTTCAAAGCTGCCGGAGGAGACCGATGAGCTTTCCCGTGCCGTAAAAACCGGTAACAGCGCGGATATCGCCGAGGAATTTGGCGATCTTCTCTTTGCGGCAGTCAACGTATCGAGGTTTTTAAAGGTCGATCCGGAACAGGCTTTGAATGCCGCTACCGATAAATTTATAAAGAGGTTTGCGGCGGTAGAAGAAACCGTTAAAAAAACGGGACATGATATGAAGGAGCTTTCTCTTTCGGAGCTTGACGGTATCTGGAACGACGTCAAGCACACTGTTAAATGATTTTTCAGATGTGATTTTGCACATTTGAATATAAAAACATAAAAATTAGGAGGACAAAAAACATGAACAAGACTGAATTTGTAGCAGCTATCGCCGAGAAGGCAGGACTTAGCAAGAAGGATGCAGACAAGGCAGTTTCCGCTCTTATAGAGACCGTTACCGACGCTCTCAAGAACGGCGACAAGATCCAGCTCGTTGGATTTGGAACCTTTGAGGTCCGTGAGCGTCCGGAGAGAACCGGAAGAAATCCGCGTACAAAAGAGACCATCACCATTCCTGCAACCAAGGTTCCGGCTTTCAAGGCTGGCCAGGGCTTCAAAGCAGCAATTTCTAAGTAATCACTTAAAAGTCGCTTTTAAAGCGGCTTTTTCTTTTGGAGAAAATTTATGAGACTCGATAAGTACCTTAAAGTATCAAGAATAATCAAGCGGCGTACCATTGCAAACGAAGCCTGCGATGCCGGCAGAGTTTCGGTGAACGGCAGACCGGTTCGTGCGTCATATGATGTGAAATTGGGCGATATACTCGAAATATCGTTCGGTACACGCACTGTAAAAGCCGAGGTCCTTAGCGTCAATGAGGTGATACGCAAGGACGATGCTGCAATGATGTATAAAATAATACAATAGATGAAGCAATCTGTAATTTAATTGTCATAAGATTCATATTATTTCCTTGTAACCGCTTATAGGTTTATTTTCAATGTACGCTGAAGGAGATTAGTATTTTCTTTGAACAAACCTTCAGCGGCAGAATGGAGATCAATATGAATGAACAGCTGACATCCGCTCCGCACGGGATCATAATTGAAAACAGGGAGAAAATGAGCGTTTCCGGCGTACAGGACGTTGTTAGCTTCGATGATCAGACGGTGGTGCTTAACACCTCAATGGGCGAGCTGACAGTGAAGGGCGAGGGGCTAAAGGTCAATAGCTTTACGGTCGAAACCGGTGACCTTACACTGGAAGGTAAGCTGTTTGCCCTTGCCTATACATCCTCAAAAAAGAAAAGCGTTATGGGCAGGCTGTTCGGATAATGCAGGGCATAGATGTATCAGCGCAGATAGTGACATTCCTGCTGTCACTGGCACTCGGGGCGGTGCTGTGTCTTTTTTATGATATTTTAAGGGTGCTGCATATGACTTCGGTAAACGGCTTCGCCGAAGTCGTTGTTTCAGACCTTATCTTCTGGCTTGTCGCCGCAATGGCAACTTACTGCTTTTTGCTAATCAGATGCCTTGGACAAATAAGGTTTTATGTTCTGTTCGGAATACTTGTCGGTTTTTTGGCAGTCCATTTTACTGTTTCAAGCGTTTTTATGAAGATAATGAGGTTTATTTTTAATGCGCTTTCTGCAGTTTCGGGCTTTATAAGGAAAACGGCACTTCTTATTTTTTCACCGATCATACGTTTTTTAAAAAAATTGTCTTTTAAAGTAAAAAAGTTCTTGCAAGATAAAGCAGGTCTGTTGTATAATTATTTTAGTAGTTTGTTTGTGAAATGATTCGTTGACTTTTTTCGAAAGGGGATGTTGACTTGGCGGTCGAGACTAAAAGACGCGGTAGTATAATACTAAGGGTCGTGCTTGCGATTTTTGCTGTCTGGATGATCTTCTATTTAGGCTCGCTTATCAAAAGTTATACATCTCTGCAGGGTGAGCTTGCGGCGGCGACTGCAAAGCGTGACGAGCTGTCTCTTGAGGTATCCGAAAAGTCCAGGCTGCTTGAAAACGGCAACGATGCCGATTTTGTCGAGCGTGCGGCGCGTGAAAAGTTGGGATTTGTTTACTCAAACGAGCATGTTTATATTGATATATCCGGTGACTGATGTCGCCGTGGCATTTTGATTTTTCTTTTGGAGGATTGTTCTATTTATGCAGATCGAGGTTGGACAAATTGTTGAGGGTAAGGTCACCGGTATAACCAATTTCGGCGTTTTTGTCGATTTGGGTGAGGGTAAGTCGGGACTTGTCCACATTTCAGAGATCGCCCAGACCTATGTAAGCGATGTCAGAGAGTTCGTTAAGGAAGGCGACATCGTTAAAATGAAGGTGCTTAATATTTCCGATGACGGAAAGATAAGCCTCAGCATCAAACGCGCCATTGAAAACCAGCAGCCGCAGCAAAAGCGCCGCTTCGACGGTCCGCGTACTCCGCGCGCACCGAGGGAGCGTCCCCAGCAGTCATTTGCGTCTCCTGCCGCCGTATGGACTCCTAAAAAGAGTGAGTCGACTTCGTTTGAGGATATGATGGCTAAATTCAAGCAGACGAGCGACGAAAAGTTTTCCGATCTGAAACGTAAAAATCCCGATTCAAGACGTACTAAACGTTCTGCTGTAAAGTGATATCTTATAGGGCGGACATGTGTCTGCCCTTTTTATTTTGTTTGAAATAAAGGTGTTTTAATGACTGTTTATGAACTTGCCGCACCGTGCCTGTTCGGCGTAGAGGGTATACTTGCCGATGAGCTCCGCAGGCTAAGCTTTGATAATATAAGGGCTGAAAACGGGCGCGTTCTGTTTTCCGGAACCGCTTCCGACATAGCTGCTGCCAATATAAATTCCCGTTTTGCCGAAAGGATAACCGTAGTCCTCGGCTCATTCAAAGCCACCACATTTACAGAGCTTTTTGACGGGATAAAAAAACTTCCGCTTGAGGAATTTATAGGTTCAAGTGACTCTTTTCCGGTTAAGGGATGGAGCCTTGATTCCGCACTCCACAGTATTCCCGACTGCCAGTCGATAATAAAAAAGGCGTGCGTGGAAAGACTTAAATCGGTTTATAAGACCGATTGGTTTGAGGAAACAGGTCCTGTTCATCAGCTGCAGTTCTCGATCTTAAAGGATAATGTCACCTTTATGCTCGACACCTCCGGCGCAGGACTGCATAAAAGGGGATACCGCGCCAATTCAAATGCCGCGCCGCTCAAAGAGACGCTTGCCGCCGCGATGTGCGACCTTGCGAGGATATATCCGGATACTCAGATATATGATCCGTTCTGCGGCAGCGGAACGATATTGATAGAGGCTGCCATGATGGCTCAGAAAAAGGCACCGGGACTTATGCGCTCGTTTGCAGCCGAACGGTTCGGATTTATCGACCAGTCGGTATGGCGTGAGCAGCGCAGTATTGCCGTTGACCGTATAGTTCCTAATGTTGAGTTCAGAGCCTTCGGTTCTGATATTGACCCTCAGTCTGTGAAGCTGACCTTGGAAAACGCAAAAAAAGCCGGCGTATCAAAATATGTTTCTGCTGCTGTGGCGGATGTAAAGGACTTCAAACTGCCCGAAGAGGGACGTGCACTCGTTATAACGAATCCGCCTTACGGCGAAAGGCTGCTTGATATCAAGGCATCCGAGGAGCTTTACAGGGTCATGGGTAACGTATTTGTAAAGAAACAGGGCAGGAAATTTTATATCATCAGCCCGTCAGATGATTTCGAAATGCTTTTTGGAAGACCTGCCGATAAAAAGCGCAAGCTTTATAACGGCATGATAAAATGTAATCTCAATATGTATTTCAAATAAGTATGAAGTGACCCTGTTTTGGGGTCACTTTTTTGTTTTATACCGTCAATAATACTCATATAAATCTTTGAAGGAGGAATTTATATGAGCTTTATCAAAAAGTATAAAATGCAGATCATTTATACCGTTATAACCTTGCTTGCAGGAGGTTTGTCGGCGCTGCTGTCAGGCAGCTTTGATATTTACTCTACCATGAAACAGCCGCCGTTAGCACCCCCTGCGATAGTGTTTCCGATAATGTGGACCGTTCTTTATATACTTATGGGTATTTCCGCAGGTATTGTTGCAGACTCGCACGATCTTGACAGGACTCTTGGACTAAAGCTTTATTTTTTGCAGCTTGCGCTGAACGTTCTTTGGCCGGTCATATTTTTCAGATTTAAAGCAATAAAGTTCGCTCTGTTCTGGCTTGTTCTGATAATTATTGCAGTGATAGCGCTTTACCGCGAATTCGGTAGTATCTCAAAAACGGCAGGCAGGCTTCTGATACCTTATATTTTGTGGCTTATTTTTGCCTTCTACCTTAATTTCGGGTTCATTATTTTGAACTCATAAAAATTTTTTTGAAAAATATAGCAAAAGTACTTGATTTTTTCTGAAAACTTGCTAAAATATATATTAGCACTCAAGAGTAATGAGTGCTAAAACATTGATAATAAATATCAGGAGGTAATATTATGACTATAAAACCGTTGGCAGACAGAGTGGTCATCAAGGCAGTTGAAGCTGAGGAGACGACCAAGAGCGGCATTATCCTTGCCGGAGCTGCTAAGGAAAAACCGCAGGTGGCTGAGGTCGTTGCAGTAGGCCCTGGCGGTATGGTGGACGGAAACGAGGTTGTTATGAACGTTAAGGTCGGTGACCGCGTTATAACAAGCCAGTATGCAGGCAACCCCGTTAAGGTTGACGGAGTGGAGCTCAGCATAGTCCGCCAGTCAGATATTCTCGCCATTGTCGAATAATAGGAGGTAGATAATTATGGCAAAGGAAATTCTTTTCGGAGAAGACGCAAGAAAAGCACTGCAGGCAGGCGTTGATAAGCTTGCAGACGCAGTTAAGGTCACACTCGGACCTAAGGGCAGAAACGTTGTCCTTGATAAAAAATTCGGCGCTCCGCTCATCACAAACGACGGCGTTACGATAGCCAAGGATGTTGAGCTTGAAGATCCGTTTGAAAATATGGGCGCACAGCTGGTAAAGGAAGTTGCAACAAAGACAAATGACTGTGCAGGCGACGGTACGACTACCGCAACCGTACTGGCACAGGCTCTTATCAGAGAGGGCATGAAGAACGTTGCCGCAGGCGCTAACCCCATGGTTCTTAAAAAGGGTATACAGATGGCTGTTGACACTGCAGTAAAGACGGTTGTCGGCAACTCAAAGAAGGTCAGCGGCACCGACGATATCGCCCGTGTTGCTACAATTTCAGCCGGTGATGAGTTTATAGGCAAGCTTATAGCTGAGGCTATGGATAAGGTTTCGTCAGACGGCGTTATCACCGTTGAGGAGTCAAAGACTGCTGAAACCTATTCAGAAGTTGTTGAAGGTATGCAGTTTGACAGAGGCTATATCACCCCTTACATGGCAACCGATACTGACAAAATGGAAGCCGTTATCGATGATCCGTTTGTACTCATAACCGATAAGAAGATATCCAATATTCAGGAGATCCTGCCGCTGCTTGAACAGATGGTCCAGTCGGGCGGCAAGCTTGTTATAATCGCCGAGGATGTTGAGGGCGAGGCTCTTTCAACCCTTATCGTCAATAAGCTGCGCGGAACCTTTACCTGCGTTGCTGTCAAGGCTCCGGGCTTTGGCGACAGACGTAAAGAAATGCTTCAGGATATCGCAATTCTTACCGGTGGTCAGGTCATTTCCTCAGAGCTTGGTCTTGAGCTTAAGGATACTACCGTTGACATGCTCGGACGCGCACGTCAGATCAAGATAAGCAAGGAAAACACCATCATTGTCGGCGGCGCAGGCAATTCCGATGAGATCAAGAACAGGGTAAGCCAGATCAGAAAGCAGATTGAGACAACAACCTCCGATTTTGACCGTGAGAAGCTGCAGGAGAGACTTGCAAAGCTGTCGGGCGGCGTAGCCGTTATCAAGGTTGGTGCTGCTACCGAGGTCGAGATGAAGGATAAGAAGCTCCGCATCGAGGACGCTCTGTCGGCCACAAAGGCAGCCGTTGAGGAAGGCATCGTTGCCGGCGGCGGTGTTGCTCTTGTCAATGCCATCGGCTCAATCAAGGAGCTGCTTGGCACCGTTGACGGCGATGTCAAGACCGGTGTTTCGATAGTTCTCAAGGCTCTTGAGGCTCCTATCCGTCAGATCGCTTACAATGCAGGACTTGAGGGATCGGTCATTGTTGACAAGATCCTTACCTCAGGCAAGGCAAATTACGGCTTTGATGCATATAACGAGAAGTACACCGATATGATCGAAGCAGGTATCGTTGATCCTACCAAGGTCACACGTTCGGCACTTCAGAACGCAGCGTCGGTTGCCTCCATGGTTCTTACCACCGAGTCGGTCGTTGCCGAAAAGAAGGACCCGAAGGCTGATGCGGCAGCTGCAGCAGCAGCCGCAGGCGCAGCAGGCGGAATGTATTAATAGCAAGGCACTGTTGCCGGCAGGCTTTATCCCTGCCGGCAACATTTTTTTATACCCGGTTTATTGACAGTTACCACTAATTGATGTATTATATTAGAAACTTAAAGTGAACGGAGCTGTAAAATGACTGCCCTTATAATTGGCCTCGGTCTTATCGGAGGATCGGTGGCAAGATCCTTAAAAAAGAATTCTGATTGGCGCGTGTTTGGATATGATAAAGACTTGTCGGTCTTACATGAGGCTGAACACTCCGGTGCACTGGACGGTTTGTGGAGCGAGGGGACAGAGTCTGACGCAGATATAACGGTCATTTGCCTGCCTCCTTCTGCCGCAGTTTCATTTTTAAAGAATAATGTTAGGTTTTTAAAACCCGGCTCGGTTGTTACCGATGTCTGCGGAATTAAACGCTGGGTAGTCGAACAGTGTGACCGAATATGCCGCGAAAGCGGACTTAAATTCATAGGCGGTCATCCGATGGCAGGAAAGGAACGCAGCGGTTTTAAAAATTCCGATGAAAACCTCTTTAACCGCGCAAGCTATATTCTGACTCCTGTCAATACGACCGGCGAGGCCGCGCTCGATGCCGCAAAGAAACTGGCTTTGGCACTCAATGTTGCAAAAATAACCGTAACTACGCCGGAGCATCACGACCGGGTTATTGCGTTTACCTCGCAGCTGCCGCACATTATTGCCGGTGCATATGTAGGATCAGAGACCTGTCAGATGCGGCACGGCTTTTCGGCAGGCAGCTTTAAAGATGTTTCAAGGGTTGCTACGGTAGATGAACACCTTTGGACTGAGCTGTTTATGAAAAACAAAGAAATGCTGCTGCCTGAGATAGACTGTATGATCGAAAAACTGATGGAATATAAAAACGCCATTAAAAGCGGCGATAATGAAACGCTTTGTGAAATAATAAAACATGGCAGAGTTATAAAGGAAAATGATCTTAAGGAGACCGAAAGGGAAGAAAAATTATGAATAAAATGTATGATGTGGCTATGCTGTCGGACTTTTATGAGTCAACCATGGCAAACGGCGCTATCTTGAAGGGACACAAAGACACGATAGCTTACTTTGATATGTTCTTCCGCAGAGTGCCGGACGACGGTGGATTTGCGATAATGGCAGGTCTTGAACAGCTTATAAATGACCTTAAGAATTTTACCTTTACCGATGAAGACATCGAATATATGCGCGAGCAGAAGATATTTGATGAAAAGTTTTTAAAGTATCTTAAAGATTTCAGGTTTTCCTGCGACGTATGGGCAATACCTGAAGGGACGCCTATTTTCCCGAAAGAGCCTATCATTACGGTCCGCGGACCGATTACCGAGCTGTTTCTTATAGAAACTCTGCTTTTGCTTAATATCAATCATCAGTCGCTTATTGCCACCAAGGCAAACAGAATTGTCAGGGCTGCACAGGGCAGACCGGTAATGGAGTTCGGCGCAAGGCGCGCACACGGAATGGACGCCTCGGTTTACGGAGCGAGAGCCGCCTATATCGGCGGATGCGTCGGGACATCATGCGTTAAAGCCGGCAGGGATTTTGATATCCCGGTTTCAGGCACCATGGCGCACAGCTGGGTACAGCTTTTTGACAGTGAGTATGAGGCGTTCAAAGCCTATGCCGAGGTATATCCCGATAAAAGCCTTTTCCTTGTTGACACATATGACGTTCTGAAATCGGGTATTCCTAATACCATAAAGGTTGCAAATGAGGTGTTGAAGCCGCTCGGCTGCCGTCCGCTCGGCATAAGGATAGACAGCGGCGATATAACCTACCTTTCGAAACGCGCCAGAAAGATGCTTGACGCAGCAGGCTACCCGGATTGCTCAATATGTATTTCTAATTCGCTTGATGAATACCTGATACGCGATATGCTTATGCAGGGCGCAAAGATTGATTCATTCGGCGTCGGCGAGCGCCTGATAACCGCGTCGAGCGAAGCGGTGTTCGGCGGAGTTTATAAAATGGCTGCCATTGAGGACGAAAACGGAAAGCTGATACCTAAAATCAAACTCAGTGAAAACACTTCAAAAATAACTTTACCCGGATTCAAGCAGTGCTGGAGACTGTTTGACCGTGAAAGCGGAAAGGCGATTGCCGACGTGATCACGCTGCGCGATGAAAAAATCGACGACACCGGCGAGTATGATCTTTTTGATCCGGAATTCACATGGAAGCGCAAGATTGTGTCCGGCTTTATTGCGCGTCCTTTGCAGGTGCCGATATTCAATAAGGGCGAGCTTGTCTATAAAAGCCCCAGTGCAACTGCTATCAAGGAATACCGTGAGCAGCAGGTCGAGTCGCTGTGGGAAGAAGTGCAGAGGTTTGAAAAGCCGCACAAATATTATGTCGATCTTTCGCAGAATCTGTGGGATCTTTACACCGATATGCTTAAACGCAATACAATGAAATAAACCTTACCGATCCGTTCTTTACACGGGTCGGCTTTTTCATTTTGTCAAAATGTTACCAAAATGAAAACATTGATTTATTTTTGTTGCAATAACAATTTATTTATTGTATAATCACTTAAGTATTTTGGGACAGTGGATTTTTTGCCTACCGTCTCACACCCGAATGGAGAATAACATGTCTGAAAATAACATCACTAATATGCCGCTGCTTGCCCTTAGAGGGCTGGTCATTTACCCGGAAATGATGGTACATTTTGATGTGGTAAGGAAAAAATCCATCGACGCCATAAATGCCGCCATGTCCGCCGACCGCAGCGTTTTCCTCATTACACAAAAGAATATTTCTGTGGATGATCCTACGAGAAATGATCTCTACGATATCGGCTGCGTTGCAAAGGTGAAAAAAATACTCCGCATGTCGGATGATGTTGTGCGCGTTCTTGTTGAAGGCTGTTACAGAGCCGAGCTTGTCGGCATAACCGACACCGATCCGACCTGCCGTGCAGATGTTGAGCGTATTTATGATGCGCCTGTCAAGTGCCGCCCTGTTTATAAGGATGCAATGCTGCGCAACGCCAAAGCGGCGTTTGACGCATATGCCGCAGTAGCAGCCAAAATTCCGCCGGACGTTCTGATGACTGTTGTTGCTGCCAATGATATGGGCAGACTGGCTGATTATGTTGCACATAATATCCCTTTTGATGTTGACGATAAGCAGTATATACTCGAACAGCATGACACTTTAAAGCGTCTGAAATCGGTTATTACGCTTTTAAAGCGTGAGCGTGAAATAGCTTCCCTTGACGACGAGATAAATGAAAAGGTCAGAGTGAACATTGATGATAACCAAAGAGAATATTATCTCCGTGAGCAGATAAAGGTCATCAATGAAGAACTTTACGGTCAGAGCGATTCCGACTCAGAGTATAAAAAGTATTACGATAAGATTGATGCCTTGAGGGCAGAACCTTATGTAAAGGAACGCCTTTGCGACGAGGTTGACAGGTTGATGAAAATGCCTCAGGGCTCACATGAGTCGACCGTTGTTCTGAACTATCTTGACACCTGTCTTTCTTTACCCTGGGGTATTTATACCGACAGCAGGATAAATCTGCAAAAGGCAGCAAAAATACTTGACCGTGAGCATTACGGACTTAAAAAGGTTAAGGAAAGAATACTTGAACTGCTTGCAGTCCATTCGCTTGTACCCGATATAAAGGGTCAGATAATCTGCCTTGTCGGACCTCCGGGAGTCGGTAAGACCTCTATTGTACGAAGCATTGCCGAGTGCATGGGCAGAAAATATGCAAGGGTGTCGCTCGGAGGTATAACCGATGAGGCTGAAATACGCGGTCACCGCAAGACATATATCGGTGCTATGCCGGGAAGAATGATCAATGCCGTAAAATCTGCAGGCAGCGCAAATCCGGTCATTCTGCTTGATGAGATAGACAAGCTCGGTTCGTCGTTTAAAGGTGATCCGGCGTCTGCTATGCTTGAGATACTTGACAGTGAGCAGAATTCGACCTTTTACGATCACTACATTGATATGCCGTTTGACCTCAGCCGCGTGCTGTTTATCACTACCGCAAACGATGCAGGAGCGATACCCGGACCGCTGCTTGACCGTATGGAGCTTATAGAGCTCGGCAGCTACACCCGTGAGGAAAAGTTCCACATTGCCAAGGAACATCTCATTAAAAAACAGCTTGCCGCCTGCGGTCTTAAAGCAAAGCAGGTCAGATTCACCGATGAGGTTATATATAAGCTTATAGATTCATACACACGCGAAGCAGGTGTCAGACGTCTTGACCGTACCATTGCTTCCGTTTGCAGAAAGTCCGCAGCGCGTATTGTCACCGGTGATGCTTCGGTAAAATTGAACGACACTGTACTTCGTGAAATGCTCGGTTCCGAAAAGTATCGGCCTGAGACAGCACCCGTAAATGACGAGGTAGGCATGGTAAACGGACTTGCATGGACAAGCGTCGGCGGCGTTCTGATGCCCCTTGAGGTCGTCTGCGTGCCCGGCAGCGGACAACTGTCGCTTACCGGTTCGCTCGGTGATGTTATGAAAGAGTCTGCAAAAGCCGCAGTCACATGCGTCAGAAGCAGGGCGGAGCTGCTTGGTATCGATAAGGATTTCTATAAAAATCTTGACATCCATATCCATGCTCCAGAAGCTGCCGTCCCGAAGGACGGACCGTCAGCCGGTGTAACAATGTTTACGGCAATTGTTTCAGCCCTTACCGGCAGTCCGGTGAGGCACGACGTTGCCATGACGGGCGAGATCACCTTACGCGGCAAGGTTATGCCTATAGGCGGACTCAAAGAGAAAACCATGGCGGCTTACCGTGCCGGCATCAAAAAGGTACTTATTCCAAAGGATAACATACCGGATCTTGATGAGATCGATGAAACCGTTAAAGACAGTATTATCTTTGTTCCGGTTGAAAGCGTTGACAGCGTGTTGTCTGAGGCGCTTTTGAAGATCAATGTACCTCAGAAAAAGGTACATACCGATACCTTCCAGATACCGGACAAGGCTAAGGACAATGCCGTAATACCGGCAAGACAGTAACGGAGTTGTTTATGAATTACAATAATGCGGCTTTTGAAACATCGTGCGGAACGTCGGCTCATCTGATACCGTGTGATTTGCCCGAGGTCTGCTTTTCCGGTCATTCAAACGTCGGAAAGTCATCTCTTATAAACAGAATATTGGGCAGAAAATCCATAGCAAGGGTCAGTAATAAGCCGGGCAAGACAGTCACGGTCAATTTCTTTAAATGTGAAAATATAAGACTTGCCGATCTTCCGGGTTACGGCTTTGCAAAGGTATCAAAGGCCGAAAAGCTGCGTTGGTCGGAACTTATGCATGGGTATTTTTCCTCGTCCCGTGATATAAGACTTGTTTTTCAGCTTATTGATGCAAGACACAAGCCGACTGCCGATGACATTAATATGCTGCGTTTTCTTTGCGACAACGGTATACCTTTTGTCGTTGTACTCACAAAGTGCGATAAGCTCAATAAATCGGAGCGGTCCCATAATTTCGAAATGCTCAAAAATGAGATGAGCTTTGTGGGAGATGTTCCGTTTGTGCCGTTTTCAGCGACAACGGGTGAGGGAAACGAAACATTGAGAGAACTGCTTGAAGCAGCGTGTAATAAAGGGGAATTATGATGGTCAGCGAATCTTTGGGACTGAATGAAAAGGGACACCTTACCTGCGGCGGCGCGGATTGCGTCGAGCTTGCAGCTAAGTACGGCACTCCGCTTTATGTTTTTGATGAAGCGCTTATAAGAAAAACAATGCGTGAGTTCAAAAGCTCAATAGAGGATTATTACGACGGAAACGGCAGAGTGCTTTATGCAAGCAAGGCCTTTTCCTGCAAGGAAATGTACAGAATAGCCGCATCCGAGGGAATCGGTGCTGATGTCGTATCTGCAGGTGAGATATATACTGCACTGTCGGCTGGCTTCCCGGCGGCGGATATGTTTTTTCACGGTAACAATAAAACGCCTGATGAGATAAAATATGCGATTTCGAACGGTGTCGGCAGAATAGTCGTTGACAACATGACCGAGCTTGAAAATATTGAGTACATTGCCAAGGACCTCAATGTTACGGTAAAGGTTATACTGCGTATAAAACCGGGAATTGACGCACACACGCATAATTATATCAGAACCGGTCAGATTGACTCAAAATTCGGTTTCGCCCTTGAAAACGGCGAGGCAATGGAGGCTGCTATAAAGGCGTCTGGTTACGGTAATCTTGAACTTATGGGCTTTCACTGTCATATAGGCTCGCAGATATTTACTGTTGATCCCTTCCGGGGAGCGGCAGATGTTATGATAGGATTTATGGCTGATTTCAGAGACAAGACCGGCATCGTCGTGCCGGAGCTTAATCTCGGCGGCGGCTTCGGGGTTAAATATCTTGAAACCGACGGTCAGCTTCCGTTCGGATCGTTTTTAAAACAGGTGTCGGTCGAACTCAAAGCCAAAGCAGGGTCGTTGGGTTATCCCGTACCAAGGATATATATTGAGCCCGGACGTGCGATAGTAGGTCCTGCCGGTATTACTCTTTACACCGTTGGAGCGGTTAAATCCATAAAAGATGTCAGGACATATGTGTCCATCGACGGCGGTATGACAGATAATCCGAGATATGCGCTTTACCAGTCCGATTATGATATAATAATCGCCAATAAAGCCGACAGACCGAAAGATTTTATTGCTACCGTTGCCGGTAAATGCTGTGAAAGCGGCGATCTCATACAGGAGCATGCGCCTATGCAGCGCCCTGAGGTGGGTGATATACTTGCCGTCATGACAACCGGTGCATATAATTACTCCATGGCAAGCAATTATAACCGCATACCAAGACCGGCGGCGGTCATGGTAAACAACGGTGCCGACCGCTTGATAATCAAACGCGAAACGTTTGAGGATCTTGTTAAAAACGATATATAAAAAATATCCGGTGCATGAGCATCGGATATTTTTTTATTTAAAATTTTCCGTTTTCATCTCTGATATAATTGAATATATATTGCTGGGCTATGCCGGCGTACGGCAGCGCACACTCGGGTAATTCGCCGCCGAAATATTCTGTGAGTGCTCTCTTTATCCAGACATCCTTCGGCAAAACATCAAGGTGCGAATATCCGAAAAGCAATGTACAATCGGCGACCTTTGCACCGACGCCGGTTATCTTCATAAGCTCTTTTCTTGCCGTATCATTGTCTGAATTGGCTATCAGCTCGGTATTTATCGTGCCGTCTGTGACCTTCTTTGCCGCATCGATTATGTACCGTGCCCGAAAGCCGCTTCTGAGCGGTGCAAGATCGTCCGGTGTCAGACATGCCAGCTTTTGGGGCGCCGGAAATGCAAAGCCGCCGTCTACCGGTTCGCCGAACTGCTCGCACAGCCTGCCGATAATGCCTTTTATACGCGGAATATTATTGTTTTGCGATATTATAAAAGAGCAAAGCGTCTCCCACTTATCCTGTCTTAAAATTCTGATACCGCTGTTTTTGTGGGCTGCGGCGCTTAGGATCTTATCCGGATCCATCGATGATACAATGACACTGTAATCCCGGTCTATATCAAAATAATTACGCCATTTTTCCTCGTATTCCGAAAGGTCGGTATCGAAAAGAATGATCTTGTTATCGGCATGTCCTATCTTAATATATCTGCCGAGGGCAATTCCGCTCCAGCACCCGTCGGGCAGGGGGGACCATCTGAATGCCTGACCGCAGTCGAGCGTTTGGCGAAGATCGAAATTGTCTACGCCGCTTATTATTGTATTTCCGTTTTTAAATTCGGCGAACGGTTTGTACTCGTGCATCTTCATCACCACTTTATTATTGATATTTTATCAAATAATGATACATAATTCAACATATAAAAACAAATTGCGACATTTTTACAATTTGTAAGGTTACATAAATCGCTTAATTATGGAAATCTGAGCTTGCAAACGGCTTGTACGCGCAACTTTTCCGCTCATTCCACATAGTTATCCACATAAATTATGTAAACCGATAATTACAAAACGTATTATTTTAAAAAAATTACTTGACAAATCTGTATAGAAATAAAAATGAATGATAACAATTATATATCGCCAAAGGAGGTCCGGTTACATGATAAGAGGAATAAACAAACGTATAATTGAAGTAAACGATACGGGAAGCGAGCTGTTTGAAAAAGCACTTCTATTTGTCAGGTCAGACAGCAGGAGCGACGATGAGGGACTCAAGAAAGAGGCTGAAAAAATTGTTGCCGCTTATGTGACGCCTGATGATGCAAACGCATATAAACCGGGTTATTTAAGGTACACCGAAAGCAAACGGAAATTCAAAGCCATAGCATTTTTTGTGTTGAGCGTTGTCATAGCGGCAGCTGCGGTGACCGGCTTGTATCTGTATTTTAAATAAACTAAAATTAAATATTATGGTAATGTAACATATAAGATGCCGATTATCAAACAATTTTAGTTTATTTTATTACAGTAAAATCATTTTTGGTATTGACATCTGAGTAAATAATGGTATAATATCTTGTGTAAGCAATCAAATACAGGAGGAATAATCATGAAAAAAATTATTGCTATTTTGGTCGCGGTTCTTACCATATGTGCATGTGCATTTTCTGCGAGTGCCGCTACCGGTATTTCTGCCGATGAAAAGAAAATTATTAATGCTCTTTCTCAGAAGATTACCATGGCCAGTGGTAAAGTTGTCGCTCTCCCTGATAAATACATCAACCAGGCTGAAGATTACCTCACCAAGGCTGAACTTACCAGTGATCAGATCACTTCCATCCTCGGATACATCAAGAACGCTCAGAATGCTGTCAAGGCTTCCAAGGCTCAGAGCCTCAGTGTAGCTGAAGAGAACGTCAAGAAGGAAGTTGTTAAGGAAGCACAGGCTGCCGCTGCTGTTATAAATGCAACGCTTTCTGTTTCTTCTACTCCTGTTACTGATAATAAGGGTCAGGTAACCGCAAACTATACTGTATCGCTTGTGTTCAACGAGAATTCCAATGTTGAAGGTTACACCTCGGGAACAAAGATCACCCTTGACACTAAGGACAGTGAGATTGTTCAGACAGGTGCTGAGGGCAGCGTGATGGCTGTTGTTATAGGCAGTGTTGTTGTTCTTGCAGCTGCTGCATATGTAGTTGTTGTTTCTGGCAAGAAGGTATTTTCTAAGTAATCCAGAAAAATGAAAAACAGAACTTATAAAAAAAGCGCTGTTTTAAAGAGATTAACGGCTTTCTTAGGATTGCCGTTAATCTTTGTTTTTATAGCGTATTTTACTGTGTATTTGATCGCAAATCCTATTGTTGCTCCCGCAGCTTCGCTTTTGTCGATGCTTGTCGGTGATACTGTACCGAGTTTTGACTCAGACAATAATTCAAACGAAAATGTTGATTTTGTTGAAATCGGGACAAAGCAGGAAGAAACAATTCCGATCGACAGCATCAATTTCCCGAAGGTGGGAGACAAATATGCACACATTACGATTCCGGGTACCGGTGTTGACTGTGATGTATATTACGGTGACTCAAATCCGGTGCTGAAAAAAGGTCCCGGTCAGTATGAATGGAGCAAGCTGCCTGGGTTTGGAAGTACCACGCTTGTTGCTGCACATGTAACAACGCATTTTAAGGGTCTGCAGTATGTTAATATCGGAGACACTATATATTATACAACCTCTTACGGTGCATATGAATATAAGGTGACCGATATATTGGTTGTAAAAGCCGCTGAGGCGAAGGCAGCTTATGACCTGAGGGCAGAATACGATAATTTAGTGCTTTATACATGTTACCCCTTCTATTCTGTTGCTTTTAGATCACAACGCTTCTTTGTCTGCGCCGAATTGGTTTCGGGACCCCGTGTTAATATTTATCAGACCGACAGTGCGGAGGGTGCGCAATGAATATAGTTGAAAAAATTGCTGCCGCTTTGCTTTCTTTTTTGATAGCGCTCGCAAGCTTTGTCGCAATTTTGTCATTGGTTTTCAGCAAAACTGTCTGCGACCCTGCGTTTATGGAGGATGTCCTTTCGAAAAATCATTATTATGATTCGATATTTGAGGAGTATTGCGAGTCGGTTGAAAGTCTTGCGATTCCTGCAGGAATTGACGAGGGCGTGTTCTCCGGCGTTGTTAAAAAGCAGGAATTCTGCGAGTATATCAACAAAATACTTTATGCCGCTTATAACGACCAGACCGGTTATGCCGGAGATGTATTTAATTATGACGGCGTTTACAGCAGATTTTACTCCTCAATGACCGAATTTGCTGAGGGCAAAGGCATAGCAGTTACAGACGAATTGACCGAGGGACTGGATAATGTTGCAACACTTTGTGCATCGACCTGCAGAACATACTGTACTCTGCCGTTTATAGATACTATCGGCGGATATGCCACAGAATTCAGCCGTTATTTTAATTTGTCTGCTGTATTGGCGTCTGTTTTTGCGCTGTTTTTGATAATTTTGCTTTGCATCTCAAAAAAATGGCGGAGCATTGCATTGCTGCTTGCTTCAATAGCCGCTATGACCGACGGTCTGATGCTCACAGCAGCTCCGGCTGCTATACTTATATCAGAAAAGATCAGATATTTACAGATAGAATTAAAATCGCTGTACCTTTTTGCTGTCGGATATTCCGAGGAACTGCTGCTGCGTATTCTTATTTCGGGTTTGGTGCTGATTGCCTTTGCCGCTGCACTGTTTGTAATTTACAATGTCGTTCTTTATAAGCATCGGGGAATAAAAACACAATGAAAAAGATATGCGTTATAACCGGAGGTACGTCCGGCATAGGTAAAGCGACGGCACGGTATATATCGGAAAAGAATTATAAAGTTTATGAAATATCGAGACATGCTCCGCAAAGTAATGAGTGCGAGCATGTTACGGCTGATGTGACCGATGCGGTTGCTGTAAAACAAGCTGTGGACCTGATCGTGTCACGCGAAGGTCGTATTGATCTGCTTGTAAACAGCGCCGGTTTCGGAATTTCAGGCGCTGCCGAATTCACTAATATTAAAGACGCGAAAAGTCAGTTTGATGTAAACTTTTTTGGTATTTTTAATATGTGTAAAGCGGTAATCCCTGTAATGAGAGGGAAGGGTGCCGGCAGAATAATCAACATCGGATCGGTCGCGGGCGTCGTACCGATACCTTTTCAGAGCTTTTATTCGGCATCAAAGGCTGCCATATTGTCGTTCTCGATGTCGCTGGCAAATGAACTGCGTCCGTTCGGGATAACGGTGATATGTATTCAGCCCGGAGACATTAAAACCGGTTTTACCTCGGCGAGGGTCAAAACAGCAGACGGTGACGATGTTTATGATGGCAGAATATCACGCTCTGTATCGAAAATGGAGTATGATGAGCAGACGGGTATGCCGCCTGAAGCTGCCGGTAAATTTATAGCTAAGGCTGCGATCGGCAGCTCAAAGCGTCCGGTAAGAACTATAGGCTTCAGCTATAAAGTTGTTTGTTTCCTTGCTAAAATTCTGCCATTAGGGCTTATGAACAAAATAATCGGAAAATTATACGCTGATTGATTTTAGGGGCTTCCGTGAATTTGCCATTTACGGAGCCTTATTTTTATAAAATTTCAAGAAAAAATGCAACTAAATCTTGAATTATCATGAAATTTGTTGTACTATATAAGATGAATAAAAATACAAACTGTTGAATATGAAATTTTGGTAGGTGCGGTATGACAAGAAAAGAAGCAAGAGATCAGGCGTTTGTACTTGTTTTTGAAAAATCGCTTAATGAATACGACGTCGCCGAAGTTATCGAAGCGGCTAAAGAGTGTCGCGATTTTGAAGTTGACGAGGACGGATATGTCGTAAAGGTCTTTACGGGTGTTTATGACAATATCGACGAGATAGATGCATATATTTCCAAAAACCTTTCCGGTTGGTCCATTGATCGTATTTCAAAGGTCTCACTTGCGGTATTAAGACTGGCAGTTTTTGAAATCAAGCATATGGATGAAATACCTGCAGCGGTTTCGATAGACGAGGCTGTTGAGCTTTGTAAAAAGTATTCCACAGCCGATGATGCATCATTTGTAAACGGCGTTTTGGGATCAATTGTAAAGGCTGACTGAAATGAGCGTTTCGTTCGGTTTGGATACAAGCAACTATACCACATCGGCTGCACTTTATGACAGCGGCAATGGTAAATATGTAAATTCCAGACGACTGCTTGAGGTTGATGCCGGCAATGTAGGATTAAGGCAAAGCGATGCACTTTTTAAACACATAAAGAATTTGCCCGAAATTGTACGGTCGGCTTTTTCGGATAATAAAAAGAAAATTGATGCTGTCGGCGTCTCGGACCGCCCGCGTTCCGCTCCGGGCAGCTATATGCCTTGCTTTCTTGCAGGCGTTTCTTCAGCCACTGCAGTTGCTGCGGCAACGGGAAAACCTATATATATGTTTTCCCATCAGTCGGGGCATATCGCTGCTGCCTTGCTGTCATCGGGTCATACAGAGCTTTTGAATGAACAATTTATTTCATTTCATGTGTCCGGCGGTACGACCGAAGCACTGCTTGTAACAAGAGATAAAGATACGTTTTTCAGAGCCGATATCGTCGGCAGATCACTTGATCTTAAAATGGGTCAAGCGGTTGACAGAGTCGGCAATATGTTAGGACTTCCTTTTCCTGCCGGCAAATACCTTGATAAGCTGTCACTTGAGGGGACATTGCCGGCAAAACCGCATGTAACCTTAAGGGATACCGACTGCTGCATCTCAGGGTTGCAGAATCAGGCTGAAAATCTTCTTAAAAAAGGTACGCTGCCCTCAGAGGTTGCACTTTATACTATAACATATCTCAAAGATACGCTTGATAAAATGACTGCGGCTCTGAAGGTGAAATACGGCGATCTTCCATTTGTCTTTGCAGGAGGAGTTATGTCAAATTCCATTATAAGACGGCATATGACCTCAAAATACGGAGCGTATTTTGCATCACCTGAGCTTTCCGGTGACAATGCGGTCGGCATAGCCTTTATGACAGATGTTAAATTCAATGAAAACAGGTGATTTTTTGAACACGGCTGTACTTACGGTTTCACAGCTTAATAAGTATGTTAAACTGCTTTTAGACAGCGATAAAGGTTTGAATTCTCTGTTTATTTCCGGGGAAATATCAAATTTCAAGATCAATTCATTCAGCGGTCATATTTATTTTTCGTTAAAGGATGAATCGGCTGCTGTCAGGTGCGTTATGTTCAAAAGCAGCGCGGCAAGACTTAAATTCCTGCCGGAAGAAGGCATGAAGGTGATATGCCGCGGCGGCGTGACCGTTTATGAAAGGGACGGGCAGTACCAGCTGTATGTAAATGATATGCAGCCGGATGGCGCCGGCAGCATAGCGATTGCGTTCGAACAGCTTAAGAAGAAGCTTGCCTCGGAAGGTTTATTTGATGCGGCAAAAAAGCGTCCGCTGCCGAAATTTCCGAAAACCGTTGCAGTTATAACATCCGAGACCGGTGCTGCCGTACGGGATATTATCAATATTCTGGGCAGACGCTGGCAAATGACAAATGTCTTGTTGTGCCCTGTCTCGGTTCAGGGCGATAACGCCGCACCGCAAATGATAAGCGCTTTGAAATATGTAAATGATAACAGGCTTTCCGATGTTATAATAATCGGACGCGGCGGCGGATCTGCCGAGGATCTGTGGTGCTTCAACGATGAATTGCTTGCGCGTGCGGTCGTTGCATCGGCTATCCCTGTAATATCTGCCGTCGGTCATGAAACCGATTTTACAATTTGTGATTTTGCGGCTGACCTCAGGGCACCGACGCCTTCCGCAGCGGCAGAGCTTGCGGTGCCGGACGGCAGGGAAATAAGATCGGTGATTACGGGAATTGATGACCGTATGACCTTAGCTGTTTGTCAAAAGGTAGGCGCCTGTCATGACAGGCTGAATTCGGCTGTTTCGGGCAGAACATGGAACAACATTTTGTCGTTCTTTTCCGAACCGTCGCTGCGTCTTGACAACGTAAAAAACAAACTGGATCATGCTTTTGGGCAGCTGTTTACCGACGATACTTCCAAGCTTGCGCTGCTTATGTCAAAGCTGGATGCACTCGATCCCATGAAAATATTGCTTCGCGGCTTTTCGGTCGTTAAAAAGCGTGATGCTGTTGTTAAAAGCGTCGGCGAGCTGAACCAGGGCGACAGATTAGTTGTTAATTTCAGTGACGGAACTGCCGA
Source organism: uncultured Oscillospiraceae bacterium (assembly GCA_900539855.1). GTDB lineage: Bacteria > Bacillota > Clostridia > Oscillospirales > Acutalibacteraceae > UMGS172. The sequence goes on from UQDO01000004.1 coordinate 44,957, forward strand.
TTGCATCGTACAATCAACCGAAAGGACAAATTAAAATGCCTAAATCGTTTGAAGATAATATTATTGAACTTGAAAAGACTGTTCGACGTCTGGAGTCGGGCGACTGCACGCTTGAGGAAGCGGTTGAGCTTTATTCCAAAGGACTGCTGCTGTCTAACGAATGCAAAAAACAGCTTGACAGTGCTAAGCAGAAAATTGAAAAACTGCAGGTACCTGACGGGACTGAGGAGTGAATGTTATGTTTGAGGCATACAAGGACGCTGTCGAAAAACGGCTTGATGAAATACTCGCTCCTATCAATACAGAGTATTCGGAATTGATAGCAGCAATGAATTACAGCGCCTGTGCAGGCGGAAAAAGACTTCGCCCGGTGCTGCTTATGGCTTTTGCAGAGGTATGCGGCGGCGACCCGTATAAATGCGTCAAATTTGCCGCTGCGCTCGAAATGATACACACATATTCGCTGATCCACGATGATCTTCCCTGCATGGATAACGACGATTTAAGACGGGGCAGACCGTCATGTCATATAAAGTTCGGCGAAGCTAATGCACTGCTTGCAGGCGATGCGCTGCTTACGGATGCTTTCGCGGTCGCATTGTCAACAGAAGGTGTTGATCCGTCAAATGTGGTAAAAGCTGCGTCTGTTTTGTCAGAATGTTCCGGAAGCCGCGGTATGATAGGCGGGCAGGTTATTGACCTGAAATATGAGGATAAAAGTATTTCGCTTGACGCGGTAACTGAAATGTATTACCTTAAAACAAGCATGCTGCTGATAGCTGCTGCCAAGATCGGGTGTATATTGGGCGGCGGTGACCGGCAGGATATAGCTGCTGCCGGTACTTTTGCCAAAAAGCTTGGTCTCGCGTTTCAGATAAGGGACGATATACTTGATCTTACCGGTACTGCTGAGGAGCTCGGTAAACCGCTGGGCAGCGATGATAAATCGCACAAATCGACATATGTTTCGCATGTCGGTCTTGACAAAGCTCAGCATGACGTTAATATGCTGACTGCCGAGGCATTGTCGCAGATTGACAGGTTCGGCTCAAGGTCCGACAGACTCAGAGAATACGCTCTTGCGCTTTGTGAAAGGAAAAACTGACTTTTGTCAGTTATAATTTATAATGGATCAAAAATATCTCGGAAAGGTAAATTCACCTGAGGATTTAAAAAAACTGAATAGTGAACAGGTGACCGGGCTTTGTTCCGAGATTAGGGATTTCATGCTCAAGACCGTATCTGAAAACGGAGGTCATCTGGCGTCAAATCTCGGTGCTGTCGAACTGACGGTGGCATTGCATAAGGTCTTTTCTTCGCCGCAGGATACTATTGTATTTGATGTCGGTCACCAGTGCTACACACATAAGCTGCTTACCGGAAGGTATAATGAGTTCACATCCCTTCGTAAGGAAAACGGAATTTCGGGATTTATGAAGCCCGAAGAAAGTCCACATGATCCCTTTATAACGGGTCACAGCAGCACCTCGGTGTCGTCAGCCTTTGGTGTATGCAAAGCAAATCAGCTTTTATGCAGCAACTCCTGCTCTGTTGCGGTATTGGGTGACGGCGCGCTGACCGGCGGCATGGTATATGAAGCGCTGAATAACGTTTCCAAAAAGGATAAGCACCTTATTGTAGTATTAAACGATAATAAAATGTCTATTTCTAAAAACAGGGGTGCACTGTCTAAGCATTTGAGTGCTATCAGAACAAGAAGAAATTATTTTAAGTTCAAAAACAGCGTCGAACGCTTTTTGGTCAAAATACCTCTGATCGGACACGGACTTTATACATTGGCGTTCAAATTGAAGAAAACGCTGAAAAGCATGATATACGACAGTAATATTTTTGAATCGCTTGGGTTTTATTATATGGGACCTGTGGACGGTCATGATATAGACCGAATGACCGAAATATTTACCATTGCCAAAGACTATGGAAAACCTGTCCTTGTACATGTCAAAACCATAAAAGGCAAAGGCTACATTCCTGCGGAACTGGCTCCGGGAGTTTATCACGGCGTCTCGCATTTTGATCCTAAATTCGGTGTTTTATCGCAGGACGGCACTACCTTTTCAAAGGTTTTCGGTGACGTGCTCAGCGATATCGCCGCCAAAGACAATAAGGTCTGCGCTATTACAGCAGCGATGACCGACGGAACGGGGCTTACAAGATTTGCGTCGGAATTTAAGGACCGGTTCTTCGACGTCGGCATTGCCGAGGAGCATGCTGTGACTTTTTCCGCAGCACTCGCAAAGAAGGGCTTTAAACCGGTTTTTGCTGTTTATTCAACCTTTTTACAAAGGGGCTATGATCAGATTATTCATGATGCCGCTATAGCAAAATTACCGCTGACATTGGCTGTTGACCGTGCCGGATTTGTAGGCAGTGACGGGGAAACGCATCAGGGTCTGTTTGATGTTTCATTTCTTTCGTCGGTGCCGGGTGTTACGGTTTATGCACCGGCTGATTACGGTGAGCTTGAAAAAATGCTGCGATGCAGGCTGAAATCACCCGAAGGTGTTGCGGCAATCAGATATCCGCGCGGCGGAGCAGAGAAAATAAAAGAAACAGCTGTTTACAGCTCAGATGTATACTCTGTTTACGGTGATGGCAGCACGGTTGTTGTCACTTACGGCACACTTACGGCGTATGCACTGGCTGCAATGAAAGCGCTTGAAACCGACGGTATCAGAATATCGGTGGTAAAGCTGAATATCGTTTGTCCGTTAACCGATGATCTTATCAATACACTTATGAGCTTTGACAATATACTCACATTTGAGGAAGGAATATTGAGCGGTTCGGTGTCCGAAAAAATAGCATCACTGCTTTTGCAAAGGGGTTATAAGGGCACATTTAAGATCAATGCTGTGACCGGCTTTGTAAAGCAGGCAAGCGTATCGTCACAACAAAAACAGTTCTGTCTTGACAAAGAGTCAATGATAAGACAGGTCAAAGAGGTAACAAAACTTGAACACTAAAAAACGGCTTGATGCCGCCGTATTTGAGCAAGGCTTCTGCGACAGCAGGGAAAAGGCAAAAACGCTTATAATGGCTGGCGTGGTGTATGTAAATAATCAAAAAGCAGATAAACCGGGAATGCAGATAAAAGACGACGACAGCATCGAGGTCAGGAGCAATCCTTTAAAATATGTCAGCCGCGGCGGCTTGAAGCTTGAAAAGGCAATGAGCAGCTTTGATATAAAGCTTGATGGTCTTGTCTGCGCTGATATCGGTGCGTCGACCGGCGGTTTTACCGACTGTATGCTGCAAAACGGCGCTAAAAAGGTTTATTCCATAGATGTAGGGTACGGTCAGCTTGCATGGAAGCTGAGGACAGATCCGCGCGTTGTCAATATGGAGCGCACAAATTTCCGCTACGTTACAGAGGAACAGGTGCCGGATGAGCTTTCTTTTGCTTCGGTAGATGTGTCTTTTATTTCACTTTCTTTGATAGTACCTGTTATGAGAACGCTGATGCGGAACGACGCATATGCCGTCTGTCTTATAAAACCGCAGTTTGAAGCCGGCAGAGATAAAATAGGTAAAAAGGGCGTTGTCAGAGATAAATCGGTTCACGTTGAGGTAGTTGACAACATTATCGGGATGATGCTGAATAACGGTTTTTCGGTTTCAGGTCTTGACTATTCTCCGGTAAAGGGACCGGAAGGAAACATTGAATATCTGATACTGGTTCAAAAATCGGATCAGCCGGTAAACAACCTTAAAACCACCGCGAAAGATGTTGTTATGAGATCGCACGACGCTTTGGATCACGCTCCGGAGGCTCAGAATGAAAATACTGATAGTATATAATTCGGAAAAATACGGTGGAGATACGACCGCTTATCAATGCGCGGAAATTCTTAATAGTTCTGATGTCCAAACAAGTATAATAAAGTTTGATACGCGTGTGACGCGTGAAATACCGTGTGCAGGATATGACGCCGTTGTTGCTGTCGGTGGTGACGGGACGATCATCAAAGTTGCAAAATGTGCAGCTGCCGTGAATATACCGGTGCTTGGCGTGAATGCCGGAAGGATCGGCTATCTTGCAGGTGTTGACAGTGAAGATCTCTCACAGTTAAAATATATAGCTGCAGGCAATTTCTTTACCGAAAACAGGCTTATGATCAATGCCTCAATTATCAGAAACGGAAAAACTCTGGCAAGCTACGACTGCCTTAATGATGCCGTTATAAGCAAGTGCACAATAGCAAATATGATAGACATTTCGCTTATTATCGGCAATGACTCAATAGGCTACAGATCTGACGGTTTTATTGTAGCCACACCAACCGGATCGACTGCTTATTCAATGTCCGCCGGCGGTCCGGTCATAGACCCGACGCTTGACTGCATGGTGCTGACCCCTGTTTGTCCGCATACCTTTATGAATCGTTCGACAGTTATCAATGCTGATTCGACCGTGGATATCAAGGTCGGCGGCGAGATAGGTTCTGCTTATTTTACTGCCGACGGCAGGGAAATGTTTGAGCTGTTAAAGGGTGATATCGTGCGGATAGGCAGATCGGATACCTATGCTAAATTTATAAATTTAGGCAATCAGACTGTATATAAGGTCTTTTCAGAAAAAAACAGGATCAATGATCCGGTGGCTGCGAAAGGATGACTTTCATGAAGAAAGAAAGACAGGATAAGCTGATCGAGCTTATTACCAAAAACCCTATCGAAACTCAGGAGGACCTGCAAAAAGAACTGATGAATGCCGGGTTCAACGTCACTCAGGCAACCGTTTCACGCGATATAAAGGAGCTTCGCATTGTAAAGCTGCTTGACGCAAACGGCGTATACAGATATGCCGTCGGAAACACAGGCTCTGCCGGCAAGGCTTTAAAATACCGTGAGCTGTTCACACATTCGGTCATATCTGTTGATTATGCTATGAATGATGTTGTCATCAAATGTCATGTCGGAATGGCGCAGGGTGCCTGTGCGGCACTTGATATGATGCATTTTGAAAATATTGTCGGTACTCTTGCCGGCGATGACACTATTTTTATCATTACAAGAACAGAAAATGACGCAAAAGAGCTGTGCGCTCAGATAGGCGCCGCTATAGAATAAGGGGTATTACGGTGCTAAGATCGCTTAACATTGAGAATATTGCTGTTATTGAAAAATGTAATATTGAATTTGACGGCGGTTTTAACGTTCTTACCGGTGAAACAGGCGCCGGCAAATCCATAATTATCGACTCTATCAACGCCGTTACCGGACAGAGAACATCAAAAGAGCTTGTACGCACCGGGTGTGATAAGGCTGTTGTTTCTGCCGTTTTTGACGATGTACAGCAGCATGTTATCGACGCATTGGCGGAATACGGAATTTCCGCCGACGACCGGAGTGTTATAATGCAGCGAAGTATTTCCAAGGACGGCAGGAATGTCTGCCGGATAAACGGATCGACCGTAAATGTTTCGCTTTTGCGCGATATAGGCGCAATGCTTGTCAGTATTCACGGTCAGCACGATAATCAGGCTTTGCTTGATCCGGAGACCCACTGCTCATTTATTGATCTTTACGGCGGCCGCCACAGCGGAGTTTTAGACGATTACCGCAGCTGCTATGAAGAATTCAAAAATGTCAGACGACAGCTGAAGGCACTTGTGACCGACGATGATGAGAAACGCCGGAAATCGGAGCTGGCACGTTTTTCTATAAACGAAATATCAGCCGCTAACATAAGACCCGGTGAACTTGCCGAGCTTACAGACAAGCGGCAGATAATGCGAAACGCGGAAAAATTGCGTGAGATGCTGGAACAAACGCACTGCCTTCTTGCCGGAACCGATGACGACGCAGGAGCAGTTTCTTTGGCTTCACAGGCGTCGCAGGCGCTGACTGCAACTGCATCTATACTGCCAAAGTCAAAGCCTTTATCAGAACGGCTTTCTGCCGCAAGCGACGAGCTTTCGGATATTATGGCTGAGATAAGAGAACTTTGCGATACTGTCACATTTGATCCGGGTGAGCTTGATCAATGTGAGCAGCGCATAGATCTTTTGACCGGACTTATAAAGAAATACGGCGGAAGCGAACAGGCGGTAATAGATCACCTTACCGAAGCCGAAAGGTTTATCGCAGATACCGAATCCTCAGACGAAAGGATAACAGAGCTTGAGGCAGAATCCGCGCGTCTTGAAGAACTTCTTATTGAAAAAGGTGCCGTGTTGACCGCGGCAAGAAGGAAAACAGCCGGAATATTTGCCGAAAAGGTATGTGATATTTTAAAATATCTCGAGATGCCTAATGTAGTCTTTTCGACAAATTTCAGGCAGGGGACATATACTGCCAACGGCTGCGATGAGGTGGAGTTCTATATTTCAGCCAATAAAGGGCAGGATGCCGGACCTCTTGCAAAGGTTGCTTCCGGCGGTGAGCTGTCGCGTATAATGCTCAGCATAAAGAGCGTTATGAACTTAAAGAATGATGCCGATACGCTTATTTTTGATGAAATTGATACCGGCATAAGCGGAAAAGCCGCGGATAAGGTCGGCAGACAGCTGAAACGCCTGTCACACGACCGCCAAGTGCTTTGCGTAACGCACTTGGCGCAGATAGCCGCAGCTGCCGATCTGCATTTTAAGATCAGCAAATCTACCAAAAACAATAATACCTACACCGCTGTCCATAACATTACCGGCGATGATCGTATAAGAGAAATCGCCAGAATAATGTCGGGCGGTGAAATGACCGATAGTTTATATAAATCGGCAAAAGAACTTATTAATGATCATACCTCATGAATTTGCGGTATGTATATTTAAATTTTGAATGGAGACAGTTTGATGACACTTTACGAAGAATTGCAGCAAAGAGGACTTATTGCGCAGGTTACCAATGAGCCTGAAATACGCGACATGATTAACAACGGCAAAGCGACATTTTATATCGGCTTTGACTGTACAGCCGACAGCCTGACTGCCGGTCATTTCATGGCACTGACGCTTATGAAAAGGCTTCAGATGGCTGGCAATAAGCCAATTGCTCTTATCGGCGGCGGTACTACCATGATCGGTGATCCCTCCGGCAGAACCGATATGAGAAAGATGCTGACAAGAGAAGATATCAACCACAACGCCGAGTGCTTTAAACGCCAGATGGAACGCTTTATCGACTTTTCAGAGGGCAAGGCGCTTATGGTAAACAACGCCGATTGGCTGCTTGACCTTAATTATGTTGAGCTGCTGCGCGAGGTCGGCGCCTGCTTCTCTGTAAACAATATGCTGCGTGCCGAGTGCTATAAGCAGCGCATGGAAAAGGGACTTTCGTTCTTTGAGTTCAATTATATGATAATGCAGTCTTACGATTTTTACTACCTTTTCCAGAATTACAACTGCAACATGCAGTTCGGCGGAGACGATCAGTGGTCGAATATGCTCGGCGGCACCGAGCTTATCCGCAAAAAGCTCGGCAAGGACGCACATGCAATGACCATTACATTGCTTACCGATTCCCAAGGCAAGAAAATGGGCAAGACTGCCGGAAATGCAGTCTGGCTTGACGCCAACAAGACATCTCCCTATGATTTCTTCCAGTATTGGAGAAATGTTGACGACGCCGATGTTATCAAGTGTCTTAAAATGCTGACATTTGTATCACTGGACGAGATAGCAGAGTACGAAAAGCTTGAGGGCAGTGACCTTAATAAGGCTAAAGAACGTTTGGCATTCGAACTGACGCTTATGATACACGGCAAGGATGAAGCCGAGAAGGCACTTGCAACAGCGCGTTCGCTTTTCAAGGGCGGTGCGGATTCGGCTGATATGCCTTCGACCGTCATTGGTGAAGAAATGCTGAACGACGGAAAAATAGGTCTCCTCGACATTATGGTCGCTGCAGGACTTGTACCGTCGAAAGGCGAGGGGAGAAGGCTTGTCCAGCAGGGCGGTGTTTCGGTCGACGATGAAAAGGTGACCGATCCAACCTGCAGCTTTACAAAAGACAGGCTTTCCGGAGACGGTATCGTCATAAAAAAAGGCAAAAAGATATTCCATAGGATTGTTATGTAAAGTTTTAAAGGTCGGCTGGATACACAGCCGACCTTATTATATTTATACAAGCATCAGTCTGCCGTATTCGTCATCCATTATGATTGTTACAAATTTGAGCGCAAACAGGTCGCAGACTACCAATGTTGCAGGCTCGATAGCCTGCATGATAATATAGCTTGCACCGACATCGTGTAGAATACCGACGCGCTGTTCGATACCGTTGCCGATGAGGAAATCCGCTCTGATCCATTTGCCTATGAATTTGCTGAGATATGCAGGTAAAAAATTGGGATTTGTGACGGTCTCGGGCGTAAAACTTATGCTGTTGCTGCCGGTCGTTCTCATGTTGGCAACGTCGCCGCTTTGCGGCACCTGACTGTTGGCGACAGATGCCCTGCCTGTCGTTGTCCCGGCCGGCATCGGCATCATATTACGACCGCCACTCATGTCGTTTGCTGCCGTGTGCATATTAAAATCTGTTCCGTCCGCAGTATCGGTCAATCCGTCTGCCCTAATATTTGTAGCCGGCTGATATACAGTATCAGTGCTCCTGCTGCACGTATTTCCGGTGCTAATGTTGCGATTATACTCTGTGTACATAAAAACTTACTCCGTTCTGACTGATTGTATTGCCTTATGTTTGCCAATATTGTGAAGTCGGTCGGTAAAAGCAATGCTGTCCTATGCGTGTGTGATATATGCCGGAACCGTTGCGTGGGAAAAACTGATCGCAGTTGGAAGAAAAAGGATTAAAGTACCATAAGCAGTCGCCGACGGCTCCGAGCGAATTTCCTCCCAGTGCCCAGTCGGCTATTTCATAGTTAATACCTTCAGGCGACATGTTATAGATGTTCTGCGAATTATACTGTCCTCCGATCTCGGTCCTGGCACAGTCAAACTGATAAGGCTGAAATATGACATTCTGAATATCACCTTTGCCGGTGCGTAAGTATTCACCGCCGGCAACATGTACTCTGTTCATGATAACGGTGGCAACTGCCTGCATACCGGTTTCACCCTCGCCGCCGGCTTCACACTGTATTATTCTTGCGAGTAATTCTCTTGCGGTAAAAGCCATAGTCGGTTCCTCAGTTCTTGTTATCTTGTATATTATATTTATCTTACCGCTTTTTGTGATAATAAAAGCGCTCCGAAATTCGGAGCGCTTGCTTAATTGTTATTGTCTTTTTTTTCTTTTTGTTTGACCTCTGAAAGGGGATTGTTTTTAAAAGCATTTTCAATCTGTGCATCCGACACATGTGTGTATATTTGAGTGGTGCCGAGATTTTCATGACCCAAGACTTCCTTAAGGACTCTGACATCAACACCGCCCATCTGATACATAAGAGTAGCGGCGGTATGACGCAGCTTGTGGGTCGAAAAATGCTGACCCTCCAAACCGGCTTTGTCGATGTATTTTTTCACTATAAATTGAACGGTTTTTGGACTTATCCTGCTGTGCCTTGTCGATGAAAGAAATAATGCATATCTGTCCTCACGCTTAACCTGATCGGCAGGGCGGACCTTCATATAATTGTCTATAGCCGCTTTGCATGCGTCATTTAAAAAGACCATGCGTTCTTTGTTGCCTTTGCCGAGAATTTTTAAGGAGCTGTCAGGCTTTATGTCGGTATAATTAATAGAGCAAAGCTCTGACAAACGCATGCCGCAGTTGAGAAATAAGGTTAGGATACAATAGTCGCGCTCCTTATTTGGACCGTCAACAGCCCGTAAAAGCTCAAGACTCTGATCCAATGTCAGATGGACCGGCAGTGCCTTTCTGAGTTTAGGGGAATTAAGTCCGTTGGCAGGATTACTTTCGATAAGGTGGACCTTTTCATTCAAATACTTAAAAAATGACCGCAGCGAAGATATTTTTCTCGCACGCGTTGACGTATCGTTCAGTCGTTCGTCCTTGCAAAAGACAATAAAAGCGTAAAGATCGGTTACAGTGACTGAGCGCAGCAGTTCGATATCAACATCTGAAACGTTGATATCTGAAAAGGGGACATCATCTCCGACAAGACCTCTTTCACGCTTTAAATACTTAAAAAACAGCGTCAGATCCATATTATATTGTTCAATGGTAAGCTCAGATCTGCCTCTGACGCTTTCGTTGTAAACAAGAAAATCACGCAGCGGCGGACACGCAGTCTTTAAGTATTCACGCGACATATTGACCTCACAAAGTAAAAATTTAAATGTATAATGAAATCTGTTTACCAAACTATATTAATTATACAAAACATAAACCTGATTTTCAATGCATTTTAATTACAAATAGTGGGGTACATTTTTTGTAACAATTATACAAAATAAATATTTTGTATAATTGAGGGGAGAAAAATCGGCGATTTTCGGGAAATATCCTTCTTAAAGCGTTAATATTAACTAACATTGCATTTATATATATATTATATTTAATTTTCAAAGCTGTTAAAACATGTTGAGTCATAACATCTTTTGCGCTTTCAGAATGCATATCATTGCTATAGTAATTCTGCCGCCGCTTACACTGTCTGATTTATTATTTTACTTAAATATTGTTAATTACCTTTAATTTTGGACGATAGAAATTATTATTGTGATACAATGTATAAAACACTTTACGCTATTGCTTAATTTATTTGACACCGCACATGGTTTGGCTTATGAATTAGATTTAATAGGTTTATCTTCATGCATTATATAGTCAGTGATTGCTGCTCTTGTTTTTTAACTCATCACTTGTACAATTTATATATACCTTACTGCTTGTTTACACACTTAATATTAAACAGAAGGAGCTTCATATAGTTAACTAATTAACTACATGAAGCTCCCATCCATCATATCACTATGTTATTTTAATTCTTCTATCTGTTTCAGCCAGATATTCGCCGATGCATCACTCGGCATTCTCCAGTCGCCGCGCGGCGAAAGACAGATGCTGCCGACCTTTACGCCGTCAGGCATACAGCTGCGTTTGAATTGCTGTGTGAAAAATCTTCTGTAAAAGGTTTTCAGCCATTTGAGTATCGTTTCATTGTCGAAATCATTCTTAAATGCACGCTTTGCAAGTGCATATATTTTTTTGGGTTCAAATCCGTATCGCAGCATGTAATATAAAAAGAAATCATGCAGCGCATACGGACCTATGATATCCTCAGTGACCTGTGCTATCTCCCCCTTAGCGTCAGGAGGCAGCAATTCAGGACTGATCGGTGTATCGAGTATGTCTTTTAAAACATCGCTGCTTTCCTCAAATATATTATATTTCATAATACTTGCTATCATCCACCGAACAAGTGTTTTAGGTATGCTGCAATTCACGCCGTACATACTTATCTGATCGCCGTTATAGGTGCACCAGCCAAGCGCCAATTCGCTGAGGTCGCCGGTGCCGACCACGAAACCACCGACACGGCTTGCATAGTCCATAAGAACCTGCGTTCTTTCTCTTGCTTGGCTGTTCTCATATGTCGCATCAAGAAGGCTGATATCGTGACCGATATCCTCAAAATGTTTTATACACGACTCCTTGATATTGATAGTTTTAGATGACACACCTAAAGTCCTCATCAGTTCAAGAGAGTTTTCAAAGGTCCTGTCCGAAGTTCCGAAGCACGGCATGGTTATGCCGTAAACATCGGTAAGCGGTCTGCCAAGCTGGCGCATTGTTTCGGCAGAAACAAGCAGCGCCAAAGTTGAATCAAGACCGCCGGAAACGCCTATCACCAGCTTACTGCCGGTAACGGCTACCCTCTTTTTCAGTCCTGCAACCTGCATACGGAAAATATTCAGGCAACGCTCGGCTCTGTCGGTTTCGGTATCGGGCACAAACGGCAGCTTTCTGACATTGTACAATTCTCCGCAGCTTGCAAGCCTTGTCGAGCCGGCGCTCAAAGACACTGTCCTGCATTTCTGCAGAGCACCGTACAGGTGTACAGAATCGTTATAGGTCTTGTATTTCAGCCTGTCAGCCTTTATTTTACCCAAATCTATATCAGTGACTATCATGTAATTACCGTCGATAGTTTCTTTATTTTCAGCTAATATGGTGCCGTTTTCGGCAATGACGCTGTGTCCTGAAAAGACAAGGTCTGTAGTTGATTCATCCTCGCCTGCCGAGGTGTAAATGTATGCAGACATTGTGCGTGCGGACTGCTGCTTTACAAGCTCTCTGCGGTAGGCGTGCTTTGCTATGGTCTCATTGCTTGCCGAGATATTGAACAGAATTTCAGCTCCTCCAAGAGCCAAAAAAGTGCTTGGAGGAAGTACAGTCCAGATATCCTCGCATATCTCGACGCCAAATTTGAACGTATTGCCGACCGAAAAAACAAGATCACGGCCGACCGGTATATCATAATCTCCAAATTTTGTTATGCCAATCTCTGCAATACCGACCGTGCTCCTTGTAATGTCGTCAGAAGATGAAAACCAGCGCTTTTCGTAAAATTCGCTGTAATTGGGTATAAATGTTTTGACCGAAATTCCGGCAATTTTACCGTCGCTTATTACTACTGCACAGTTGTAAAGCTGACCGTCAATGGTAAGCGGAGCGCCGACAATAACCGAAATTTTGTTGTGGGCTGCAGATTCAATGATACGCTCAATACATTTGACAGCCGAGTCAAGCAGTGCTTTCTGAAAGAAAAGATCACCGCAGGTGTAGCCTGTTACGGCAAGCTCGGGAAATGACACTATGTCGGCGTCTTTTTCTGCAGACTGCACGATCATTTTGCATATGTTGTCGGTGTTAAGCTCCGTATTTCCGACCGACAGTGCAGGTACGGCGCTTGAAACGCGTATATAATCAAACATTTTTATCTATCCTTCCGGTTTATAACATTTATCTGCAGACCACTCATAACATCAAGCGCTTCTTTGTTAAGCATATCGTCAAAGCTTGCTGTGAGCGCTGCGTCTACGGTGATCTCAGCATCGCTGTAAAGTGTATTCAAAATGACAGCGTTGCTTATAACGCATATGTTTGATACAAGACCGACGATCTCGACCGAGTCTACCGCACGCGGCAGCTTTGAAAGTGTTTCATCTGTAAGATCAATGCCGAATGATCTTTTTTCTATGCACACAGCATCGGCGTCAAAAAGCGCCTGCTTTGTTTCACCGTACACTTCCCAACCGGCTGTACCCTTTATGCAGTGCGGCACGGGCAGATTTTTGCCCTCTTTAGTGTCAAGATAGTTGTCGAAATGGGTGTCAAGTGTATAAAACACATTACCCTTACCGTATTCCTTTATTTTTTCGGCTATCGGTCGGTCGAGCAGCTCGGCGCCGGCAAAGCCCAATGCGCCGGACACAAAATCAACCTGATAATCCACAACTAACAATATCTTTTTCATTATTTCCACCACATTTGCTTTTAAACGATCATTTTCTATATTTTAACATCGGCATACAGTTTTGTAAAGTGTTTTAGTTTAATTTAGATATTGTAAAAAAACACTTGAAAACAGCAGAGACTTAATGTATAATAATTAAGCTGTCAGCCGGTGTGTTGGAATTGGCAGACGAGGCGGACTCAAAATCTACTTCGCCGTTTCATACCACCGTTCCGTAAACCCTTGATTTTACAAGGTTTTTTGAAAACTGAATATGTAACTTGCTTTTAATGTCCCTCCACGATGTCCCTCCGATTTCTCGGACAGGACATCGGGAGACGACTTAAAAATATAAATGCCGGTGTGTCGGAATTGGCAGACGAGACAGACTCAAAATCTGTTATCCGCAAGGGTGTGTGGGTTCGAGTCCCACCACCGGCACCAGACCTTAACAGCTCGTAAACCCTTGATTTATCGGGGTTTGCGGGCTTTTCTTTATGCTCTGCTCCGGTTATGTAACGCCCCTCCAACAACAGAAAATTCGCCGTTTTGCAGCTCATTTTCAGGAGGGACATTGGAGGGACATTGCGATTATTTGGAGGGATATACACCCAAAATCGCATTGGCAGACGCAACCTTTGAGGCGAAATTCAAGTGCGTATAAATGTTTGAAGTGGTCGAAATGTCGCTGTGTCCTAACCACTCCTGAATTTCTTTCAAGCTGACACCGTTTGCATACAAAAGGCTTGCGCAGCTATGCCGCAAATCGTGGAAACGAATCTTCCGCATACCGTTCTTTTCAAGCACCAGCGGGAAATGCTGGGTGATATAGCCGGGTTTTACAAGCTCTCCGATCTCGTTGACATAGATATAATCGGTGTATTGCCGGCAATACGACCTGCCGCACAGCTTTCGGTTTAGCTCCTGCTCCGCTTTCAGGCGGTACAGTACTTCCTCAAACGGTGGCACAAGGGGCAGGCTGCGATAGCTTGCTTTGGTCTTTGTCCGATCCTTTTGGATAATCTTGCTTTTGCCGTCAATGGTCGCCTGCGTTACTGTGTGCCGTATGGTGATTGTTTTCTTCTTGAAATCAATCGCATCCCATTTCAAGCCTACAGCCTCGCTGCGGCGCAGTCCGTAAAATGCGCCGAGGATAACGCCAAGCTCTATGGGGTCGCCCTTTACCACCTCAAAAAGACGGTTTAGCTCATCTTCCTCATAGGCGCTGCCGACAAACTTTTCCTTTTTCGGCCGTTCAATGCGATCCGCCGGGTTCGTGTCAATCAAACCAAGTTTGAAAGCGTGCTGCAACGCCTTTCGGATATTTGCGTGGCGGTGTATCACCGTGTTTGCGGAAACGCCCCGCACCGTCAGTTCATAGGTGTAATAGTCCTGAATGTGCTTTGGCTTTATCTCCCGTAAGAGCAGGCCGGGGTGGTGTTCCTCAAAGTATGGGATAATTTTGCTCTTAATTCCCATAGAATACGCCCCGTAGGTCGTTTCCTCCACATTCTTTTTTATCATTTCCAGCCAGTCGAGCAGAAATGTTGTAAAGAGTATGGAATCGGTGGAAACCTTGCCTGTACTGCGTTCTAATGCTCTTGCCTCCAACTCTGCTTCTTTGGCTGAACGGGCTTCTATGAGCATTTTTTCGGCACGCTTTTTGTTGCCCTTTACAGGGAGCCCCGTGGATTTTGACGGCGTGTGCCGTTTACCGTATTCATCCACATAGTTGAGTACGATATGATAGTACCCGTTTTTCTCTCGCAGATGTCCTGCTACCATAATAAAACCTCCTTTGAATGGTACAGCGTAGATTCATCTGCCATTGACATTTATATTGTAGCAGAAAGAATCCCACAGGCCAAATGTGCAAACAAGGTTTTACGCATTAGATTTATCTATCAGTTCCAAGTATTCCAGAATGTTGAGCTTCGGGATTCGATAGCGGCGGCCGACAATGAAACTTCTAATTTCCCCAGACCGCAAAAGCCTGTAAGCGGTTTTGTCGCAAATACCGCCGAGCATTTCACGCATCTGCTCAACATTGACTACATCGGGATAATCGGCAAATAGCAGTTTGTAGGCTGTTTGTGATTCCATAGGCAGCCTCCTATCTGTTTTTCGGGATAATCTCGTAGTCGTACCCTGTACGCTGATTACAGTAGGTACAGGTGTCTTTTTCGGTTTGCTGCGGGTCGATCCGGCGTAAAGAATAAGCGCCCGAACCGTAGAAATTGTCGGCACAAGCGCTGCAAAGACAAAGAATTAACTTTTTCGGTATGCTCTCAATCAGACCGATACTGACGGCAAGAGCATGATTGATACCGCGGATATGCTTATCGGACAGATGACCGATAAAGTCACCCAAACGGCGTTTATCAACGGTTCGCAGTTGTTCAAGCAAAACAATAGAGGGCAGTTCTAAACCGTCCTCTGCGTTGATGTAGTAATGGGTAGGCAACTTCGGCTTTGCGTCCGTTTTGCTTGTGACAGAAGCAATGATAACGGTGGGACTGTGCTTGTTTCCGACATTGTTTTGGATAATGACAACGGGACGATAACCCTCTTGTTCCGAGCCGATCCCTTGTCCCAAGTCAGCGTAATACATATCACCTCGTAGATATGTTTGATTCATAATGTTTGACCTCCTTTGAATTTAAGGCGAATATTCGCCTATGTAGGAAATCAAACAGCGGCACAGAATTAAGGTCAGGAAGATACAAACATTCTCCGTTTCAGCAGACCCGTCCCGCCGTATGATTTCATATTTCAAAAACGATCCTATTTGTCCTCGACACCCCGGATCGTTATGGGAAGTCATCAAACGGCTGGCGGCTCACCAGCTCCACGGGAATCTCACCCCCGGTAGGTTCTCTATCGGCTGCTCTCATTGCCTGCGACGGCTCACACACGAAAAATGCTGCTCGCTCGGACTGTGACTGAACAGGAGTATCATTAGCCCTATTGCTTATCATCGCCATACCGGGAGCCTCCCGATACTTATAGCCGGCTGTTTATCGCTCCTTGCCGGAAATCAGAAAGCCAAAGACCGTATAATCAAAATAGGTGTAATCTCGTTGCTTCTGTTTTCCGCAAATCGTGGCGCAGCCGCTAATGTGGCTTATGCTCATCACAATAGCAATAGGAATGTGTTTGATGAATGGGTATTCAGTTGTAAAAGAGCAAACCCATTCACCGCACAAAACGGAAAACAGGCAGAGAGTTTTCGTACCTCTCCACCTGTTTCCTCACTTAAAGCCTAAAACACAGGGACTATTTCAAAATTTTTTTCAAATTATTCAGAGCGGCATAAATCGAATCCTGCACCGTCTGATATTTGCATCCCTCCATTTCTGCAATTTGGGAGTATGTAAGTCCATTGAAATAATACAGTATGAGCCTGCGCCGTTGTGTTTCGGGCAGTTTGTTTATAGCGTTGTGCAACGCCTCATACCGCATATTGCGAAGAACCGCATCCTCAACCGATTCCGGGAGAACAAACGCCCGGTCATATAGAGTAGCTTCGGTAAGCTCTGAATGCTCGTAATGCCGATCCACTTCATTAAGAAATGAAAGATCGTCCAGTTCAAAGCAATTCAGAAGCTCAAACAGTTCTTTATTTATCAGCAATTCCCGCAGTACACCTTGTCCGTCCCGAAAGGAAAGATAATGCTTGTCCTGCCGTTTGGAAAGTGTATAGGGGTTGTCTTTGTCTTTTCTGCGTTTTGGACGCTTCTCGTCCATAGTCGTTTCCTCCGATCAATCTGAAATTTGAGAAATTCAGATTGACGGAGGCGGTGAACGGCAACGTGGTAACGGGGTTTTGCTATATACAAAAACGCACCTGCATAACGGCAAAAATCGCCGTAACACAAGTGCATTATA
Source organism: uncultured Oscillospiraceae bacterium (assembly GCA_900539855.1). Taxonomy (GTDB): domain Bacteria; phylum Bacillota; class Clostridia; order Oscillospirales; family Acutalibacteraceae; genus UMGS172. Next base: position 62,193 of record UQDO01000004.1, read on the forward strand.
GTTTATGTCATATAAAATATGGTCTGTGGGTTCAGGGTAAGAGCCATAATATCCCGATGCAAAATTTAGACTTTTTTTGACCGTGTACCATCGGGGCATAGGCGGTCTAAGTCATACAATTATACTCGCTGCTCATAATCAGCAGCGAAGCGTTGGCGGCAGTCCAGCGCATAAAAAACCTCCAAACCAAAACGCTGAATTGGAGGGATAGGCATAACTACACACCCCGGCAAAACCTCGTTTTTTTATTTGTCGGAGCTGTTATTCTATTCAGTTCAATAATTTACAAACTGCCCGTTCATTTATAATTGAATTACCATGCCATTATCAACATGACATAATTAGGTACAATTATATGTGGAGGTGAACCGACAGTGCATAAAGAACCTGAAACGCTTGGAGAAATCCTTAAAACTGCTCGTATGCGTGCCGATATTACAATGGAAACGCTGGCGGAAAGAGTTGATATTACCGAGCGATACTTATATCGGATTGAGAACGAGGGAAAGAAACCCAGTTTTGATGTCCTCTATAAACTCATCCGGGAACTTGCAATACCAGCGGATTCGATTTTCTATCCCGAAAAGCCGTCCAAAGATTCCGAAATAGAAAATCTTGTCCGTATGCTTTACGGCTGTAATGAGCGTTCAATGGAAATTATCAAAGCAACCGTAAAAGCCACATTGGAAAGTCAACCAAAAGAACAATCATAAAGCTGCTTTTCAAAAAACAGAGCCGATGATCTGCGAGGTATCCCACAGGTCATCGGCTCTGCGTCTATGCGTCCGGCTCTTTGATGACAACTATATTCAAATTTTCAACTTCGATCAAACTTTCCTGCTTGCATTTTGGACAGTAGAGAGGAAAATTCTTTAATACCGTGTCCTCTCTGATTTTGTCACGCGTTTTACTGCCGCAAGCAGGGCATAAAATCCAATGCTCATTTTTCATTGCGCCACCGCCTTTTCATACAATCATTTTTACATCATCACACAAAATCATTTCTGACATCCGCAATAATATCTCCATTTTTGATTTTCCATAATCCATATAGCGATGTAAGAAACATAATAAGGAACATAGCCAATGAAGATATTACAAATGCTCCAAGCGGAAATACAAAATCAATTACCGCTCCGACTACAATGCTTTTATATATCAGATAGCATAACGGCAAAGAAGAAATGCCGCCGATTAAGATCGCAAGCAAACCATTCCGCAGGTTTTCGATGCAGAGCATAGCAAACAGCTTATTTACCGTCATTCCTACCGAACGCAATACCGCAAATTCACGCTTACGCATATTGAGGCTCGTAGTTATGACATTGAAAACATTTGCACAGGATATTACGGTCAAGAGAATTAAAAAGGAAGTTGAAAACAGCTTTATCATTGCGGCAAAGTTTCTCTGCGATTCATAGCTTTCAGCAGAACTGAATATTGACACATCTTCGGCAAGACCAACGCTCGTTAAATAATCCGTTGTGTTTTTTTGAATGTTCGCATAGTTTGGGGATTGTATCATTATTTCCTTGCTTGTGATTTCTGCATTAAACTCAGGCATACGGCTTTCGGGAATCAAAATACTGATGCCTCCGTAATTCGGTCTGAATTCAAGCGGAAAGTCATAGTTGCCAACCGTAAAATTAACGCTGAAAAAGGTATCGTAATAATTCTCATAATCAAAGCGGTCATTTGGATTTGCGTTAATATCTTGGCTGAGCCGTTCACTCGCTGCTTCACTCATATAACGCACATCGGCGTGATAGCTTCCGTCTTTCAAGATAGGAAAACTCGTGCTTTTACTATCCTCGTCGATTTCATCATAAAAGGCACTCGCATAAACGGAATTATCATTTTTAAGTCCATTTTGCGAAAGGAACTCGGAATAGCGTTCATTTGAAATAATGAATATATAAAACGGAGCTTTATATAATTCGGAGCTTTCTTTAAGTGTAGCCCAATCCGAGCCTCGGTAGCTGTCAGTTATCCATTCCGAATCAAGTAAAACACTATGGAAATGTGAGGGACTTTCCGCAAACCAACCGACTTCATCAATGCCGTCCTGCGATTTTACAAAGCTGTATAGCTCATCAAATTCTTTCGTGCCAAACTCCATAGAATAGTTCATACGCAGATCGTAGCCTATGTTCTTCCGTTCTGCTTCTACAAATGAGAGCATATACAGGCTGAACGCATTTGCAGACACAAAAAGAAAGATACTGATTGCAAGCGAAAATGTTATTGCACGAAACGCTTTCTTTTCTCGTTTTATAGTACGCTTTGCAAGCAAATTTTCAGCAGAAGAAGTAAAGTTACTGCACTTTACTTTCATCACGCCTTTTTCACCTTTCAGATTGCCTATTATCGAAATTTTAGAAGCAGCGCGAGCAGGAACACCGGCGGATAGTAACACCAACAGATAACCGAAAATTGCTGTTATCATAAGCAGCCATCCGTTTATATGCAGCCGCATACCAATGTTCACATAGAGTACTTTCCCCATATACGCTCCGAAAATATCAAGCAACGCCCAAGAAGTCAAAAGACCGAGGACTATACCGATCGGTATCGCAACCGTCCCAAGTAAAAGAGCTTCGGAATATACAATCGTGCGAATATCTTTTTGGGTTGCACCAATCGAGGATAAAAGTCCGAGTTCTTTCGTCCTTTCGGAAACGGATATAGCAAAGGCATTGTATATCAAAGAAATTGCACCCACAGCGATGATAAGAAGCAAAGCGGCGGCAATCCCCATTATTAGGCTCTTAATACTCTCGCTTTGTGAAATCCCGAGATAGGAAAGCAATTCCGTGTGATACGAATATTCTGTTGTTTCACTTAAATATCGGCTTGCAAATTCGTACACCTCGTCTGGATTTTTAAGTGTAATGCGGAATACATCATTTTCGTCAATGGAGATCATTTGGGTGGATAAAACGCCCTCTGCCGCTTCAAGGTCTGCTATTTGTTCTGCGGTGGTGTTATACACGGCAATATGCCAATATCCGTCCTTTTCGATAATGGAATCTATCGCAGAATCGAGCATAGAATTTAACAGCGTAAAAATCGTACACACCATGAGGACGGACAATACAATTCCCATAAGTGTTATCAGCGTTCGCCCTTTATTTTTCCGCAAGCTCCTTGTTGCAAGTTTAATACAAACACCCATAGTTATCCCTCCGAGAGCTTACCGTCCTTGATGATAAGCATACGGTCTGCCAACTTTGCAAGCTCCAAATTGTGCGTAATCATAATGAGCGTTTGACCGTATTGTTTATTTGCACTCCCCAGAAGCTCCATTACCTCTGCTGCACTTTTGCTGTCAAGATTTCCTGTCGGTTCGTCGGCAAGCATAAGCGCAGGATTTGTAAATAAAACTCTGCCTATGGCACAGCGTTGTTGCTGACCGCCTGAAAGCTGGCTCGGCAGATGACTTCTTCGCTCTTTCATTCCAAGCGTATCCAGCAATCGGTCAAGCGTTTCTTTGTCGGTTTTCTTTTTATCAAGGCGGCAAGGGAGCGTTATGTTTTCCTCAACCGTCAAAGTGGGAACGAGATTATAAAACTGATAGATTAAGCCCGCCTTTCGTCTGCGATAATAGGCAAGCTCCTTTTCGCTCTTGGCATATATATCCTCACCATCTACATACACCTTGCCGGAGGTGGGGCGGTCAATACCGGCAAGGATATGTAACAAGGTCGATTTTCCCGATCCCGACGGACCGATGATAGAAACAAATTCGCCTTTTTCTACGGTAAAAGATACATTGTCAAGTGCTTTAACCTCTGCCTCTCCCGCTTGATATGTTTTGCATAGATTACAAACATTCAGTATCGGCATATAAATCATTCCTTTGTAAGGCTTTCTTGTATTTTAGCTTCTGCTTCATCAAGATTGGCAAAGCTGGTAATTGCACCGTCAAACAGATCAGCATTGAAACGAATAGCTCCGTCGGACAAGATAACAGCAAAATGATCTTCTCCGAACATAGAATATTCGCAAATATCGTCATAGTAAAAAGTTTTTCCGTTGATTTCCGCACAGCTCTGTTCTGTTACTTCTTTCAAAAGGAAAATGCCCTCTGTTCCATTCTCCAAATGCGAGATTACAACAGACGAGTCATTTGCAGAAGCGTTATCCACACATTTCGGCAGCAAAACCGTTACCGTGCTGTCTGCTTTTGCATTTCCCGAAATAACCTTTGTGATTTTTATGGTAGCAAGTGCTTTTTGAGCAATTTCACCTTTGCCGTAGTCGATTTGAATATTGCGTACTGTTTCTATTGTACCTCGTACAATCGTATCGCTGTAACTGTTAAAGATTTCTTCCGAGGTCAATGGGGCGGGCAAGATTGTTGTTTTTTCAAATTCGTCAATGTAGGTAATCTTAATTCCTTTGGAGCGCTCCAACTCAAAATCTCCTTTGGAAGAACAGCCCGTAAAAATAAGGGTAGCTGCGATCAGCAAGAGCGAGAGCGTAAAAATGGTCTTTTTCATAAGTTTTGCATCCTTTCATAATTTGTTTTAGGCTTTCATGCCTCACTTATATAAACACAAAAGGCGAAATATCGGATGCAAAAAAGCAGGCATTTTTCAAAAGAAAACTGCCTGCTTTGCGGTGCTGATTTCATATTGTTAATCAGTTACTATTTTTTCAAAATAGTAAAATTGCCCATCGCCCTGCAAAATGATAACCTCGTCACTATATGGATATATCTTGGCTCTGATGATACTGTCTTTGTCGATCACGCTATCTGTCTGTATAATGTCCGTTTCGGTTAAAATTCCCGTAAATAAATCCGGGTTCTGTTTTAAGTCCGAAATATTGTTAAGTCCGTATTTGTCAATAACCAAGCGATTTGAAAAATAACCGTATTGCTCATTTTCGTATGAAATAGTGATTGAATAAATCACTTCTTGAACTATATGTTCCGGTTCTTTATTGAGAACAAATACAGCAGTAATGCTTAAACTGATAATCAAAACAAAAGTGGCAGCTAACGCGCTTATCTTTCTAAAAGACCATACAGCAGCCGTTTTATGTTTATTTTGATTTGTGCCGAGCGTTGCATAAACCTTTTCGTCAAGAGAAGTAAGGTCGTGCTTTTCTTCTGATTCAGACGAAATATTATCAGCCTGTGTTTCGATATACTGTTTCATTGCTTCTTTGATTTTTTTATCGTTCATATCCATCCTCCTTTAATCGAGCTTTCAGCAGCTTTTTTCCACGAGTGAGTTGTGATTTTACGGTGCCGTGCTTTCTGTTCAGAAAATCCGAAATCTGCGATGTGGATAATTCGTAATACAAATGGAGGATTAGCACATCCCGATATTCGGCAGGCATACTTTTTATATTCTGATAGATGATTTTACAGCTTTCGTCTATAATAACACTTTCAGCAATGCTTTCATCACTTGCAAATTCATACTCAATGTCTGACAAGGAGACCGTTTGAATATGTCTGTCCCGTATCATATTAAACGACATATGTTTTACCGCCATTGTCACATAATATATACAATCTTTGCTGTCAACATCTTTTATCGCATCTAAATTTCGCATAATCGGGGGGATTGTATTATGTACTGCGTCCTCTGCGTCCTGCGGATTTTTTAATATTTTCAATGCGACTGCATACATTGTGTTTTTATGCTTTTCATAAATGGCGGTCATTTTTTCAATTTCTTTACTCATACGACCTCCTAAATTATAAGACACTCTCTCAATAATCTATAACACGAAAAAAAGAATTTCGGATGCATTTTAGATAGTAGATTGAAAATTTATTTTTTCACTGTTTTTAATTCCTCAATAGCGTTCCTTTACTGCCGTATCGTATATTTTAACACATAAAAGTTAAGAAATATAGTCTGCGTTTTGTTTCCTGATAATTATGTACCAACCGCCCCAAAAAAGGCGGTTGATTTTTTAATACGCAGGCACTCCGTAACCGAGGAATTCATAATGCCCTACGGCATAATGATTTTCCCGGCAGGAATCCCCGGAATTGCCCTCTATGGTATAAATAATTCCGTCCTCAACTCGTTCGACAATTCCTACATGGTCGGATAGCCCGTCCTGCGGACCGGACGAACCCTTGTTGTTCCAATCGAAAAAGATAATCATACCCGGCGACGGCGTGGCGCTGTTGTCAATCCATTGACCTCTATCCTTAAACCATTGCACGCCGTTTGTGCAGCCTGCAAATTTCGGGATAATACCACTATCAATATACCCGCACTCATTCGCCGCCCACGAAACAAAACAGGCGCACCATTCCACACGGCTGTCAAAGCCATACCAACTCCAATACGGCTGACCGCCCACATTGCCAATCTGCGAGAGAGCAACGGAAACAATTTGTCCGTCCTCGGTGTAAATGCCATAAAGAACCGCGCTCCACATACTGCGGTTTTCTTCGGCAAGAAGTTCCGCAAGCTGCTTGCGCTGATCTGCATTGAATCCGAATTTATCTGCCATTTCTCCGGCGGTCTTATGAGCCACCGATATATACAGATAAGTCCGTGTGACCGTCGTTTTCGTTTCAACAATATTGCCGTGACCGTCATCCGTTTCGGTGATAATTTCCTCGGTCTTTGTTTCGGTTCGTGAGGATATGGTATTCATCTGCCAGAATATATCTTTTAGAATCGCTTTTTTTGAAGCGTCCATAGTGGCGACATCCTGCGGATTATTCGGATCGGTAGTAGTCTTAACCGCATAAACAGCCAAAACCTCCGGCCAGACGGCACGGGAGCCGGACATTTCCAAAACATCATAGGAGATATTCGTTTTGGTGGTGTCAAGCTGCGTTTGGTAATCGGTGTTGATTTCCTGTACCACGCTTTGCATTGTCATACTGCTTCCCGAATCCTCGCCCGAAAAAAAGATACCGAAACACGAGCCGACAATCAAGGCAATCAGGCATACCACAATGATAATCACAACGGCAACCCAACCGCCGGCGGCGATAGCGGAAATCAAGGCCTTTGTTCCGGCTATAATCGCCTTGACCGCCGCAACCGTGGCTTTGGCTGCCGCCTTTATCGTGGCAACGGTCGCTTTGGCGGTGGCTTTCGCCGCCTGTGCTGCCGTCCTTGCCGCTTTAGCCGAAGCCTGTGCGGTTTTTTGAGCGACTTTCGCTGCCTGTTCACTCGTTTTAATCGCAGTTCGGGCGGTCTGTTCGGCAGTCTTAACCGTTTTCTGTGCGGTCTTAACTGAACCCTTTGCCGTTTTAATTGTAGATTTACCCGTGGATTTTGCCGTCTGCTTGATCGTTTTTTCGCCACGCTCCAGCGTCTTAATGGATTTTTGAGCCTGCCGCTGCCGAAAATGCTCTTTTGCTTTGGAGATATTGTTTTTGGTAGATTGAACCCCACGGCGGCCTTGTTTGTCAAACTGCCGAACAGCCTCACGGGTGACGGTATCAGCACAGCCGGAAATACGGTCTGCGGCATATTCTTCGGCTGAACCCTCTGCAGAATAAACGCCGTGCTCTGCTTTGTCCTTTGTGCGGATATAGGCATCTTTCATCCGCTCTGCGGCAACCGCCGATTTATCAATCGTTTTTACTGTTCCTTTGACAACATTTTTTGTTTTGATGTCCGGCATAGCGTCACCTCCGATCCGAGCCGGGATAATTCTTTCCGTAAAGCAGCGTGAAACGCTTTGCTTCGGATATTGCCGCCTGCGGCCTGCCATTTAGCTTCAAAGACAAACCGGGCGGCAAGCTGACGGACAGAATAATTTTTGATAAAAGTCCTCCAAGTGCTTTCGTCCCATTCTTCAAGTTGCCGCCATAAATCCGGGAAATACCGATATAGCTTCCGCAGTTCTTCTAAACTTTGGAGCGGGCAGCACCAGCAGGAAACACGGCTGAAAATACGATATAAACCGCCCCAATCAAAACCTCTTGCATAGCAATAATCAAGGCAGTCCTTTTCGGACATTCCCCATTCCACAAGAGGATAGCAGGCAGTTTTTATGCGTTGGGTTTCGTCTGCGGCAATACCCACATACTCCATAATTTCATACTGTTCTTTCAGATCACGGAGATAAGCGTCAATGACACGGGTTTTGAGAATACCCGTACACCAGCGGTTGCGGGGGCCTGCCCAACTCATTCCCCGGTATTTTGAAAGAGCAGGATTTTTTCTTTTTGGGGTGTAATCGTAAAAGTAGTATTCAAAATCGTGTTCTGCTTTCAGACGGATAATCGGTCTGCCGATATATGCCTCCAAACGGTTCAGGTGTTCATACATCTGCGGGAATTCAAGCCCGGTATCACAGAAGATAATCAGATCAACCGGGCGCTGTTCTTCCAATAGCCGCAAAAGCATAGCCGTCGAATCCTTGCCGCCAGAAAGCGAAACAACATATTTTTTAGGTTTCATCGCCGTCCACCTCCACGGCGGGAGGAATAACCTGTTTTGCAACAACGACCATTCTGCCGTTTTGACGGCTGTATTCGCAGGTGGAAAGCGTAATCAGCTTATCGCCGTATTCGGCAGAAACGCCCGTATCGTATAAAGCAAGCTCCTTGCATTTTGCGATATAGGCGTCGAAATCCTCCGCGCTGTCCGCATTGACAAAGTGGTAATACTTGAACCCTTGCTCGGAATAGGCGGCGGTCTTGAACGCCGCCACAATTTCATACTCGCCAAAATCCGAAAGCGTATCAAATCGGATTGTTTTGTGCTGCCTGTAAAAATCTTCGTCGGCATACTTGCAGAGATCGGCAAACATACTGCCGTTGTTCATGTGGTGGCCGTAAATTACGCAGTTGTCGGATAAACCGAGGTCGCAGTTTTCCTGCACATAGGGCACGCCGTAATCACTGTACTGCTTTTCAAAGCTGTGTTTCAGGTAGTAGTTCGGGTTGTCAATCGTCTGCATAACGGGATAGTCGATGTTTGTCCTCTCTGTCGAAATCCAGCCCACAAAATCGCTGTTCTGTTCATACACCACAGCGTACTTTTCAAAAGCGGTTTGTTCAGGCTGCGGAGGTTCAGATTCCTGCGGCTCGTCGGCGGACGGCGTTTCGGCCTCCACAAGCGCGGCGATCTTGTCAAAGGCTTCGGCGCTCTGCTTTTCGTCTGCATACTGCCGCCAGAGCATAACGCCGGAGAAAAGGAAAAGGGCGGAAAAAAATGCCGCCCCGATCATCAGATATTTGCTTTTCATATTCGATTGTCCTCCTGTCAGTTTGATGTGTTCCCGCCGAAAACACCCTCGCCGGGTTTCGTCGTCATAAGCTGATATAATTTTGTATCTCTTGGAAAGCGGTTGATAAAGGGTACAAGCGCCGAGCCGTATTTGATAAGTCCGCAGCCTGCGTCGGCATTGGTAACATAGCTCATCTGCTCGTCGGAGATATTGAGCAGCTTCGAGAGCTTGGCACGGTCGGAATACGCCTGATTGAGCATAACCACAAATTCCGAGTTGGAAAGCATGGTGCTCGCCTGTACGGAATCGAGCAGATATTCCACATTCTGCGTAATGGCCGTGGGATAACCGTTTCTCTTTCTGAACTGCCTCCATGCGGAGTTAAAGAAAATACCGCTTTGCTCGTTCTCAAAGACCACATGAAATTCGTCGATAAAAATATGGGTGCGCTTGCCCTTTTTCCAGTTGAGGGTAACGCGATTCAGAATGGTATCGGTAATAACCAAAAGTCCCGTGGGCTTTAACTGCGCACCCAAGCTGTGAATATCAAAGACAACAATGCGGTTGTCGAGATCGACGGTACTTTCATGTCCGAAAATATCCAGCGAACCCGTGGTGAACAGTTCCAGCGACAGGGCGATTTCCTTTGCTTTTTCTTCGGGCTGTTCCAACAGTTTGTTTCGCAGGTTGCAGAGAGTAGCGGTCGTGCCGTTTGCCTCTGCCTCCTGATACACAAGGGCGGTGCAGCGGTCGATAATGGATTTCTGCTGCGGGCCAACGCCTGTTTTATCAATCTGCTCTACAAGGGACATGATAAACTGCGATTTCTCCACAATGGGATTGTTCTCGCCGTAGCCGTCTACCATATACATTGCGTTCAAGCGATCCTTGCCGCCTGCCGCCATATGAATAACGGTTGCCGTTTCCTCGCCCAAAGCCGCCGCCAGTGCGCCGAACTCGTTTTCAGGGTCGCAGATCAGCACATCGTCCTCGGTGTTGAGAATCAGAAAAGCGATAAGCTCTTTTGCGGAAAAGGATTTGCCCGAACCGGGAACGCCCAGCAGGAAAGCAGACTGATTGAGAAGATTTGCTTTGTTGCACATAATGAGATTGTGAGAGATGGCGTTTTCTCCGAAATAAATACCGCCCTTGTCCTGCACCTCCTGTACCTTGAACGGCATAAACACCGCAAGGCTTTCGGTAGTGAGAGTACGAAACGCATTGATTTTTCTTGTACCGATAGGGAGAACCGTATTCAAGCCGTCGAACTGCTGGAACTTCAAAACGGCAAGCTGGCACATATGCTTTCTTGCGACGGACAGCACCGTTTCGGTGTCGCTGTCAAGCTGTTTCTTATCGTCTGCGGTAATTACCATCGTAATCACCGCAAACATCATGCGCTGATCCCTCGTTGTCAGGTCGTCCAAAAATTCCTTTGTTTCTTTTCTTTGCAATTCCATATCATAAGGCACGACCGCAGAAAAATTATTGTTGGCGTTCTGCCTGCGCTGCCAGTTGGTGATGTTCGTGTCAACGCCGAGCAGACGGTTTTCCACCTCCCGCACCGCCTCGTCGGTGGGAACGGGGACAACATCAATCGACAGCATCATATTGCGGTTAAAGTCGGTGAGCTCCGTTACCATGCTGTCCTTGATATAGCTGGCGTAGTCTTTCAGAAAAAGAACCCGGCAATATTTCTCGCCGAGCTTCAGATAATCGCTATTCTTTTCAATGGAATCGGGGCAGATATAATCTTTGAAATCGTGCCCCTTTTTCATCATATCCTGCGGGTCGAAATGAAACGCCGCTTCCTCTCCCTGACGGTAGAAGTCGTGGAGGACGCGCAGCTTTTCCCCGGCGTCCAGTTCGCTGCATTTTGAGCCGAGGGCGGCAAAGTGGGAGATCAGATCAGCGCCAACACGGGAAAAGTAAGTGCGGGCTTCCTCAATATCTTTTTTGGCAACGGAGATCGTAATATATTTCTCCTGCATAATGCTGTTTGCGCCCGTGACCTTGTCAAGCAGCATTTGATTGTATTCCCTGCGGTACACATCGCGGGAATCGCCCCGCATAGGCATTAAAATAGACTGCTCGAAATTTGCCTTGTTCAGCCTACGGTTATTGATTGTAATTTTCGTAGTCGCCCCGGAATCCAGACTGTTGAGCAGTTCAGAGTAGGCAAGAAACATAGATTCCTTGTCCTCACGGCTCGCCACAAGGTAGTTTATATCGGTGAATTTATAGGTCTTGGAAAAGCGGCTGCCCACCTGAAAGATACCGTCTTTCCAGATACGCTGAATGGGGATAACATCCTGCACCTTGCGTGGGACGGAATATCGCTCCTTGTCCTGTTTCAGCAGGTTTTTTAAGGTCTTAATCATGCTTTACCTCCTGTATCAATTTTGTCTTTGAGCGCTTCATAGTAGAAATTCGAGGATTCAAAACGAATCTCTTTCGGCTCTAAAAACTCCGAGCGAATCCACGCCCAGATGAATTTCTCTGCGGTCATGCCGTGGTAGGTGATAAATCCCATAGCCGCAAAGGGCGCGGCGCCGAGAACACACATCCACGACACCGTTTCCGTCCCGACATACGGCTTTAAGAGAAAATACAGTCCCACGGCGACAACGACCGCCAGCAAAGAAAAAACGAACTGCCGCATAGACAGTCCGAAAAACATGGATTCCGTATAGTTTCGGATTTCACGGTTGATCTTAACTTCCAAAATATCGCCTCCTTATCGTTCCTGTTCGTCTTTGGCTTTGGGCTTCGGCTGCAATTCACGGGGCGTTCTGCCGTCAAGGGGCTTTATAAAATCAATCTGCCCGGCGGCGTAGATGGCGTTACTGTTTAACTGCCTCTGCCACGCCTTATTGGACGGCGACCAGCGGAAACCCCAGCCTTTTAATTTGCTGCGCTGTTCTTCGCTGGGCTTTTCATCAAAAAGTAGCTGCAAGCGGTTTTCCTCCGTGTTGGCAACAGCTTCGCCGCCCTCAAACTGCCAGCCGACAAAGCCGGTTTCCTCCCGGCGTTCCAGACTTTCGATCCGCTTTTTCAGACGGTTAATTTCCGCATTGTTGTTCGACAACTCATAGGGCGCATAGGGGGCGTTAATCCACGAATAATCGCTTTTCACGGCCTCGTCGATTTCCGCCGCTTTTTCGTCAGAAATACCCTCAAAGCCTTTCATCGTACCGTTTTTGCGGTAGTAAGCGTTGACCTTTTTCATATAGCTTTGCTGTTCCTGCCGCTGCTGCAATTTTTCTTTCAGTTTCGTAACAGCTTCGGGATCGTCGCTGGAAATAGCGGAATTGTTTTCAGCGGCCTCGGCTTTGCTACGGTAGTAGTCCGCTTTTTGACCTGCCTCAACGGATTTCTCCATTTTGCCCCAAGCGCGATCACGGTAGTTCTTATCCGATTTGTAGGAATAGTGATCGGGCATAAGCGGCTGTCCCATAGGGATCGCCTCAACCATTTTGCTTGATTCGTGCGCAAGGCGGCTGCTTTCCTGTTCAAACTTTTCCGCTTTCTCGTTGTAGTAGTCGATTCGTCTTTGTTTCTTTTCTTCGTATGAGTTCATAGAATATCGCTCCTTTACATATAAAAATAGCCTCCTGCGAATATCCGCAGAAAGCAATTACAGTCCCATCATTTCACGCACAACACGGTCGGCCATTTTGACAGCGCCGACGAGCACCAGCATATTGAAAACTAACTCGCCCACATACGACCACACCTGCGTTACCGCCGCAGCGTCGGGATCGACGACGGGCGGACTGGATGCAAACAGAGAGAAGATGATGCAGGCCAGTACGATGATCGCACCCTCTAAACAAACGGCGGAATAACTTTTGATGAAGCTCTTGCCGATGTTCTGTGACGGCTCGCCTGCAAAGGCCGAGAGCGGGACCGGTGCAATGGCCGTGTAGAGATAGAGTTTGAAAAATCTGCCGTACACGGTCATGATCATGATAAACGACAAAACCGTGATAAACAGCCCGCCGATCAAGGTCACTGCCCATAATGGGATGCTTTCAAAAAAGCCGCAATCCTCCACGGCGGTTACGATCTCGGCGGGCAGCACGGTTTCCTGCGCTGTGCCGAAGCCTGCGGCGTTCATGATGGTAGAGATCAGCCCCTGCACGATATTGAACAGGGCAATCATCAGCTCCAAGCCGTATGTGACGGCGGCTTTGGCAAGGACGAAGCGGATGAACACTTTCAGGGCGTGTTCCGGCCGCTTCAGTTCCGCAAAGCTGCCGCAGGTTTTCATCACGCCCACCACAAAGAACAAAACGAGCAGCGCAAGCCCGATAGCCTGCACCGCACCGTGGATGCCGACGATCACATTCCAGATCGTGCCGCCCTTGAATTGCTCTGGCGACTGCGTAATGAGCTGCCAGATCTCTGCCAGCTTTTCGTTCCAAGTTTCGAGTGCGTTTTCGAGATTCTGTACGACCCAGT
>UQDO01000005.1 GCA_900539855.1 uncultured Oscillospiraceae bacterium
CGCGGAGCAGATCACCAAGAACAAGCTCTACATCTACACCAGAGAGAAAAATACCAGCTTTGACCGCCGCTTTCTCATGAAGCGCGTGGGCGAGGGTTGGATGATTGACGCGGTGCAGGAGCGGCTGAACGGCTGGCAGCGGACAGGATTGTAAGGGAGGCATAATGGATGATATATAGGTTTACGGAAGTATTAAACGATCTTGTTAATTATTTTCTCCTTGGTGACATTTTGTTGCTGGAGGACTGGAAGCAGGCAAATCATCTTTCAGATGATTTAGCGATGGAGTTTACCACAAACGAAAGCGGCGACAGGGTATTTGACGAAGGAATTGTAATCCCAATGGCCGGTATTGAAAACTATCCCTATACCATATTGTTCAATCTCTCTGGTGATAGACCGGAGCTGTGCAAAGAAAGAAACCGATTGCAGCTTAGAAAAAGTGGCTATTCCCTCAAAGTAGATCATAATATGCTGATGCTTTTTACATGGCCAATATTGGAACAGTTTACGCCTGAAAAGGTGAAAGATCTGATTTCTTACTATAGAGTGCATAAGAAGCCGATGATTGAGCTTGCAAATGGCTGGTATCATATCGAGATTTTGGGTGGAGAAACCTTGCAGGATGGGGACTATGAACCTACATTTGAGTTTGTGATACAACCAGCCACAAATGAAGAAGTCACCATAAATGCAGATATGAATTTTAGCTTTGAAATTACAAGCTCTGCTTATTAGTGAAACCTATCCCTACCGAAGATGGAAAAGGAGATTATGATATGGATTTATTGAAACAATGCCAGCAATGGTTTGAACAGGATGAAGCGCAGAAGGTAATCGACACCCTGGAAGCGATTCCTGCCGAGGAGCGCACCCCGGAACTGGACAGTGAGCTGGCCAAGGCATATATTGCCGTTGCACATATAGGAGAACGGGAGCCTTTTGAAAAGGCGCTGGAACTTTTGGCTCCCCATGAGGAGCATTTTGCCGAAGATCACTGCTGGAATTATCGGATCGCTTCCGCTTATTATTTTCTGGATGAGGAAGGTCCCGCCCTGCGTTACTTTGAAAAGGCCCTGAAAGCCCGCCCCGGAGACAAAGATACCCAGGAGTACATAGACGATTGCCGCCGTCGTTTGTCCCTGCCCCGCTTTGAAAAGAACTTCCGTGAAAGGACGCAGGAAGCATGGGCAGCCTTTTCTCAGATTGAGGTAGAACTGCGTCAAATCATAGAAACTGACGAAACGCACCAGTGCGGCGAAGAACTGGTTGAAAAATGCGGGAACGCGCTCAAAACGGCCCTGCGTGATACTTCTTTTGAGCTGGGCTTCAATGGCGAAAAGTATGAATTGATCCTCAGTCCAGAGGGCCTTCGCTCCCGCCTGTTCCCGTTGGTGTACTTCCAGAAGCAGGCCCCAGAATCGGTGCTTGAGCATTGGAATATCTGGGTAGGCCGCCAGCCCTGTGAGGGGTTCGAGCTGCGGGCTGGAGAGATCGAAGTTCGGGCTGATGATGTGCAGATGTGGGCAGAGGAAACAGAGGATCATCAGGTAAGTCTGGTCCTTTACTGTGAAAAGCTGACGCCGATCTTGAAAGAGGACACAGACAAGGTCTGGTGGGCACTCTCTATGCTGGTAGATCAAACCATCGGAGAAGTTTCCGCTATCGCCTTTGTTGCTGGGTTTGATGTTTATGCTCAGCCGAAAGACGAACCGGCCAAGCTGCTTTCTGAACTGCCGGAGTTGCTGCAAAGCATGGGACTTTCTCTCTGGCGGGATGGCAGCGACTACCTGGAAAACAGCTACCTTGCCTATGAACTGAAACCGGTGGAGGACCCAGAGGCTGACTGGCGGCTGGATGTCTATACTGGAAGCTGCCGCCTGCCGGTGCTCATCAACGACTACCTGACTGCCCGCAGTGATATGGTGGATGAGTACCACAAGGATGGCATTGCCGCTGGATTCCTCCTGTACCCGCTGTCCGGTTTTACCGGTGAGGAACGAGTGAAAGTCATTCTGGATTTCCGGGATAACCTGCGGGATGCCATCCTGCGGGATGCAGGAGAGGAAGCCGTGACCTTCCTGGGTGGGGCCACTGGTCTGTATTGTGGGTATCTGGATTTTATCGCCTGGGATCTGCCCGCTGTACTAACAGCAGCACAGGCATTCTTTGAGGGAAGCGACTTGCCCTATGCTCACTTCCACGCATTCCGGCGGGATGTGGGTGGTGTGCCACTGCTGGACGAGAAAGAACCGGAGCCTGATATTCATGAGGAAACTGGCTCCCTGCTCTCGGCGGAGGATATTGAAACACTGGAATCCTTTGATGAAGGAACCACCGGTTACTTTGAGAAAATGCTCGGCTGGCTGGAGGATTTTATCAAAAGTGGCGTAGAAGAAGGACGATTCAGCGAAAAACAGGCTCACCAGGATTTGCAGATTGCCCTCTGGTATGCCTTTGCCTGCCTTAACCTGGACGATTACATCCACTACTACCGCGCTGCGGAATGGATGAAGGATTCGGAGAAAAACGCCACGGGCTGCGCTACCTGGTACTACCGGTATTCTGTGGCGTTGATGTATTGCGGCAGGCTGGAAGAAGCACTGGAATATGCGGAGCGGGGCGCTCTGGAGGAGCCGGACTACCCCTGGATCTGGCTCCATCTGGGCAAGCTGCGGGCGCATTTTGGCGATAAATCCGGTGCGCTGGATGCCGTCAAGCAAGGATTAAAACTGGAACCGGGAGATTATGAGTTCCTGACCTTAAAAAAAGAGATCAAAGCCGGAGCCACCCTGGAACAGATGGAATATCATTGGATCAATCCCGATGCTGACCAAACGCTCCAGCGGGGACTGGACGGGAATGCGGATGATAAACAATGCGCCATAGCCTGCATTCGGGTGGACGAAGCAGGACTTGCCGAATTTTATGAGCTGTTCCACCCAGAGCGGTATAGCTATGAGAAAAACTCCCCCTGCTGTGAATTCCAATATCCAGTGCAGGAACATCTTGTGGAGCTGTCCTTCCGTATGAATGAAGCTGGACTCTCCAAGATGGGAACCGACTGGCTGCGGCAGCTCAAGGAACGGCTGGACAGCGGTGAATGGCTGACCCACACCCCTGAAGGAGAACCAGAGGGCATTCTAACAGGTGTGTTTGTGGACCAGACCCGCCGCATTGGTCTTGTCTATCAACAGCCGGGAGACGATCAGTATTTTCAGATTTTCCTGAACCCGGACGGTACGAAGGCGGATGCCTTCTGGTCCTCAAGAAAAAACAGTGAGCCAGAGGTTTATTCGGAGGATGAGATGTCTGCGATAGAGCAGCACATCAAAAACACCTTTGGTGAGTTTGAGAATGTGTTCCATGAGCTGGTTTCTCCTGACATCCATGTGGACATCTGCGTTGTTCCACCCTCTGATGAGCGGGACTATTACACACTGGTAACGATGGGCATGGGTGCTCATCGGATGAATGTGCCGGAGGAACTGGCGGAATACAAGCTGGAGCGAGCAGAGCTGGCCATCGCTCTGCCACCGGATTGGAAACTGGATGAGGAATCCCTGAAGGATGAGCGGTGGTACTGGCCTATTGGTCTCTTGAAAGTGTTGGCTCGCCTGCCCATTTCCAACGATACCTGGCTGGGCTTTGGCCACACAATGGACAAGCAATCGCCGTTTGCAGAGGACACGAAGCTCACCGCCGCTATTCTGACCGGTCCCCAGGGCGTGGAGGAAGGCGGCGAAGTCTGCACTTTGCCGAGCGGCGAGGAGGTCAACTTCTATCAGGTGATCCCGCTCTATCATAATGAGATGGAGTATAAGATGGAGCATGATGCGGACGCCCTGCTTGAAAAGATGGCAGGCATCAGTTTTGTGGTCAATCCCACCCGCCAGAATGCCATCACCAGAGGAACGCTTGCAGAGGAGGAGTTCACCGGCGATATGGACGATGCCGCATGGCACCTGGAATCCATTCAGGAAAAGGGCTTGCCGGTGAATGAGATCAATGCCTACAACCACATGGCAATCTATCTGCGCTGGTGCATAGAGCATGATCTGATGAGCGCGGAATTTATGGAGCGGTACTGGGAGCAGGTGCAGCCGTTTATGGCAGATCTGAGCCGCGCCGATCTGCGTGGCTTTATCCGGGACCAGCTGAAAGGACAGCTCTTTGGGGCGCTGTTCAACAAGGAGGGCGCAGCCTTTGCTGGATATTACTATGGCGAGGCGGATAGCCCGTACTTCCCCAGCGACATTGATAACTATGCTTTGGAGTATTTCGGTTCAGAGCAATATTATTCCGATAAGTTCCAGGATGAAGCCTATCTGTTCATCCCATTTGATGAAAACTATTATCAGGCTATGGCAAAAGTCATGGAAAAGCGGTTCGCCAACTGGCAGGGACAGAGTTTCGATGAGGCCACTCTGGAGCCTTCAGACCTTGCGGAAGCCATGATGGAATATCTGGACTGTGAATGTACCTATTTCCCCTCATTGACGGATGATGACCCCATCATGTCGGCATATAACTATGCCAAACGGGAAAGTGTCAAAGAGGGCTTTGTGCCGGTTCTGATTAAGGCGGATGACGAAATCCTGTGGGAATGCCTGATTATGAATTCTGACCCGGACAGCGATGGCGAGGACGACTTTGCTTTCGACCCGGACAAAGTTGCCGAATACCGGAAGAAAATGCTCTCCGCCCCTGTCGAGAACAGTAAGGCAGTCCTGGAGGAAATGATTGGGCAGCGCAAGGAAGAAGCCGAGGATGACGATATGGACTGGGATGAGGAGATCCTGGGCGAGATGGAGGGCGGATATGATAACCGTCGTTTTTCAAGCTACTGGAATTCCGATAATAATATGACCTATCCTCTCATTCTGGCTAAAATCCCCGTGAAGAATCCTTGGGAGATTTTTGCCTATCTGCCCTTTGGTGGCTGGAATGAATGTCCTAACACGCCAGAGTTAATGGCAGTTGCGAAATACTGGTTTGAACAGCATGGGGCGGTGCCCGCTGCCATGAGCCACGACGAGTTGGAGTTCCTGCTCCCGGCTCCCGTTCCCGAGGAGAAGGCTATGGATGCAGCAGTGGAACTGTATGGCTTCTGTCCCGATGTGATTGACCAGGGGCCGGAGGACGCCACCGTGGGCGCTCTGGCCGATGTGCTGCGGCAGTCCACTGTTTGGTACTTCTGGTGGGATTGAAAGGAGGATTTTTGTGGGATACGATGTGAGTTTTCACCCGATTTCACCAGAGGAAATGCGGGAATGGTATTTTACTCCCTTAACCTGGATACAGCAGGGACAGGAGGAAAAAGTGCTGGCCCTTGCCGCGCAGCATGGAATGGAGGATTTCTATGCCGAAAAATATCTGAATACCTTGCGCGTTGGGGCTGAAACGGAATCTAACGAGCTGTTTGACAAAAGCCACGGCTTCTATATTGCAGTAATCCAAGGTTTTTTCCGAGATTATTATTACACCAGAGGTAGTGCCTTTTCGTTCCTGGTGGAACAAAAGCCAGAATATGCGCGGTACTTCACCTCATGGGAACAAATCACTCCTGTTTCCTTTCCAAACCCCATGCAGAACCGAATCATCGAAAACTATTGCTCCGGTGTATATCTGTCTCCAGATCAAGTTATACAACTTCTCAAAGACATGGAGCAGGACCCAAAAGTCCTTGAAGATCTGGAGGGGCTTTGGAGCAATGGACAGATTGCTGTGCTGAAAAAAGCACTTTCTGCTGCTGCAAAGTCAGGAGTCGGTCTGTTGGAGGCCACTGAAGTGGTAGAGCCCAACCCCATCAGCCCGAATGAGAGCACAAGCTACTCTAACCTGTACCACTGTGATCGGGACGGGGTATATCTCTACATAGATGCCGTCAGTGGTCAATTAGCGGATGCGATTGGGAAAAACGAAGGATAGATTCTCTCTATGAAAATGTGTGGGCATCTGTGGGAAGAACCAAAATAGGCAGCTACCCACAATATTGATTATCGCAGAAAAGCTCACCGTTTCGGTGAGCTTTTCTGCAATATTTTATAATTTTTTTATTGCTACCACTGGTTGCCGAATTGACATAGGTGGGGTGGTAGAGTGGCTACCACAGAAAAAATAGAATGAAAGTGAGGAGGTTCACTATGAAGTTACCCGAAAAGATTCAAAGGGAACGAAAAAAGATGGGACTGTCCCAGGAGAAACTCGCAGAAAAAATAGGAGTATCAAGGCAGGCCATCACAAAATGGGAGAACGGCTTGGCATCCCCTGAACTGGAAAAAATCGTCTCATTAAGTGAATGTTTTAAGGTATCTACTGACTATTTGTTAAAGGACAATATTACCGAGCCGACCCCACCACAAGAATCTGCATTGAAAGGAAACAAGCGAATGTCATGGAGAACGTGGCTTGGAGGAAGTTTGTTTGGAATATCGGCGCTGATTATATTTGTATTATGGCGACTTTCTGTTCGTTTTCCTATTTCGGGAATGACCGGAAACGGTGTCCATTTAACCGGATTTAGTGGCTTTCTTGGCTTTCATGGAATTTTACATGAAAGCTATGTAATAGTTGCGATTGGAATAATCGGTTTGATACTTCTGATTACTGACTTTATCCGCATAAAAAAGAATAATCGCTGATGACCGGACAATGCAGAGTTGATCTTAAACTGAATAGGTTTATTTCGGCTCGGCAGCATTGACCTGTCGGTAGAAATACATATATTTGAATTAAGAAAGGGAGTGATGCTGCCGGTGTGCCGTCCGTTTGTATGGACAGGAGTCTGATGCACTATGCAATACCTCAAGAAGCGCATTATGCTGTTCCGCTGTCTTTACGCACCACGACACACGGCTTACAAGACAAAGAAAATCATCTTTATATGGAAGTATGGTGGCCGGGAGTATTGTTCTAAAAGCGAAAAGCCTCCACCTGCCAAAAGATGCTTTTTCTGCGGACTTTTTAATAAACGACTTGGAGCGGTCGAATTTGTACTGAGTTACAGATTCGGCCGCTTTTTGATTTGTTCTCGACTACTTGGTCACTGGTGTCGAGCACCACCACTTCCGATTTGTTTTCCACAAAAAACAAATCGGAGGTAACAGAGGTGCAAAATTATCGCAAAAGCGACTATGCGATAAACAAAAACAGCCCAAATATCGTTTATCGCTTTCATAACGAAATCATAGAAATCACACTGGAGGATTATCTGAAGGAGAATCCTGACAAAACGGAACATGACTTTGCAGAGCTGAAAGCCCTGTCCGATCAAATTTACTATGAGCAGGATCGGGCAGAGAGCGCCCAGACCCGCAAGGATGTTTCGATCCACGGTTTGGAGGAAACGGAGCATTGTGCCACTCGCGCTCTGGATGAAGAATGGGAAGAACGAGTTGTTGACATACAGAACCGCAAGTATGCCTGGAAAGCCCTGGAGCAGCTTTTTACAGTGGGCGCTTTGACCGAGGTTCAGAAACGGCGATTCCGGCTTCATGTTTTTCAGGGACTCTCTACCCGGCAGATCGGTCGCATGGAAGGGACAAGCCATCAAGCCGTTGCCAAGTCCATAAACCTGGCGATTGCCAAACTTAAAAAATATTTTGCGGCACAGGGTTGACACCCCTGCGGTTTCAGGACGATAGGTGAAAGGCATTCTTTCGAGTGTTCTTCTTTCACCTGTACCTTGACAACCGCATACTCATTCATCAGTAACATCCCCCCTTTCCAGCTCGAAGAGCTAAAGCCGATTCAGGGGCCGCGCCATGATATACGGACATGATGAGCAGATCCCACCTGATTATCATAATTGGTCTTGCATACAATCCTGTCCTGTATGAGCGAGTAACGGCAGCCTGTAAAAACCGGGCAGCACCCGGCGCGGCCATGACCGGAAAGGGGCATAATGGTACTCCTGTCCAGCCACAGCCCTGCTAAAGATCAGAGTAGTCCATAACATTTGGAAACCATCTGGTTGCAGGATCACGCAATGGGGGCAGCTCGGAGAGATCCTCGGAGGGGTGAGATTCCCGTGGGCCGGTTCGCTGCCGGTCACTGATGACTTCCCAATATGTGCGGGGTGTCAAGGACAAATGGCACATAACAAGAAAACAAATCGGATTTTGTATTTCGCCGGAAATGGGGCAGGTCTTATGGCCTGCCCCGTTTTCCGGCTTACTTAATATTCAGGAGGTCAGTTTATGCGAAAGGCTATCCGGCGTGGCGATCTGTTCTATGCAGACCTGAACCCGGTGGTCGGCTCCGAGCAAGGCGGCATCCGCCCTGTCCTTGTTATCCAAAATGATGTGGGGAATCACTTTAGTCCTACCGTTGTTGCAGCAGCCATCACCAGCAGAAAAGCGAAGAACAGTCTGCCTACCCATATCCTACTTGAGAATGTGCCGGGGCTTGCGCCTACCTCTCTGCTTCTGTTGGAACAACTGCGGACAATAGACCGGAAGCGGCTCCGTGGTTACATTGGGCGTATCAGTAAAGAAAAAATGCTGGAGGTAGATGCAGCCCTGGCAATCAGCATCGGCATAGGATACCCCAACGAAAGGAGGACTCACAATGTATGAAAATGACGGCGGCCTACTCTCTCCCAGAGATGCCTACCGATTGATGTTAAAAGACTACCCGGATGTGATGGACATTGGTCAAATGTGTGAGGCGCTTGGCGTCAGTACAAAAACCGGGTACAAGTTACTTAAAGATGGGAAAATTGAGTACCTTAAAATTGGACGGGCTTACCGCATCCCCAAAGCCCACATTCTTCGTTATTTGAAAATCACCTGCTCCACTTTTGCGGAGTAGCAGGCTATGGTGTCGATCTTCACCGGATAGACGCAGAAAGTTAACAATTCTGACGCGGATTTACCTGGAGTTTTGTTCTGTCCGATGATACAATAAAGGTGTCATTGGTAGGTGAACTCAATACCGCAAAAGGAGGAACAGATCAGTATGCCAGCGGTACACCTGCAAGAAAACAGCAAACTAATCTCCGGCCATGTGGCCGAGAAAAAAGGGTATCTCTATTGGGTTCTAAACCTTACCGATGAGAACGGTAAGAGAAAGCCCAAATGGATTCCCACCCATAAGAAAGTCAAGGGCAATAAGACCTGGGCAAACAATATGCTTCCCACCATCCGAAAAGAATGGACGGAAAAGCTGCTTCAGGAGGCTACGGCCTCACAGCAGTCGGCTTCTCCGTCTGGCCCGTCATCCGCAGCGATTTCCTTTGTGGATTTCCTGTACCAGTGGCTTGAGTACAAGTACAAGTCTGCTACCGGACGGGTGATGGACAGCAAGCCCATTGAACTCTCGACCTATTCGGGATACGAACAACAGCTTAACAACCCCATCGCCCCGTATTTCCGAGAGCATCCTGTCGCCCTTTGTGACCTTACCAAACAAGATATTCTCGCTTTTTATGAGAAAGAATTGGAACGGGTCAAGCCGACCACCGTTAAACATTACCACGCTCTGATTCATGGGGCGTTGAATTATGCGGTTGACAAAAATCTGATTCCAAGCAATCCGGCTGACCGGATTATCATTTCCAAGCCTGAACCCTTCAAGGGTGACTACTACCTGGATTCGGAAGTCCTGAATCTGTTTGAAGTTATCAAGGGGCATAAGATCGAGCTGGTAGTTCTACTGACTGCTTTTTACGGCCTGCGCCGCAGTGAGGTTATCGGTTTGAAATGGAGTGCCTTTGACTTCAACCATAACTGCTTCTCCATTCGGCATACGGTAACAACCTGCAATGTAAAGGGAGAGCGGGTCACGATTAAGAAGGACAAGGCAAAGAACAAATCCAGTCTGCGGACTTATCCATTGATTCCTTTTTTGAAAGAACGGTTGCTGGAGGCCAAGAAACAGCAGGAAGAAAATCGCAAGCTGTGCGGGCGCGCCTACAACAAAGAATATCTGGGATATGTCTGTGTCGATGTGATTGGCAATCTCATTAAACCCAACTATGTGTCCTCGACCTTTGGGAAGTTGCTTGCCAAGAACAATTTACGGCACATTCGTTTCCACGATCTTCGCCATACCTGTGCCTCGCTTTTGCTGGCCAACGGTGTTCCGATGGAACAGGTAAAAGAATGGCTGGGACACAGTGAGATTTCAACAACGGTGGATATTTACGGGCATCTGCAATATGCCACGAAAAAACAATCCGCCGCAGCCATTGAGCAGGACATTGTGGCGCCCATGCTGCAAAACCTATCGGCGGTTTCTCCATAAAAAGGAAAGAGGTCTACCAGCTTTTCGCTGGCAGACCTCATGGCGGAGATGGAGAGATTCGAACTCTCGCGCCGGTTTTGAGCCGACCTACCGCATTTCGAGTGCGGACCCTTCAACCGCTTGGGTACATCTCCAAATTTATGTTATATCCCTGGTCCCGACCCGCCGACCAATTCAGCCGGTGGAAATCGGGAAGAACAACAGGATAGAACAAGCAACATTATTCAATTTGAACTCGGCTGGAACCCGCATGGTTCCAAGGGTTTCAGCCGTTTGGCACTCCGCATAGGAAACCTGATTTCGAATCATTACACCAACTTGGATGATGACGGTAAATCAGGGACGATAGCGGTAACTACGGAACCCCAAAACATACCTCTCAAAGTGGCTGTCAGATGGCTGCTCTCATTATAGCCATTTTCCCGCAAAATTCAAGCCGTGGAAATTGGGAAGAACAACAGGATAGAACAGACCCCAATTCACAATTTGAACTTGCCCGCAAACCCGCATGGTTACTGGCTTTTCGGCAGTTTGGACTTCCAAAGTGGAAACATGATTTCGAGTCATGTCCGTTATGACCGCTTCGATACGTCTCCAATTCAGTTGTCCGTTTCACGGACAACATGATCATTATAAATACTTAAAGGTGATAAGTCAAGTGTTTTTTCAATGTTTTACAAAATCATATACCAAATCACTGCTCGACACTGTTTGCGACTGCGTGTGAAACATCTTCATATTCTACGCTTTTTTCACTTACAGATCTAACGTTTTCAGTCACAGTACGTTCGGCAACAATTATCCTGCTGCCGAGCTGATCCAATTCATCGCTGAAACGTGCTATCTTTTCCGCAAGTTCATCTTTAATACCCTGCAGCTCATTATGCGCTGTTTGCGTAACATCTATGGTGCTTTTTGCGATCAGCTCAGACTGCTCAGCATTTTGCTTTGCAGACTCCATAATCCCGGCTGCATTGGCTTTTGCAACGAGATAAAGCTTACCTATGCTTTCGCTGAGGCGCGTCACCGCCTCTTCATGCTGCCTGTATTCGTCGATCTTAACAGCCTGTTCGCCTACCAGTTTTCCAAGCTCGTCATTTCGAATCTGCTGGTCGTTCAGCTTATCAGTAAGATCATCGACTTCCCTTTTATATTTACCGCGCAGTTCGGCAAGCTCGGAATTGAGCATTGTAACATAGTTCATTACGTCTTCTTTGTTATAGCCGAACAAACTGTTTTTGAAGTTTATGATAACGCACCGCCTTTGATATCACGGATATGACTTTAAGATATTATAACAATAATCAACAAAAATTGCAACATTATTTTCAAAGCTTAAGTGCCGTTATGAGGTATTCCGCCTCAGAAGTGACAGCTTTGTCCATTGAATTGTTGATGTTTATTTGTTTTACGCTTCGCGACATGCCGCCTTTGAACAAAAGCCTGAACCATCTGACGATCTCACAAAACGGCAGAAGTACCTTGTGTTTTTCAAGAACCGGAAAATATAGTTTGATATCATTATAGGGCAGAAAGACCTTGTACAGCATATATTTCAGCTTACCGCCCTGTTTATTCTGCCTTACAGCTACGTTGTTTTCAAAATTACCGTACACACCGCCGCGGATTATAAAGCTGCACATGCTGTCGGTCAGCTTTGTAGGAGCTTTTCCGCAGAACCAAACGTCTGTGAGCTGCTCTGCGCCTTCGGCAAATTCAACCAGACCGCCCTTTCTCAGCAGTTCTTCCCTTCCCTTCTGATCAGGACTGCATACACATTTCAGTATATAAATATCAATAAACGGTCTGACGCCGCAGCCGCCTATCAAAAAATGCTTAGCCATGTGGGCGATGTGGTAAAAGTAAAACATAGCGTCGGTCATTCGGTATTCAAATTGGGAGCAGTTTTCCGCGCCTTTCCATGCATCTTTAAGGACCTTGTCCGCTTTAGAAACCACTTCGTCCTCAATAAGACTGTAATGAAGCTCCAGATGCACTCCCGAAGCGGAAAAAAGGCTGATATCGTGTGAGCCCATACCTTTGTATTCAAAGCCTATGGCTTGGACGGCTTTCTTAGCCGCGTCAAGGCTGCTTTTTTCGACCAGTATATCTATATCGCAGCTTGTCCTCATCCACGGCTCCGGGTACATATTTCTTATGACCGAGCCTTTAAGCGGCATAAATTTAATTTTGCTTTCGGCAAGTGCCTTTTTAATTCTTTCATATTCATACCTTTGCTTTTCATACCTGAAAACAGCCGTGATTACGCATTTGGAAAACTTCTCTTTATATTCGCCGCTTACAAGATTATTCTTAATAAGCGCATCACCGACAAGGTGCGCAACATCGTGCGCCCGTGACATTTTATAAAGAATTTTCAGCTGATCATCTGACATTATACATCCGCTGTCAAGCGGTTTTCCGGCTATTTCAAAAGCCAGGAGATCGGTCATAGTCTTTATTGAATCTGTCATTTTTCACCTTCTCAACGGTTGCTGGATTTTTATATCGATTCAGACGTTTCCGATATTCTTATAACCGGAATCAATAGCTATCAGCTCACTGATATCATCTATCTCTATAACATCATTTTCATTCATAGGATAAATACCCAACTCATAATCATCCGGATAACAAAACATTGCAACATCATCCCAGTATATCTGGCGGTTTTTCTTTTGTTCAAATTCAATTTCCAAATGACGCTTTAATTTTCTTCCGTCTTTTGCCGTCCAGCGTGAAATACTGTACAACTGCCATCCGCCTTTTCCGCCGGTACGGCTGCAGGATGTAACTATTCCGTCGGTCACGGTTTGCAGCCATTCCTTTGTTTCTTTGTCTGTCCAAACGCTGTTATACCCCGAACGTTCAAATTCCGGGGCAAGAATTGAAGAATTATTGATGATCTGATCGCCGTCTAAGATCATTGCGTTTTCAATATACTCTCTCGCCATATAGAGCGAAGAAATATTATTGCAGGTATCATAGTAAGGATTTTCG
This sequence comes from uncultured Oscillospiraceae bacterium, assembly GCA_900539855.1. Classification (GTDB taxonomy): domain Bacteria; phylum Bacillota; class Clostridia; order Oscillospirales; family Acutalibacteraceae; genus UMGS172. The sequence goes on from UQDO01000005.1 coordinate 13,249, forward strand.
ATTAGTTTTATACCCGGATATTCGGTTTCCAATCCGGCAAACTGCTCTTTCAGATAGCCTACCACGACATATATCTCATTGATGCCGTTTTTATGCAGCGCATCAATCAAAGTGTCAATAATGCGTATTCCGTTCACCCTGACCAAAGGTTTAGGTGTCGTAAGTGTTACCGGGTGCATTCTATTACCAAGCCCTGCCGCCATAACAATAGCTCTTTCAACTTTAGGCATTGATTTTTCAGACCTTCCTGTAACTATCAGTTCATGATAACTATGTAACTTGATTATAACATTCGTTTGCGATGCTTTTAATTCCACCACACGTCCTGAATATGATGCGGCTCACGAAGCTCTTCAGGCGGCAGTGTCATATAGTCACCGTATGTGTACTTAAGAACCTTATCATAACCGTCGGGAATATAGAATTCGCAGTCTTCAAACTTATGCAGACTTCTTCCGGCAAAATCAGAACGGTCATATAAAATACAATCGCCCTGGACGCAAATAAACTTTTCCCCTTCAGTATTCCTGTATTTCTTTGCCAATGCCTGCTGTTTAGCGATAATAGGCTCGGTTCGATGCCAATTAAAAAATCTTACTATCAGCTTTGACCTTGTACTCATGTTTTCTTTTGCGTATTTCCACGAAGTATTGGCATACAAATTCATAGCGCGCAGAATGTTAGCCCTTTTGATCCAATTGGCAGATAATTTAATGTTTTGCGGAACCTCATCAAGCACCCAGACATCAACAAATACTCCTAACTTATCGGTTCGCTTATAAGCCTTTTCAAAAAGGCTGGTCCTTGCATCGCAGATCTTAAGCATATCTCTCGGGAAATAGTGATCTTTTGAATCGGGTCCGGCTAAAAACAGACCATGGTCTTTTCCCCATTCGGGAAATTCTTTTTCAATTCTTTCAAACCCGTCGCGCATAACAAAAATATCTATGTCATCGTCCCATGGAATAAATCCGTTGTGCCTAATAGCGCCTATCAATGTTCCATAGGTCAGAACATACCATATTTTCTTTTCTTCGCAAAATTCGTGGACCTTTTTCATTATATCGAGTTCAATAGCCTTCAGCTCATCCAAATCAGTTATAGCCCTCATTTTTTTACCTCTGCCTGCAAAGTATTCTTTTTATCTGTCTTAAAACTTTTGTACGCTCATCCTTATCAAATACGGATATTGAATACAGCAATAGTCCCAATATTCCTACAACGGCAGCCATTCCGATCAGACCTATCCACGAATTGACCGCAACGGTTCGAAACACAATTTTCACAAATCCAACAGTAAGCAGATCGGATATAACAATTCTGACGATCGGCTTATAAAAAGATAACGACGGAAGCTTTATACACCGTGCGGAGTATAAGGGTGTGAAAATAAAAAATGTTATTAATCCGAGTACGGTTGTTGTTCCGACTACAGCATAAAGATCCAGCCCGGTGAATTTCAGGAAAATAAACATACTTAATACATTCAAAGCACCGCTGACCGCCGTCACAATGCACGGAAGAGTATTTTTTAAAGAAAGTGTGTATGTGAAAAACATAGGGCTCGCTACGCTTTCAAAGACAAAACCGATCAGTGTAATAATGGCGATCCTGTTCAAAAGTGCAGAATTGTTATTTGGCGTCCAAAGCTCGAAATATGACTCGCCCAACACAAAAAAGCCAGCTAATACGATGCATGATACAGCACCCAATAATTTCATCTGAAAACTGATGGTTTTACGGACTCCGTTCATGTCTTTATCGGCATAAAGTTTTAAAAGCATAGGCTGAAACGGCTGCGTGATCAAAGACGGAAGTGCCGAGCATATCGTTGCGACCGTTTTAACAATAGAAAGCTGCCCCAATTTGAACCCGTCAAGCATCAGGTTTGTAATCCACAGATCAAGACCGGTGTTAAGCATATTTCCTATCTGATTGAAGGCACTCCAAAGTCCGCGGCCAAGAAGCTCTTTTACCGCTGAAAATGAAAAACAATCAATCCGACACCTTAAGTCAGGCGTCATCTTCTTTTTTATACCGTAATTTATGAGCCCGTACAATACCGTCGAAATAAGCAGCGCTGCTCCGACGAACCACACGGAAGGCTTAAATATTCTAAAGAAAACAACAAGGATGAGCGCTTCTGTGCAATATGCAAGAATCTTGGAAATGCTTATGTACTGGAGCCTGTTTTTAATATACCCGGACACCGTGTAAACGCTTGCTAAAGCAAGGACCATACAATTAAGTATATCCAAATAGAAAAGCAGTCTGACATCATTCAGCAGATCATCAGGCACCGAAAAGAACGCCCTGATGTTAAAAGCCAAAAAAATTGATATAACTGCACTAACCGCAATCAAAATAACATCAGCGATAACTACGCTGCTGTAAAAAGAATTAGCTCTTTTTATATTTCCCTCATGATATGACACCGCAATGAACCGGGACGCATAGGCGTTTAGGCAGCTTGTTATGATCAATCCGTAATTTGCAACGGTTTTTGCCAGTGACACAAAGCCGTATGCTTCGGTTCCAAGCGTGTTGGTGATATACGGCGTCAGGAAAAACGAGATCATATAGTTTATGACCATGGCAATCAACGAGCATGCCATTGCCAGAACAATTTGCAGCCTGTCATTATTGTTTTTGCTTTTAATTTCCATTAAGTGCGCCCCACGTCAGCATTATAATTATGTTATTCGGTATTCAGATTCCGCAGTCTTTAAGAAATTCCTCGAACGACGGATATACAGGCTCGGTTGCAAGAAAGCTTTTGCATATATCCTCATAACTATCTCCCGTTAATGTAAAGAAGTTGTTATGGGCATCAATATTCTCTTTGGTTCTTTGCGTATACATCCAATAAAATCCGTCTCTCATTTCCTCAACAGTAGGTTTGCGTCCGGTATTACGATAAATTTCCAACGCACATTTCTTCGCATCAGAAACCCATTTAGCTTTTCGCTTTTGATAGTACTCATCAAGCGTACAAATAACTTTTGCCGGATTTCCGGCAATTACAACATTATCGGGGTACTCTCCCCCGACAACCGAACCGGCTCCGACTATACAGTTGTTTCCGATGGTGGTGCCCGGCAGAATAATAGAATTCATACCTAAAAAACAATTATCGCCAATTCTTGTCGGAGCGGTTCCGCCTACAAATTCTCCAAATACCCGTCGGGCGACCGATATCGAATAGTCATGTGCAAGAATAATAACTCCGGTTGTTATCTTGCAGTAAGACCCAATCGAAATCAGGTGCGGCTTTTGAATATCTACTGAAGTATGACGCGGCGAATAAAAGACAGTAAAATCTCCTATATAGACATTATTCTTTTTCAAATAATTGATATAAGCCTCGTTAGAGTAATGATTTGGATCTACTATTTTCTTTATAAAATTCATCAGACTCATAATTGTTCTCCCCCAAAATTGAAAAATCCGCACTCATAACAGCCAAATAATAGAAGAACATAGCGGTTGCCTGCCCGAGATAATTTTCCATGAAACTCATGATAACAAAAAGCAACTGGATATAGAAAGAAAAATCGACAGCAAGGTCTTTGACCGATCTTTTTATCCTGACAGTACGGCAAAATATCATTATGATCGGCATAAACCAAACAACAGTGCCGACGGCTCCTCTTTCAATCAAAACAGCCAGATAGGCATTATCGACCGACGCTCCGTTTGCGGCAACCTCGGCATTTCCAACGCCGTATCCAAAGAACGGATAATTCCAGTAATTTTCGAGTGCAATGCCCCAGGTCTCCTCTCTGCCGTTCATTGTATTACCCGTAAGACGTGTCATCTTATCCATCATGCCCTGCATTCCCGGTATTTTTTCAATGCCGAATAACAGCAAAACAACTGCTGCGACGACCAGTAGCAGAATTCTTGAAAACTTGCTTCTGCTGCCGTCAAAATATGCATATAGCAGCACCAGACACAGTGCCAACAATGAGCCGCGTCTTGTGGTAAACAGGACACCGGTTATAAATAAAGCAATCAGAACGACATATATTATTTTCTTCCATCTTTTTGTTTCATATCTGATAAGTACCGCCGCGCATATCGCACCTATAGCGAAATACATTGCTGCTACGCTCGTTTGGACCGTAAAGCCGTAATAAGATGAATTATAGGTCATCTGAGTTATTATATTATCATATACATACGACGGCAGCAGCGGCAATATAGCGCTTTCATACAGATCCGGCAGGAACACCTGAATATATATGCAGATAAGATGTACTATACAAAATGCAAGCGCCAGCTTAATGATACTTTTTGTCGATATATTTCTTGCTATCATGACCGCAACGCCAAGATAAATAAAATAATACAGATCATTTATAGCCGAATGTGCAGTATCGGCAGAAAAAAGGCACAGAATGAAGCCTGCAGACAAAAATGCAAAATAATACACCTCGGTGTCCTGCATTAGCTGTTTTTTATATACAAGGCTTATCACGGCTATTACAAACATAGCCGGCCAGAAGAGCTTCGGATTCAATCTCAGAACAAATGATGACGCAAAGAAAAAGTGCCATAATATGACGAATGCCAAAATTTTGGCAAATCTATTGCTTTTGGATTGTACCTGCATCAGTCTTGATTCCTTTCATCGTCAACGACCCATGCATTCTGAATAAACTCCGGATGCAGATTGTTGTTGATAATTCTCGCAGGATTGCCGGCTACGGTCACTCCGTCAGGTATATCTTTGGTAACTATGCTCCCGGCGCCTATTGTAACATTATTTCCTATTTTTACCCCACCGATTATGCAAACGCTCGGTCCGATGTAAACGTTGTTTCCGATAGTAGCACCGACATCGTTATTTGTGCCGATAGTCGTAAACTGGCTTAGGTTTACGTTGTTTCCGAATTTAGTATATCTGCTGATCACGATAGGTCCGCCGTGTCCGATATACAGACCATATCCTATCTTGCAGCGATAGCTTATCTGCATATTCTTATTCAGAGATCTGTTTATATAATATAAACCTTTTCCGATTTTACCGGTGATCCCTTTTTTATTACTCATCCTTATGTATACCTGGTGCCTGAACGCTCTGTTAACAAAAAAATTAGACACCGCCGCAAAAAAGGATGTTTTACCGGTATATCTGAAAAGATCGCTTTTTATATACTCATTCATCTGATTTCAACACTCTTCCTAAAAGGGCTTTCATGTTTTTTTCCCAGTCATATGTTTCTTTATAAAAATCGCTGATTTCGGGATTAGCCTTTCCGCTTTTATCGACAGCATATTTTTTAAGTGCAAAACTTAACTGCCGGCAATCTTCAAACACATGACCGGTTTTATTCTCCACAACCAGTTCTCTCAGTCCGTCAATATCTGACACGATCACCGGTTTTCCGTACTTATAGGCAATCGGAAGTACTCCGCTTTGCGACGCTTCATAATACGGTAAGACTACAACACCGCAATGTTCGAAAAGCCATATCATTTCACCGTCGCTGATAAAACGCTGCATACATACTATTTTATTTTCAACAGAAGTATCGAGCTTCTCATTTGACATATTTTTACCTGCAATAATCACATCCAGGTCATACGAGGCGTCCCTGCAATTCATGGTCTGTGCTTCTATCAATCTGTCAACGCCCTTATACTTGTCAATACGGCCGAAAAACAAAGCGAAACCGTCTATATTGCCATATTGCTGCAATTCAGCCGGCATCGCAGGGACAGCCGGCATGTCATGTGCGCCCAAAGGAAAGACCGTGGCTTTAGGCAGCATCTTTTTGTGTTGTTTACCAAACAGTTTGTATGAGTTTTCAGACAACAAAACGACCGTATCGGCTTTTTTATAAGCCTGCCTTGCAAGAAATTTTCTGAGCGTTTCCGAAAAGAACTTGTATAATGTCATATTCTGAGGATGCGGATTAACGTCATGTATTGCAATGGCACAGCTGATTTTTTTCGAAAGCGCGCCAACAACGGCTGATGCCTTTATTGCGTCGTCAACGGCGATCAGGCAGCCTGGATCCATTTTCAAAATATCTGCTGCTAATTTTTTTGTTTCCTTTTCAGCCGGAACGGCAAACTTAGGAAGGCGATACTCAAAAACATTATCGACAATGTTTTCTGCACACCTGCTCCCGGCTCCGACGGGTACAAACAGAGCAAAAGGCACATCCATGGCTTTCAATGTCAAAGCCATTTGATTTGCGAACTGTAATATACCTCCGCTATCAAGCGCCGTTAAAAGAACAACTTTTTTACCCATCGGTTTTGACACCGCCTTATCTGATTTTACATGCATTGCCGATAGACCTCATCCAGTGCCGCCTTATATGCCGGAATAAGGAGCAGCTCGTCCGCTTTTTTCAATGTGTTTTCACTCAGGGTCTGACGGAGTCCGGCATTCTTTATTATATCGGTACACTTCTCTGCTAAAACGGCATCATCACTGCTTAAGAAGCCCGTTTTGCCGTCGTCCACAAGCTCACACAGCCCGTCCGTCGGTGTGCTGACAATCGGGACGCCGAGCGCCATTGCCTCCAGAGCGCACATGGGAGTCCCCTCCCACCTTGAGGTCATGATCATGAGCTTTGACGAATAAAGCAGCTTATATGGATTGCTCATAAATCCTAAGAATTTCACATTATCTGTTATGCTCAGCTGTTTTGCAAAGCTTTTGGTCTGCTCAGCCATGTCGCCGGTTCCGGCAACTGCTATCTTAACATCCGGAGCCATTTTAATTATTTCGGCAAACACATTCATAAGCCGTATAGGATCCTTGGGTTCAGTGAGCCTGCCAACATAGGCTATGTCAAAATCGTATTCGCCGGTATCGGTCTCCATCTTCTTTATAAGCGCCGCTTTGTCAATGACGTTATAGAGTACGGAGCTTTTGTCCTTAAATCTGTCGTGAAACTTATAGCCCTCAAACGATGATTCAGACACCCAGAAAATATGTTTTGCCTTTTTTGCGGCATGGTAAAAAAGGAGTGATTTCAGTGATAATCCTCGCGAATCAAAATTATTATTGTGCACATGCGATACGAAAGGTATCTTACCGCAGGCAAGCGAGACATAAAACCCGGCTCTCATATCATGTGCATGAATAATATCAGGCTTTGTTTCGGAGATAATGCGTTTCAACTCTTTGACGCTGAATTCACGAAGCGGCAAAAAATCTATATTATTTTCCTCCAAAGCATCCCTTATTCTGCCGTCCGGTGAGCAATAATACATTTTATAATCACTGCCGGAAAACATCTTGATTATCTGACACACTACATTTTCCGCACCCGAAAAGCTGTTGCTCGGCAAAATGTGTAAAACTGTTTTCATCTTCCGCTCCTTACCAAAGTCTTTGATTCAAAGTATTCACGCATATAGGTCAACAAAGTCACCGCCTGCGATCATATATTTTAAACGCAAAAACTTACTGTGCAAAAAATCTGTCTTCCAACAAAAGGCACAGGCAGTGATACACAGGCAGATGCAGCTCCTGTATCATATATGTCTCGGTCTGCGGTACTTTTATAGTAACATCAGCAGCTGCCGAAAGCTTACTGTCCTTAGCTCCGGTAAGTCCTATGACCTTCATGCCCTTTGCCTTTGCTACGGTCGCGGCATAAAGCACGTTTTTGCTGTTTCCGCTTGTCGATATTCCTAAGAAGACATCGCCCGGTCTGCCGTATCCGTTGACCTGCTGTGCAAAGCAAAGCAGCGGTTCGCAGTCATTCATATACGCGGTCGAAAGCGCAGGATGACCGTCCAGAGCGATCGCAGGCAGCGCACCCTGAAGGTTTTCAGCCAGCACCTTTCCCAGTTCATTATCGGCTGCAATAAGCCTTTCGGCAAAATCGGCGTCAGGCTTTCTTGGCAGTTTAAAGCCCTTCATAAGCTCGCCCACAATATGCTCAGCGTCGGCAGCGCTTCCGCCGTTTCCGGCAATGAGCAGCTTACCGCCGTTTTGGTAGCAGTTTTCTAAAATTTTATAGGCTGCGATGATATCACTTTTAACTGCTGACAGCTGAGGATACCGTTCCAATAACAGATCGATATGTTTATTAAGTTTACCGAGTGTATCATTCATTTTGATCACCTTCACAGATATATTCATTGACAAATGACAACAGCGAGGACGCCGTAACGTCCTGTCCGAGATCTTCATGAGTATCGCCGATAAGTGCGGTCATGCATCCGGCATTTTTTCCGGCGCCTATATCGTTTTTGCCGTCGCCCACCATCCAGGACCGGGAAAGATCGATATTAAGATCATTTGCCGCCTTTATGAGCATACCCGGCTTTGGTTTGCGGCAGTCACAGTCAATTTTAAGCTCTATGCGTTCACCTGCAAAGCCTTTATCAGGGTGATGAGGGCAGAAATATATCGCGTCAAGATATGCGCCCTTTTCGCCGAGCAGCGTTTCCATTTTATTATGTATGACCCCAAGCTCTCTAAACGTGACCTCTCCCCTTGCAACGACCGGCTGATTTGTAACGACAACTGCCAAATAGCCCGATTCGTTTATCTTTTTTATCGCTTCACAAACGCCGTCTATAAGCTCAAAGTCGTCTATATTCCGCAGAAAGCCAACATATTTATTTATAGTACCGTCCCTGTCAAGGAAAACAGCCCTTTGTTTGTTTTTAAGATTTTTCCCCGTCACCCTGCCGGCTTTATAATCGGCACAAACGGAATAATAGCGTTCGGGCGTGCCCATATCCTTTACATATTCGGGGCTGTCATAGCAGAACATTTTCCCCGTTCCTGCCAGTGGCTTTAAAAGCTGCCGGTCAAGGTCGACCTTAAAAGGCTTGCCGTCGCCGCCCACCATTCCGACAGCTTTTGCGTCAATACCCGACATATCCAAAACTTTCGGTGACATGACATGCAGCCCTGCGTTTACGCGGTTTTTATAATATGTCGGGCGGTCGTCCTCTTTTGCAAGCCATTTGTTCACGGCGCCGTTATCGTCGGCAATTATAAGACCGCTGTCGTAAGGGTGACTGTTCGGATGTGTAAAGAGGGTCACAAGTCCGCCGTGGGATTTATGGAATTCAACGAACCGCCTGAAATCAACATCAAAAACGGCGTCGGCATTGAGCAGCAAGAAGTCTGAAGTCAGCCTGTCCCTTATTTTGAACAGCGCTCCGGCGTTGCCGAGCGGTTCTTTTTCAAAGTAATATTCGATATTCACACCAAACCGGCTGCCGTCGCCGAAGTAATCCATTATGATATTTCCGAGGTGCGATACGGTGATGATAATATCACAAAAGCCCTGCCCTTTTAAACATTCTATCTCGTGTTCCAAGACCGGCTTGCCCTCTATTTCTATCATCGGCTTCGGAATATCGCTTGCGACCGACGATATTCTCGTCCCCCTGCCGCCTGCCATTATAACCGTTTTCATCATGAATTTTTCTCCGAAGAAGAATTTTTCGGCACATATTCCTCAGGTGAATAATGTATGACCCTTGTACCTCCGTCCTCAAATCTGAACGGAATATAAAGCAGATCGCTCATGGCTTTCATCACCGATTCACGGTACTCGGGCTGGACGTAGAACACAAGGAAACCGCCGCCGCCCGCTCCGAGCAGCTTACCGCCGAGCGCACCGGCTGCGATGCCCTTTGAATAAAGAGCGTCGATGCTGTCGGTCGAAATGGCGGCACCGGTCTGTCGCTTTAATTTCCATGTATGGTCAAGCAGTCTGCCGAAATCGTCAAGATCAGCTGTCTTATCGGTCAGCACGCGCTCGGCGTCGTCAACCAATGAAAGCATTTCCTTAAGCTCAGCCGTTTTATCGTGATAGCCCTGCTTATTCGCCTTCTGAACATCGGAAGAAAATCTTGTAAACCCGGTAAAAAACATAAGCAGATTATCGTTGAGCCTGCTTTTTCTTTCGGGAGAGATAATAACCGGCATAACTTCGTATCCGTCTGCGCTGAAATTGATACGGTTAAAGCCACCGAACGACGCGGCTATCTGATCCTGCCATCCGCCGGCTTCGGCGCAGAGGACACGTTCAAGGTATATAGCCTCATCGGCAAGCCTTTTCTTGTCGACATATTTGCCCTTTAAAGCATAAAACGCATTTAACATGCCAACGGCAAATGAGCTTGAAGTGCCAAGACCCGATCTTGCCGGCAGATCAGCTTCATAAGTCAACCTTATTTCATGCATGTCGAGCATTTTCATGGCGTTTCTAATAGCCGGATGCTCTATATCTTCAATATCGGTCACGCGTTCTGTTTTAGAATACGAAAGTTCGGTCGTATAATCAAAAAAGCGCGGGAGATGTCTTACATTCACATAGCAGTATTTATCAAACGTAGTCGAAAGCACGGCGCCGCCGTATTGCCTGAAGAATTCCTCCATATCGGTTCCGCCGCCGAAAAACGACATACGAAACGGTGTTTTTGTGATAATCATACTAATCTCCATTCTGCCACCAAAACGTCAGCACAAATTAGTTGTTAATCTCCTTTGATAACAAACGGAGATTAATCCGGCGTGCTTTACTGTTGCATTTTGTTATATAAAAGGCAAAGACAACGCCTTATTTATATTATTGTAGTCAGCGTAATCTTCCGCGCCGAATCCACATCAGCGGCTACCGAATACTTTTTTATAGATATCGTACAGTTCGCTTTTCACAACGTCTGCAGAATAATCCTGCACCTTTCCACGGTTATATTCACCCATTTCGGCAGACAGTTTCCTGTCCTGTCTCAAGGTATTGAATGCATCTGCAAATGCAACGGCATCGGTCGGCTTACAGATAAATCCGCCTTTGGGATCTATAAGATCCCTGATACCGCGCGTATCGCTGCCGACACACGGCAATCCAAGATCCATTGCCTCAAGCAAAGACCGCGGCATACCCTCACGGAAAGACATCATTGTAAAAGCATCTGACACAGCCATAAGCTCAGGCATATCTGTCCTGTATCCCATAAGATGAAAGCGTTCAAAAACGCCGATTGCCTTTGCAAGCGCCAAAAGCCTGTCCTTTTCAGGACCGACACCGCAGGCAATATAATGTGCCCCCGGCACGTCTTTAAGTGCGCGGACTATGACCTCGGTGTTCTTGTTTTTATTCAACTCACCGGCAGAAACTATAAGAAAAGCATCCTCCGGCACACCGATACTCCTGCGCTTTTCGGCACGGTCGATCACGACGCTGACACCGACCTTAACTCCTGCTCCGTGAACCAGGTAAGGTGCCTCGCTGCTTCGCAGCTTGAATTTTTGAGCCGCAAGGTAGTCCTCATCGGTTATTGTTATAAGCGTATCCGTGTAATGTGCAAGGATTTCTTCTTCCCATTTGTATACGGTCCTGTTTATAAACGGCGCGCCTTTAAAAAACAAAAATCCATGTGCCTCATAAAGAACGGGTTTAATGCCCTTCTTTTTTGCAGCCAGGCGTGCCAGCAATCCTCCTATCGGAGTGCTGCACATCACAGCTTCTATTTGGTATTCATCAATTATACTTAATAGCCGTTTATATGCCTTGAGGTTACATCTGTTTAAAGGATTTGTGTTAATACTGATCTGCTCAATCACTGCCGGAATTTCTTCTTTATTACCAATAAATCCAGAGAAATCAGCAGCCCACACAACATCATGACCCAGTTTTATCAAAGGCTCAAATGTGTTCTTTGCTCCCAGGGCATATGTTTTAACTTTATTTGTTATCATTAATATCTTCATAGATTTCCTCTATTCGACTATATCTCTTAACTATACGCATTGGTGATCCAGCGACTAAAACATAATCCTCATTAATATCCTTCGTAACAATCGTGCCCGCTGCAACCACGACGCCTTTACCCTTGATCTGAACACCCGGTAAAATAATAGCCCCCGCACCAATCCATGTATGATCGTTCAAGAACACCGGTTTTTCTTCATGATCCATGTCAGGCTCGTCTTTAAGGCATTGCTCGCACCAATTATTCATTCTGTATTGACGTGCCAATACTATTGCTCCGGTTGAGATTGTAACGCTGTTTCCCAGCGTTACCCCCCTTGGCACTGCATCAAGCATCCATCATTGATGCAGCAATTGTCTCCAACAACTAGCCGATCAGGCCACTGGATTCGCATTCTTCCTTTGAGGTGTAACGTATCAGTTTTGCCCTTTATCTGGCTCTGATAGTACATATGCCCAAGCTTATTTACAAGCTTGTCCGGATAATAGTAAAATAGCTTGCCAATCACACCTGACATACAGTTCATTTTATTTTCCCGCCAATATATAGACTTTATCTGATAGCGTCTCTGAATCGTCCAATGTTGTCCTCATAACAACTAATGCCGCCCTTAAAAACACTTGACGTCCCGCAAACAAAAATGCTTGCACCTATCTCACGTAGCTTATGTCCATTTTCGGGCGTAATATTTCCATCTACTTCTAGTGTAATATTTTCTTTTCCATGCTCAACTAGAAGCCTCTTTAGTTTTTCTGCCTTTTTCAATGTACTTGGAACAATCTTTTGTCCAGAAAAGCCCGGATTCACCATCAAAAGATTGATTCCATCGACATAGTCAAGAACTTCTTCCAGCACATAAACAGGCGTCGCCGGGTTAATAGCCAAGTATCGTTTACAGCCATAAGGAGCCAACCAATCTAATGCTCTTTGCACCTGATAAGTACTTTCATAATGAATTGAGACAATATCTGTTTCTTTAATTCCTATCCATTGCAACTTATACTCCGGATTTTTAATCATTAGGTGCAAATCCAGCGGAATACTTGTCAGCTCTCTCAATCCACGGATATAATCAACGCCAAGACCAAAGTTTGGAACAAATTCTCCATCCATAACATCGATATGAAGAAATTCTACCTTTTCTTCTTCAAATACGCGAATGGTCTCTCTCAAATCAACCAGATTTGCGCACATCATCGACGCTGAAATCTTACTATCGCTCATCTTAAAACTTCCTCTTTAACTACACTTAGTCATTACCCCAAACGGTCATTACTTTGCAATACGGTTCCTGATGACTACGCATCAATTCCAGTCCATCTTCTAATCTATCTGCTGTATACGTATGAGAAATCAGGGTTTTAGCCTGAATCTGTTTATTCTCAAGTGCCTCCTTTACTTCGGCCCAATCGCAATCCTTATTGCTTTCATAGGAAGAATTCCATGTACCAATCAACTTCAGCTGTTTCCTGAGGATTCTCCAATAGACATCTTGCTTCATCTCAATATTTCCGCTTGGATTTCCCATCAAAACAAGCGTTCCCCCAGCTTTTGTGTATTTAATCGACTGCTCGATTGCAACTGGAGCGCCCACAGCTTCCAAAACAACATCAAACTCTTCTGCATTGGCAACCGCAATTCTATACTCCACGCCGCCAATTCTTTCTGCAAGCTCACGCTTTGTTTCACTTCTTCCAAAGATTGTTACCGAAGAAGCTCCTTTTCTTTTTGCCCATTGAGCAGCGGCAAAGGCAATCATTCCGGTTCCTACTACTGCAAAGGAGTCGCCTTCTTTTAATCCGCTCTGCTTAATTGCATGAAGGGCTACGGCTAACGGCTCCATCATCGCAGCCTCTTCGAAATCTACGCCTTCGTCCAGCTCTACAAGATTCCAGACCGGCACCGCAACATATTCTGCAAAAGCCCCGTTGCGTCTTGAACCAATGTAGTCATAGTTCTCGCACATTTCATAATGACCTGTTTTACACTGATCACATTTTCGACACGGAATCAGCGGGAAAACAGACACCTTCTTGCCCACTAGACGCTGATTTTCAGCATCATGGACTGCTTCGACCCGACCCGAAAATTCATGTCCCGGGATGGTAGGAAAATGATATGTTCCCTTGGTAAAGATTCTAGGAATATCAGAGCTACAAATCCCGGCTGCCTTTACCTTTACAATGCTCCATCCCTTCGGACAATCAGGATATTTGACCTCTTGATACTGTAAATTGTTTACAGCGCAAAGCTTGTATGCTTTCATTTATCCTCCATCTCGCTCTTAAACTTGTTTAAATCTGTCATGGACGTTATCTTGTAGTTATGTTCATCACCCGGAACAATTTTCACTTTTAATTTGTTCCGAAATGCCACTTCACTGCTTCCTCTCACCTTGCCAAGATCTTCTTCCGTCATGTCTTTTTGAATTGCATAGTATTTACCCAGTGCAAAACTTTCCGGTGCTTGACCAGCATATAGGAAATCACGATTCAACAAAGACTGAATCATTCTCCCATCTTCGCTCATATATACTGTGTCCTTTAACGGCAAAGCCGGCATAACCCCATCAGCTTCTGTCAAACCATCAATACAGGCTTCTATGATTGCATCTGTCACATTAGGGCGTGCAGCATCGTGGACAATTATTGTATCCGAATCTGCCGCACCGATTTCATAAGCTTTTCTCATTCCATTCAAAATGGAATGCTGACGACTTGAACCGGCATCTGCAAACCCGGCAAACTTGTTGATTTGCTCGCGGTCAACCAAATCCTTGATAAAAGTTTTCCATTCTTCTGCAGCTACCACAACTATCGCATCGACCTGTCTGTGTTCTTCAAATGTTTTCAATGAAAATGAAATGATTGGTTTACCTGCCACTTCCATGTACTGTTTCGGGATGCTTCCGCCCAAACGGGTGCCTTGTCCTCCAGAGAGAATGATTGCAATATTCATATGTACATCTCCCTTATCGTACTTCACACAATTCATTGATGCGATCTACGCAGGCCTTGGTTGCATTGCAAGGATGTTTCACAACCGTCGCACAATATTCACCGCATTTTTTCGACTCGCTTGCGTAATCCATACCCAAAATAAAATCTATCGTCTCTTCTTCTGTGCTCATCACACCATTGGGAAATTCTTGTCGAAGATCAAAGTAAAGTCCATAGTTCTTATAGAATTCATCGTAGTCATATGCGTAGCACACCATTGGTTTCTTAAGCAATCCGAAGTCAAAAAATGCACTGGAATAATCAGAAACCAATATGTCAGATGCAACATAAAGCTCATTAACGTCTGGGTAGTCAGATACATCTCTCCAGAAATCGCCTTTTTCAGAAATAATCTTTGACTTCGTAAAATGATGAGCTCTTACAAGAACTATATAGTCCTTTCCTAGCTTCTCCTCCCAAACGGACGGTGTTAAGGATTCCAACGTTCCTTCACGCCATGTAGGCATATACAGAATTGCTTTTTTGCCTTCGGGTATGCCTATCGACTGTCGAACTCTCTTACGATCTTGCTCAGTAAGCTCGTATAACGAATCCTCTCTCGGTCTACCACACCACAAAAGATTTTCCTCTTTCGCATTATACGAGTCTAGAAGAACATCATGGGTATACTGACCATCACAACAAACGATGTCGACATATGAAAAATCATAGTCTTTTCTTCCCGAAACCGCATTTCCCCCTTTTTTAGGCCCGGTTCCGTGTGTCGTGTTGAGATAAATCGTCTTTTTCTTCTTAAAGTGCAACCCTCTCTCGATGTTCACATCCGTTATCCATATCCTTGCTCGAAGCGCAGTTCTAAAATATTCCAAACTATCAATCTTTATCTTAGTTGCTCCTTCGACGGTCTGCTTTTCCGGATGTGTAAAAGCCCAAACATAATGATAATCCGAAAACCGGGGATCCTTTTTCATCGCTTCAAAAAGCACTCTCGGACTACCGGCATATTGATCGCCGCTCATTGCGGAAAAAAGGATCAGGTGATCATCAAAACCGGTAAATAATCCATACACACGAAAGAGGAAACTCATTATCACTCTGTATAAACGCTGAATCCAGGGATAATGCTTAATTGCGTAAGCTAACTTCTCATGCATCGTAAATTTCCTTTCTTCACATTAAAGATCCCGGACTCATTTCAAAAGCCGCATGGTTCGCATAGCTATAAAACTCAGAGTATCTGTGCAATAGATGCCTATGAACATACCGGAAAAATATTAATTCTCAACCCCGGAAAATCGCAAAAAGCCGGTAAATCAGTGATTTTCTTTACCCATTGCGGTCGTCTGTCCCTCAGCGACACCCTCGGTGCTTTCGGGCATAAACAGTATCTTTACGGTTGCAAAGCATATTTTCAGATCCTCAAGCACGCTTGTGTTGGCTATGTATATCAGATCCATCTGCAGCTTGTCATACGGCGTGGTGTTGTACTGCCCGTAGACCTGAGCATATCCGGTAAGACCCGCCTTGACCTGAAGTCTCAGCTTAAATTCCGGCATTTCCTTTTCATACTGCTCGGCTATCTCCGGGCGCTCGGGACGCGGACCTACTATCGAAAGGTTACCGACCAGAATGTCTATAAGCTGCGGCAGTTCGTCAATCCTGACCTTCCTGATTATTCTGCCGACAGGCGTTATGCGGTCATCCTTTTCGCCGGTCGAAAGGCGTGCTACGCCGTCCTTTTCTGCATCGACACGCATACTGCGGAATTTGTGTATGTAAAATTCCTTACGGTTTTTTGTCAGACGCTTTTGCTTATAAAACACGGGACCGCCGTCTGTCAGCTTAATGGCAAGTCCCGTAACGAGAAAGACCGGTGACAGAAGAATAAGCGATACCGATGAAACAAATATATCGAAAAGTCTTTTCAAAAACAAATAGACAGGTGACGGGCTGTACCTTGCAACCTTCATGATCGGAAGGTGGAACATATGAACGCGCTTTGCGCTGCTCATAATAACGTCGCCGACACGCGGTACAACGTAGACCTCAATATCGTTTTCTACGCAATACTTCAATATAACATTTCTATCCTTGGAGTGGACACCGCTGAGAAATACGGTGTCAAAATCTTCAAGCATATTTATATCGCGCAGGCAGTTTTCGGTATCCACTACTGCTTCAACGGTAAACTTTCTGTCAAGTCCGTATGTATTAATCAGCTTTTCAAAGCCCTTGCGGTTGTCATAGATTATAGCAGTTTTTTTGGGCGGAAAAATTGCATAATACAGTTTGTTTGCGGCAAAGCACCACAGCAATGCGAGTAAAAGCTGAACCACAAAGCAGACAAGCAGCGGTACCGGTGCCGCAAGCCTGCTCGAAAGCAGACAAATGAGTATGTACATACAAAAATCAGAGAACAATATTGTTAAAAACTGACTGTACACCGTTTCGGAAACATGCGCGGCTGATACCATGAATGCATCATATGTTTTTCCGAGCATTATATATGCCGCCATAAAGAGCGCGATTATGCAGACATCGCCCCAAAAATAGTAAGGAGTCCGGATCCTGTCGGCATAAAGCATGAGCCACACCACAGAAAAAACCGCCGTCATTTCAATTACAACAAAGATTTTTGCAGTTTCCAGAAGCATATCATGCTTAAAACGTCCCAAATATACCACATCCGACATCAAATTTGCCTAAAAAGCATCAGGATTTACCTTAAAGTATTATACCATTACTATGCTGAAAATGCAAACATTTTATGAATTAATACTATATTTTGTAGTGTTTTTCAAACCAACTATTGCCAAATTGCAATAAATCGTTTATAATAAATGAGAAAAAGTACCGTTAAATATTAAATACAGAGGGAATATTATGAAACTCAAGCGTTTATTATCACTTATCATTGCTGTCATTCTGCCCTTCTCGGCGTTCTCGGGCTGCAGCGGCAAAAATGACATTACCGAAAGCGACCATCTGACCGCATATTTCTTTGACGTAGGTCAGGCTGACTGTTCGCTGCTTGTGTTCCCTGACAGCACGGTCATGCTCATAGACGCCGGCAACCGCAGCGACGGCATTTATATTGCCGATGAGCTGTCCTCGCTCGGTATCAAAAATATAGATTATCTTGTATGCACCCATCCGCATGAAGATCATATCGGCGGAACGGAAGATATCCTAAGCAAATTCAAAATTGAAAACATACTGGTACCGCTTATAGACGATGAATATATTCCGGATACAACAATAGTCAAAAACTTTTATGAAAACGCAGAAAAATCCGGCGCCAAGCTGATAGAGATTACAGCCGGCACCGCAGTCATCGAAAAGGACGACTACAGGGTGACGGCTCTCGCTCCTGCGTCAGACGCTATATACAGCGATCTCAATGATTATTCGCTTGTTCTGCTTGTGACGTGCTACACAAATACTCTCATGTTCACAGGCGACGCCGAAAAGCCGTCCGAGCTTGACATGCAGCGGCTTAACCTTAATCTTGACGCCGACATACTGAAGGTGGGTCACCACGGAAGCGAGAATTCTTCGACCGAAGAATTTTTAAAGGCAGTATCGCCAAAGGTGTCGGTAATATCCTCTGGTGCAGGCAACAAATACGGTCATCCGACCGCCGATGCACTTAATAGGCTTGATGCCATAGGTACCAAGGTGTACAGAACGGACACGGCAGGTACTGTCATCGCAAAATGCTACGACGGCGGCTTTAATATCGAGACCACAACCGACATATGTTTAGACGGTGAGCACAGAAAATAAGGAGAGCGCAAATGTTACAAAGCAAAACCCTTAATATCAGGACGGAAAACGGCGTTTGCTATATCACCTTCCCTGCACTTGAACAATGCGGTGTAAAGCACGCATTTACGACACGCATAGGCGGTGTAAGCAAAGGTATATATTCATCAATGAACATGTCCTTTTCCCGTGGGGACGACGCGGCAGACGTAACCGAAAATTACCGCAGAATATGTGAAATTATAGGCACAGATTACAGGCGCTGCGTTTTGTCAAAGCAGACGCATACCACCAACATCCGCATAGTTACCGAAAGTGACGCCGGAAAAGGCATCATTTGTGAAAGGGACTTTGACGACACGGACGGACTTATAACCGATGTCCCCGGCATCACCCTCGTCACCCAGTTTGCAGACTGTACAGGTCTTTTGTTCTGCGACCCCAAAAAGCGTGTAATAGCCGCGTCGCATGCAGGATGGCGCGGTACAGCCGGTGAGATAGGAAGGCTGACTGTAGAAAAAATGCATGACTCTTTCGGTTGCGACCCAGGCGACATAAGAGCAGGTATCGCTCCGTCAATCGGACCTTGCTGCTTTGAGGTCGATCAGCCGGTAATCGACCAATTCGAAAAAATAAAAAGCTATGATGTTTCAAAAGTTATAAAGGACGACGGCAACGGTAAATACCACGTCGATCTCTGGAAAGCCAATTGTTTATCCTTACTGTCAGCAGGATTGAGAGAAGAAAACATATCTGTTACTGACATATGCACCAAATGCAACAGTGACGTTTTCTTTTCGCACCGTGTGACAGGTTTTGACCGTGGAAACCTTGCAGCGCTTATTTGTCTTTAAAAAGGAGGTGTAAATTTGAACAGCTTAAAAAGCAGATCCAGCGGCGTGCTTATGCACATATCCTCGCTTTTCGGCGATTATTCCTGCGGTACGTTCGGCGATGAATGTAAGTATTTTATCGATTTTATGTCAGACTGCGGCTTTAAATTCTGGCAGGTACTGCCTTTTACGACCGTTGACGAATTCGGCTCGCCATACAAATCGTTTTCGGCATTTGCCGGCAACCCGTATTTCATTGACCCTAAAACGCTCCATAAAAACGGTCTTATAACGGAAAACGAACTTGAGTCATGCAGACAAAGCACCCCGTACGCCTGCGAATTTGACCGCCTTTTCACCGAGCGCATGGCTATACTTAAAAGTGCGTCAAAACGCTTTCCGGATAAAGAAAAGGTGGAAAATTTCGCGGCTTCGCACGGTCATATAGAAAAATTTTGTGAATTCACGGCTTTGAGGCAAGCTAACGAAGGCAGGCTGTGGACTAAGTGGACGGTAACCGAGCCTGACCCCGACACGGTCTTTATGTGGAAATTCATTCAGTATGAATTTTTTAAGGAGTGGGATGAAATAAGGCGGTATGCCCACTCAAAAAACGTGAGAATCATAGGCGACATTCCAATCTATGTTTCTTTTGACAGCAGTGATGTGTGGGCACATAAAGAGTTATTCCGGCTGTCTGACGACTATACTCCCGGTTCGGTCGCCGGTGTACCGCCCGACTATTTTTCAGCCGACGGTCAGCTGTGGGGCAATCCTCTTTATAACTGGGATAAAATGAAGCAGGACGGCTTTTCATGGTGGAAAGAGCGGCTGCTTGCCATGTTCGGTATGTTTGACGGTGTAAGGATCGACCATTTCAGAGGTCTTGCTTCCTACTGGAGTGTGCCGGGCAGCGCATTGACGGCAAAGGACGGACACTGGGAAAAGGGACCCGGCAAGGATTTTATCGATATGGTCAATTCCATTCCGGGAGACGGTTTTGTTATTGCCGAGGATCTCGGCGACATAACCGAGGACGTGACAGAGCTTGTAAAGTACAGCGGTTTTCCGGGCATGAGGGTATTTCAGTTTGGATTTCTAAACGACTGCGACAGCCCTCACCAGCCACATAACTACCCTGCCAACTGCATAGCCTATACCGGAACGCACGACAACAACACCCTTTTAGGCTATGTTTGGGAGCTGCCGGACGATAAGAGACGTGGTATGCTGGAATACTGCGGTTTTGAGGATAAAAACTGGGACAGATGCTATGACAGCATTATAAGAACCATGTTCAGAAGCCATGCAAATACGGTAATACTTCCTATACAGGATCTGCTGAAATACGGTTCGGACACGAGGCTCAACCGTCCGGGTGAAGCAGCCGGCAACTGGACATACAGGATAACAAAGGAACAGCTCGATACTATAGACAAAGAGTTTTATAAAAGGCTTAACTATATTTACAGGCGGTGATTGATTTGAAAAAGGGTTCAGCAAAAAGAATTTTAGCGGTTATACTTTTATTTGTGTTTTCATTTACATTTGTGTCATGTGACAAAAATAAAACTGATCAGAGTCAGAGCGACACAGCGGCGCAAAGCTCCGAACAGACAGCAAGCGTTGATCCGGAAGGCTACAAATCAATAGAGTGTAGGAATGTTCCCATGACCTCATGGCGCAAGGTTTCATTTTCGCATGAAGGCTCCGAGACACCGATCACAATTCCCCTGCCGGAGGACTGGGACCTTACAAAATCTGACGGCTCATACACCGTATCGGTGAACGGCAGCGAGATAGGAAAAATAACCGACAGCTTTCCGAGTGACATCAATTCAAGAGACAAATTTTACAAGGAGTCGTCAAAGAACGGCAACCTTAGTGTCGAAGCGTCGTCATATATTGCTCCCGGCAGCAAGGAGGGCTACAGGAACGCGTTTGTGATGAGCTATACGGAAAATACCTCATACTACAGACTGTATATTGAGGTGGATTACAGTGCGCTCAGCAAACCGGCGATTTACAAAATGATGACCGATGCATATGCCCGTACCGTCATTGTCCGTAAGGCTCCGGAACTGAAGGATCTGAATTCCTCAAGAAAGATAATTGCAATAGGCAACAGCTTTCTCTGGACATCCGATATCAATCTGTTCCTCAGAGCATTCTCGGATACTACAAGCAGCGGATATGACTTTGTTGATCGTGCCGTCGGTTACGGAAGCATCTGCAGATCGATAAACAACGACGAACTCATGCTGAGTCTTGCGGAGGGCGAATACTGCATGGTACTGCTATGCGGAATATACAGCCGGGAAGATGTGGACGCAATACAAAAGATGATAGATGCGTGCAGCGTGTCAAACACAAAGCTGGTACTGTTTCCGGCACACAATGAAGTCGGATCGCTTATAACTTCGGCACTTACTACCTACCCTGAGCTGCCGATAATAGACTGGAAGGGCGAGATCGACGCACTGATAGCAAACGGCACTGCAACCAAGCTTGAAATGTGCATCGACGACGAGCATCAGCACAGCACACCGCTTGCAGGTTATGTGGGCGCGCGTCTCGTGTTTAATACTCTGTTCGGCAAAGCACCGGAGCATATCAATACCCAGTCGCAGTGGATGGATAAGGGCATCAACGTGGTCGAAATTGAAAGCAAGCTGAAGAACTATATAAAAGACGGATTGAACAGTCCGGAAGAAACAGTCGATATTGAAAAGTACGGATTTTAAGCCACAAGCATGTTAAGAAAGCCTTCCGGCAGAAGTTTCTGCCGGAAGGCTCAGACTGTCGATGAACCTCAAAGTCTACTCTTTCGTCGGTTATGCTGCATTTTCTGTTTTTCCGCTGACATGCGCGGCGGAAAAACACCTTGTAAGCGAAAAACCGCAGAATATAGCGGTTTTTCAAGGACACTGGGGTGGTATTGGCGGGGATAGAGCGCAGTCCGAAAATCTTTGATTTTCGAGCGAGCGGCATTCCCGTCCAAAAGCGTGTCGACTTTTTCGACACGCTCAAAGCCTTCCGGCAGAAGTTTCTGCCGGAAGGCTTTTTGTTGCAAAACTTTATTATTTTTCAAGAGAGGTGTCAACCGAAAGGTTCGGGAAGTATTTGCAGAATTCCTTAACTTCCTTTGTATAGTCCCCTTCTATCTCGCAGAAGTGGTGGATATACGGTCCGTCGAGCAGTCTGTCCTCGACAGCCTGGAGATCCTCAAATTCACCCCAGATATATGTACCGTGGGTCTGCGGTCCCGGAACGGTGTGGCAGACAAGCGGAAGTATCATATAATTGCCGCTTTCCTGATCGATACGCGCAACGGTATATGTGCCGTCCTTGGCGCGGAACCACTCACGCTGATTGACAAGACGTGCGGTGCTGTCAGGTGCCTTAACCGAAAGCGGGAACGGTCCGCAGTGCCAGAGAAGCTCAGCGTTTCTGTTTTCAGGATGGCGAACGGTAAACTCGCCGAGGAAGGTCTTTTTCTTACCGAGCGAAGCACAGCTCATAAGAGCCATTGTCATGACGCAGTGCATGTCGCTCTCGCAGCTGATGATGTAGCCCATATCATTGAGCACACCGTAAACGCTGCAGGGGCAAAGTCCGTCGAACATCTGGGGGAAGCCGGTCCAGCACTCGCCCGAAATAACATCAAGGTTGAACTCCTTGAAAAGGCGCTTGTATGTAAGAACAAGAGCCGACATCCTCTCAAGATACTGCGGAGTGAGATCATCCATCTGATAGTTCTCGGTAAATATCTTCTCTACCTTTGCCATTTCTTCCTTTTCATTGGCAAAAACATCGTTGAAGGTGTTCTGAATTACAGCGAAGTTGATAGGAATAATGCGGATACCGAACTTCTCCATAAGCTCGCCCTCATTCCAGATAACAGAATAGAACGGCTTGGGTCTGATACCGACCTGACCGATACGCATTCCGGTAAAGTTCTTTACCATACATGCCACCCTTGCAAAGCGGTCAAAGCCTTCCTTGAACTCAGGCGACTCGACTCTGCAGCAGGGAATGTGCGAGAAAGGTATGTGATATCTCTGCATCTGTCTCGAAACACCGAACGAACCACACTGTGAATCGGTCGGGCGCATACCGTCGACATAGTATTCGTCATCGAGCGGTGCCCAGATGGCTACCGGCTTGCCGACAGCCTTGGCAAGGTCAGCAGCAGCCTCTTCATTACCGAAGTTGCAATTGATAATGATAACTGCATCGACCTTTTCAGCCTTGAACCTTTCGGCACACGCCTCAGCCGAAGCCTCATCAAAAATAAGGTCATTACATCCGAGACCGTTTGCATCGACAAACTCTACATTCTCATCCGCAAAGTTTTCCTCGATGTACTTTACGAATCTGTGGCCCCTCTCCTCGGCAGAAACCCAGGTAAGGAAGGTCTTTGCAGGACGGTTGGTAGTGTCACGACGCATCGGACACAGACCGATCTTAACCTTGTAATCCAACATATTCAACACCTCAAAATTATATTTATTTCACCGGATATCCGGTTTAAAGCAAATTAATCGTCAGAACCGTAATTACCGAGCTTATTCTGCGACGCAGCCTTTAAATAGGCATTTATGAATCCGTCAAGATCGCCGTCCATGACAGCGCCGACATTTCCCGATTCAAAGCCGGTTCTGTGGTCCTTGACAAGTGTGTAGGGCATAAAAACGTACGACCTTATCTGCGAGCCCCAGGCAATATCCTTCTGAATACCCTTTATATCCTCTATTTTTTCAAGGTGCTCACGTTCTTTTATCTCTATGAGCTTTGAACGCAGCATGGTCATACAGACCTCTTTGTTCTGGAACTGGCTGCGCTCGTTCTGACAGGCAACCACAATACCGGTCGGTATATGCGTGATGCGGACAGCCGATTCGGTCTTATTGACGTGCTGACCACCTGCTCCGCTTGAACGGTAGGTATCTATTTTAAGATCGTCTTCCCTTATATCAACCTCAACATCGTCCGATATTTCGGGCATGACCTCCAAAGAGGCAAATGATGTGTGCCTGCGTCCCGATCCGTCAAACGGGGAGATCCTGACAAGGCGGTGAACTCCGTTTTCGCCCTTTAAATAACCATATGCGTTTTCGCCCGTAAAGGTAAGTACGGCGCTTTTGAGACCTGCCTCCTCACCGTCAAGGAAATCGACCATATTAACCTTGAAGCCGTGGCGCTCGCCCCAGTGGGTGTACATTCTGACAAGCATCTGATTCCAGTCCTGCGCCTCTGTACCGCCTGCTCCTGCATGGAAGGTAAGTATCGCGTTATTGGCGTCATATTCACCGGTAAGCAGGGTCGAAAGGCGCTGCTCTTCAAGGCTGCTCTGAACGGCATCGACGTTCGAGACAACCTCATCCAGCATGGAAAGGTCGCCCTCCTCGTCAGCCATTTCTATCAGCACCAAAGTGTCCTCATAAAGTGAGCGGAGTCTGTCATATTTTTCTATTTTCGATTTCAACTGGCTTGTTTTCTGCTGAATAGTCTGCGCCTTTTCAAGGTCGTTCCAGAAATCGGGAGCAGAAGCCTGCACCTCAAGATCCTCAACCTGTTTTTTCAGGTAATCAAGACCGAGCGCGTCGCCCAGCTCTTTGATATCATTTTCAAGAGCCGTCAGACGGCTTTTCTGTTCTTCGTACTGAAGCATTCTATTTCTCCTTTTTTGAAACTACAAAAGCGCGCCAGTTCTCACATTCGCACTCGTCTATTATAGTAAATCCGTATTTTGAAAAAGCGTCGGTAACGTCGTTCTCTCTGACGTCAATAATACCGGAGCACATAAATACAGACCCCTCATGCATAAATCTTCCGACCGTCGGCAACAGTGATATTATAACATCCGCAACTATGTTTGCGCATACAACATCAAATGTGCCGCTTATTTTATCGCAAAGATCGCCCTCAATAAATTCTGTCTTATCCCCTACTCCGTTTATGTCGGCATTTTCCTTTGCGACCGAAACCGCAACAGGATCGATATCAACGCCCTTGACACTTTCGGCGCCAAGCAAAGCCGCAGCAATACTTAGTATACCGCTTCCGCTGCCGATGTCAAGCATTGACGAGCCTTTTTTGATATACTTCTGCAATTTTTGCAGGCACATTTTTGTTGTGGCATGTGTGCCCGTTCCGAAAGCGGCGCCCGGATCAATGCTCAGCACCACCGCATTTTTATCCTCAGGGTACGGCTCCCAGCTCGGTCTTATGATCAGCTTTTCACCTATTCTGGTCGTTTTGAAAAACTTTTTCCAGTTATCAGCCCACTGCTTTTCATCGACAGTATCGGTATCGACCGCGTAATCAATGCCTTGTGCCTCATAGCGCTGCTTTAAGTATTCAATAGCCTCAAGCGGATTTTCCTCGCTGCTTATATATATGTGTATTATGGATACCGTCCTGTCCTTATTTACAAGATCCTCGTCTATAAGATCGATATGCGCGATCTCCAGCGCGTCGCGCTCAAGCGATGAATAATCCTCTACATATATACCGTACGGCACGACCATATTGGCTATTGCTTCAGCCTCTTCGGTCAAACTCTGCGGTACTTTTATCTTTATCTCGGTCCACTCCAAAGGGATGCCCGCCTTTCCTTTATATGCATTTATGTTTTTACTATTGTAACACAATAAACTCCAGAAATAAACAACAAATTCACTATTTAATTAAAATAATTGATTTTTGCCTCGGTTTGTTGTATAATCATCGTGAGTATAAGGTCCTGTTAACATTTTATGGAAATGGTGATTATATGATCTGGCACAGTGCTACTGCCGATGAAGTCATAAAAGAACTGAATACTGACCGTGAAAAAGGCTTGTCAAATGATAAAGCCTCGGAAAGGCTGAAGGAATGCGGTAGGAACCTCTCGGTCAACAAAGATGAGATCAGTCGTCGGTCTGCTGTCATAAAGCAGCTCCAGAAGCCGGCGGTAATAATACTTCTCGCTTTACTTGTGATATACATACTCCGCGAGCTTGTAACCGGACGCAACGACTTTTTGCTGCCTGCAGTGACATTCCTTGCCGTTTGCGCCAAGGAAGCGCTTTGCGTGTGGTTTGAATACCGGTCACGCAATATGCTTTCATCTCTGCAGAACCGCCGTCATGTCTCTGCCAAGGTCATCCGCGGCGGAAAGAAGCTGTCTATAGAGGGCGACCATGTCGTCCCCGGTGATATCCTGCTGCTTTGTGCCGGTGATTACATACCTGCGGACGCAAGGTTAATTGAAGCATACGGTCTGCGCTGTGACGAATCGGTGCTTTTCGGCGAAAAGGACACTGTCGTGGTACCCAAAGATCAGACTGCCGTGCTTGACGACATAACGCCCATTGCGGAACGCACCAATATGGTGTACTGCGGCTGTCACTGCATGACCGGCACTGCCGTTGCAGTTGTCGTCGGCACCGGTGACAACGCCGAGATCAGAAGGTCTGTCATTAAGGACAAAGTGTTTTTCCATAAAGGCGTTCAGGACAAGATAAACGATCGCTACAGCGATTTTTCAAAGGTATTCCGTGCCGCCGCACTTTTTGCCGGAGCACTCATAGTGGTGACAGGCACCTTTGCGACCGGCGGCATCATAGGCTGGGGCAAGTTTTTGGAGGCGCTCATTGCGGCAGTTGCATTTTATATCGCCGTTGTGCCCGGCAGCTTCCCGACACGCATCGCCTGCCTTATGGCGCTCGGTATAAAACGCCTTGAAAAGGACAAGGCGTCAATTTTCAACCCACAGACCGTCGAAAAGCTGGCAGGTGTGACCGTTATATGCTCCGATAAGACCGGTACCTTAACACAGAACCGCATGGTTCTGCAAAAGGTATACGACGGTGAAAACATCGTTGATCTCGGAACCGGCGCAATTTCAAGACAATGCGAAATTGCCATGCGTTTCGGCTCACTTTCATGCGATTTTACCGAAGGCACGGAGCCTGATCACACCGAAGCCGCCATAATGTCGGCAGCGGCACGGTACTTAAACATTGTAAAGCAGGATTTTGACACCGAATTTCCGCGCGTCACCTCAATTGCCCTCACTCCCGAACGCAAAATAAAAACTACGGTAAATATGATAGAGGGCAGGATATTTGATATAGTAAGAGGAGCGCCAGATATCATACTTGACCGCTGTGCGTCGGCAGACCGGGAAAAGGTCAAAAAGGCTTATGAGCAGATGTGCAGCGAGGGACTGAGAGTTCTCGCAATATCTTATAAAATACTTGACGCGCTGCCGTCCGATCCAAGACCGGAATCACTTGAATATGACCTGCAATTCTTAGGGCTTTTCGGAATTGCCGACCGTGAGCGCCGCGGCATTGTATCCGACATTGCTCTTTGCAGGCATGCCGGTATATCGACCGTCATGTTCACGGGCGATCACATTAACACAGCTGAGACGCAGGCTAAAAAAATGGGAATACTGAGCGACGGGGACGTTGCGGTCACTGGAGAGCAGCTTGACAACCTCAATGACGATGAGCTGGCTGCCGCCGCACCTAAAATTAAGGTATGCGCAAGAATATCGTCAGATCAGCGCATACGCATGGTAGAAGCGCTGCACAAAAACGGTGAAACCGTGCTGCTGACCGCCGACAGTGCGGCAAACTACGCAGCCATGTCTTATGCTGACGTCGGATGCGCCATGGGCAAAACCGGAACCGATGTTGCTAAGGGTAACGCGGACCTCATCGTATACGACGACAGTTATTCGTCGATAGTAAAGACAATAAGAAACGCAAGAGGCATATTCGGAAACTTCTGTAAATATACAAATTATTATCTCACACTCTGCGTAAGCGTATTTTTGACCATGATATGCGGCACTATAATATTCGGAAGCCTTTATATGCCGACACCTCTGATTATAATAGGCGCAATATTTGCACTGGTTTTCCCCATCGCTTCGATCGGCTACGAAACGGCAGATAGAAGTATAATGGATGCTGCACCGAGAACGGTCGGCGAAAAGATGTTTGACCGGCGGTCGATCATCATGTCGGCTTTGTCCGGCATTGCCGTGGCTGCCGTTCCGGTAATAGTCTCGCTGCTTACAAAAAGCGACCCCGGCTCGGGAGCGGTAACCTTCGTTTCCTTAGTGCTTTCACTCATATTTTATATGTTTGCAACGCGTTCACCCGAACCGTTTTTCAAACGTATAATTCATAACAGATTCATGTTGACAATTTCAGGTCTCTGCGTTATAATTTCGGTAGTGATAGCAGCAACACCGGCAGGTCAGCTTTTCGGGCTGCACACAGCGGAGTTTTCGAGTTGGATACCGGCGCTGCTGGTTCCGTTCGCAATACCGTTCGTTTTTGAAATATTAAAACTGTTCGGTATTACAGTCAATAAGTGATTGCAGCTTCAAAATATGTATATAACGCACTGTTTTTCTTTTAACCGGAAAAACGGTGCGTGAATTTTTAAGACATGTTCTGTTCATAAAAAAGAGGTGCTCCAGATGAAAAAATATATTGATATTGAAGAAAACAGACACCTTGAAAGCGTCATCGACCGGCTGATCAGCGCCGACGAGGATGCGAGAAGGTTGACCGATCAGGCTGTCCTTGAAAAAAAGAAGGTTGAGGAATCAATCACCGAAAAAAAGGCTGCAATAAAGGAAAAATACCTCGAAAAGGCAAGAAAAAGAGTTGATGACATAAAGCTTGAGGAAAATACAGCACTGAATTCGGCTATAGAAAGACTTGAAAATAACTTTACAAAAAACACCGCCGAATTGAGCGCGGAAGCAAAAAAAAATATTGATAAATGGGCTGACGAAATTTTTGAAAGGGTCATTTCTTAAAACTCATGGCGTTTACCGCTTGTAATGAAAGACGGAGGTGGTACGATGCAGGACAAGGCGCTGAATTCAATCACATCAAAAATACGCGCAAAATACGGAAAAATGCTGACGTTTTCCGACTACAAACAGCTGTCAGGTCTCTCGTCAGTGTCTGAGATAGCATCGTATCTCAGAACGCGCACAAAATATTCCGAAGCGCTCTCCGGCGCGAACGACTCTGCCATTCACAGGGATCACCTTGAGGACATGCTGAAAAAGTACCGGATATCGGAGACAGCTTCGATCTGCCGGTTTGAGAGGTCGGTCGGCGATGAATTGTTCCGGTTCACGGTCCGGCGCGAGGAAGCCGACGCACTGCTGCAATTTATAAGGCTGCTGTACGCAAACAATACCGAAAGCTACATTCCGAAATTATCATATACACTTGACAAGTATTCGAATATAGATTTTGTAGGACTTTGCAATGTCAAGGATGTAAGCGGCATGAGGAACTTTTTATCGGCGACGGATTTCCGCACTGCCGCACTGCTTATGAGCGATGACTCCCCTGCCGATTTTGATATTATTGAAACGGCGTTTGAGCGCGTGGTTTACGAAACGGCGTTTAAAAGCATCGCCACTTATTCCGATGAGTCGGCAAGACAGTCACTCAAAAATATGCTGATCCTTACGGCAGAGCTTTCCGATTGCTCTGTAATAATAAGGGGCAAGCGGTATTACGGGGCTGCTCCCGATGATATAGGTCCCGACCTTTTAGGATACACATATCTGATTCCGCAAAAAACATTCAAAAAAATGCTTATAGCGGAAAATGCCGACGCAGCTGAGGATATTTTTAAGAACACAGGCTACTCCCGTTATATAGAACGTTTCGGCACTGCCGATCCGGATGAGCTGAGGCTGATGATACTTCACAGCCTCGCCTCCCACAACATCCACTTCTCATCGTCGCCGCCTGTCGTTATGATGAGCTATTTTGCAGAGCTTGACATTGAAACTGCAAATCTCATACGAATAATAGAAGGGGTCAGATACAAAGTCAGCCCCGAACAGATATTGGGCAATATTATTGCAAGAACGGAGGGAAATTAAAATGCCGGTCGAAAAAATGGTTATGGCGAATATTGTCGGCCCTTTTGATATGCTGACAAAGGCCGTTGAAAAGGTTATTGATGCCGGCTGCTTCCATCCGGAATCCGCGACCGAGCTTATGAATACAAAGGATTTTAAAAGTATCAACGAAGAAAATCCGTATTCCGCAAAGCTGCAGCGAATGAAGGATCTGTACACGCTTTTCGGTGCCAAGCCGGGAGCTGCATCGGCAAAAGGAACAAACAGCGATCATATACCGGGTGAAAAGCTCGAACGCCTGAACGCTTCACTGGCTGATCTCGGTATATCGCTTGACTGTGACTGCGGCGGTGATATTACACCGGATGATTACCTTACGATACTTGAAAACGCGGTTCACAGCATTCAGGACAAACGCAAAAATTCGGAAGACAGACTGTCCGAGCTTCAGAAGTCGGCTGAACAGCTCGCTCATTTTACAGGGTTTGACTTTGATGTCGAGCGCGCGCACAAAACCGCCTACATTCATTTCCGCTTTGGCAGGATGCCGGTTGAAAGCGTGGAAAAACTGAAGCACTACGGCGATGAGATAAGTTCGCTCTTTGTCCCCTGTTCCGAGGACGGCGAATACTGCTGGGGACTATACCTTACACCGGTCTCGAAAATAGAAAAGGCTGACCGTATATTTGCGTCGCTCTTCTTTGAAAGACTTCATCTGCCGCGTGAAAAAGGCACCCCGGCTGAGATATACGACGATACATTGCATGATATAGAACAGCTGAACTGCGAGCTTGCCTCCGAAAGCGAAACCATAAACGGCATTTTTGCCGACAACCGCGACGAATTTGACGCAATATATGCCGAGACCGAAAGACTTTACGAGATAAGCGAAGCCAAAAGGTACGCTACAAAATTCAAAAACACATTCATGCTGGTGGGTTGGATACCGAAAAGTGCCGAAAAAAGCTTTTCCGATACCTTAACAGCGATTGACGGCGTAAGCGTTGACTTTGACGAAAGCGGTAACACAAGGGTACAGCCGCCTACAAAGCTGAAAAATTGCAAGGTATTCAGACCATTCCAGTTTTTTGTTGAAATATTCGGTGTCCCGTCGTACGGAGAGCTTGACCCGACCGCATTTTTAGGTCTGACCTATACACTGCTCTACGGCATAATGTTTGCAGATTTGGGTCAGGGACTGATACTTGCGCTGATAGGCTTTTTCATGTACCAGTTCATGCACATGGCACTCGGTAAAATACTGATACCTTGCGGTATATCAGGTGCCATATTCGGCACAGTATTCGGCAGTGTATTCGGATATGAGCACTGGCTCGATCCGCTTTATCACTCGCTTGGATTTGAAGAAAAGCCGTTTGAGGTCATGAACAGCGCGACATATCTGCTTGCCGCATCGATAGGAATAGGCGTTGTACTGGTTATAATCGCAATGTGTCTCAATATTGCTTCAAGCATTAAACGGCGCGATATCGGGGGTGCTCTCTTCGGCGCCAACGGCGTTGTAGGAATAGTGATGTATTCCTCGATAATTCTGCTTATAGCCCAGATGTTTATAAGCTACAGCATCAACAACACGCTGCTTGCGGTTCTCGGCATCGCCCTGCCGGCACTGCTGATCTTCTTAAAGGAACCGCTGTCAGATCTCATATCGGGCAAAAAATTCAAGCCCGACAGCATCGGCGACTTTATACTGGTCAATTTCTTCGAGCTGTTTGAGGTCGTACTGAGCTATATGACAAACACTCTGAGCTTTTTGCGTGTCGGCGCGTTCGTCCTTATACATTCAGGCATGATGACGGCATTTATGGCAATAGCCGATCTGTTCGGCGGCGGAGTACCGACAGCCATAATGATGGTCATAGGAAATGTATTCGTAATAGCACTTGAAGGACTGCTTGTGGGAATACAGGTCTTAAGGCTTGAATTCTACGAAATGTTCAGCCGCTACTATGACGGCTCGGGCAAAAACTTTTCACCTCTTATATTCAGGGCAATTTAATTGAAATAAAGTATAAAAAGGAGTAATCAATATGTCATTTGTTTCTGTCATGGCTGTAGCCCTTCCGGTCGCAGCACTTATTATCGCAGTAGTCGCCGGAGTTATCTGCATGAAAAAGACCGGTAACGGTAAAAAGGCATTTGTAAGACATTTTATAGTTCTCGGCGCGGCACTTGCCGTTTGCCTCATTTTCACCGGAGCCGTTTATGCAGCTGAGAGCACCGGAAATGACACGACAGCAACAGCAGCCGCAGTTTCAGAAGTCGCTGCAGATAGCGAAACTGCCGCTGCATCTGCCAATTCCGGAGCAGGAATTGCAACGGGTCTCGGCTTTATAGGTGCTGCGATAGCCATAGGACTTGCCGCCGTAGGTGCCGGTATTGCCCTTGCTGCCGGTGCTCCTGCCGCTATCGGAGCAGTAGCAGAGGATCCTAAATCATTCGGTAAATCAATGATATTCGTTGCACTCGGCGAAGCTGTCGCCATATACGGATTTATCATTGCATTCCTTATGATACTCAAGATACCCGATCTGCCCACACTTTGATTTTAAAGAGGTCAGACTTATGCATTTCATGCTGATAAGCGACAACCATGACACGTTGGTCGGTATGCGGCTGGCAGGCATCGAGGGCTGCATTGCCTCGACGCCGGATGAAGTTAGAAAAGCGCTGAATGAGTATTCAGCCGACCCTTCAACCGGTATAATTCTCATCACCGAGGCGCTCAGTAAAATGTGCGAATCGGAAATCGATCATTTCAAGCTGCATACGGCAAAGCCTCTTATCGTTGTTATTCCCGACCGGCACTCTGACGGGCGTGACAGCGATTCGGTCATGCGCTATGTACGCGAGGCAATAGGCATAAAAATATAAGCAGAGGATTGGAGACCGTCATGCCTAACGAAAAAAGCATCAACAGCCTTCTTGGGGCAATTGCGTCAGAGGCTGAGGCTGAGAAAGAAAAAATCAAACATGAGACCGGCAAATTCGTCGAAAAGCAGATAAATGACGCCGAAAAGGATGCGCTTGCCGAAAGCTATGACCTTATAAGATCCGAAACCCTTAAGGTCAGAAGTGATTATGGAAAGGCTGTCACGGCAAAGCGCATCGAGCTTGGCAACAGAATGCTGCTTGACCGCAACAACATAAAAGACGCTGTTTTTTCAAACGTTAAGGAGCGCATTTTAAAATTCAAGGCGTCCGATGACTATAAAAAATTTCTGCTCAAAAGCTTTGAGCAGTGTACCGCGGCTTTAGGCGGTGATAGCTTCACGGTTTCATTTTCAAAGGATGATCTGCCTCTCGCAGAAACTTTAAAAGCATCCGGCATTGATTTTGATGCGGTATGTGACGACTCGATAAAGCTCGGCGGCATCAAGGTTATGTCGCGTGACGGCAAGCTGACCGCTGACGACACGCTTGATACACGACTTGCCTCGGAAGCCGAATGGTTCGAAAAAAATTCCGGACTCGTTATCCGCAAAGCTTAAGGTGAACAGTATGGAAAATCTGATACACAGCATTAACGGTCCTGTTGTGACTGTAGCCGACTCCAAAGACTTTTTCATGCAGGAAATGGTCTATGTAGGAGATAAAAGACTCGTAGGCGAGGTCATAGGAATAGAAAACGGCAGGACTGTGATACAGGTATATGAAGAAACGACCGGACTTAAAGTCGGCGAAGCCGTTATCCCTACGGGAAGTCCCATGTCGGTCACTTTAGGACCAGGTATTATCGGCAATATTTTTGACGGCATTGAACGTCCGCTTCGTGAGATAGAAAGCAAAACCGGTCCGTTTATAGGACGCGGATGCTTTGCCGATCCTTTGGGAGCCGACAGACTGTGGGACGTCACAGTCACGGTTAAAGTAGGTGACGAAATAAAGGGCGGCAGCGTATACGCCACCTGCCCAGAGACCGACAGTGTCCTGCATAAATGCCTTGTACCGCCCTATATTTCAGGAAAGGTAGTATTTACCGCCCAAAACGGCAAATACAAGGTACATGATACCGTTGTAAAATTAGAGGACGAAAACGGTCACATCAAGGATCTGACGCTTTGCCAGACGTGGCCCATAAGAACCGCTCGCCCCATTGAAAAACGTCTTGAGTGTAATGTTCCGCTTATAACCGGTCAGCGCGTTATTGATACGATAGCTCCGCTTGCAAAAGGCGGCACTGCTGCCATACCGGGCGGATTCGGAACGGGAAAGACCATGACCCAGCATCAGCTTGCCAAGTGGTGCGACGCTGATATAATCATATACGTCGGCTGCGGCGAACGCGGAAACGAAATGACACAGGTGCTTGACGAGTTCGGCGACCTTCTTGATCCGAGGACCGGTCGTAAGCTTACCGACCGTACGGTGCTTATAGCCAACACCTCGAACATGCCGGTCGCCGCGCGCGAAGCGTCGATATATACCGGCATAACGCTTGCCGAGTACTACCGTGACATGGGATATGCAGTCGCAATGATGGCTGACTCAACATCGCGTTGGGCAGAGGCTCTCCGTGAAATTTCAGGCAGACTGGAAGAAATGCCTGCCGAGGAAGGCTTTCCGGCATATCTTCCCTCCCGTCTTGCCGCATTCTATGAACGCGCAGGCAGAGTAACGCCGCTTGCAGGCGGTGAAGGCTCGGTAACGGTAATAGGCGCCGTCTCACCTCAAGGGTCTGATTTTTCGGAGCCTGTGACCCAGAACACCAAGCGATTTACACGCGTTTTCTGGGCTCTGGATAAGCAGCTCGCATACGCAAGGCATTATCCGGCTATAAACTGGACCGACAGCTACAGTGAGTATGAAAGCGATCTTTCGGATTACTACAACGAAAATGTTGATCCTGCATTCATGAAATACCGCCGAACATTTATAAACATTCTGCGCGAAGAAAGCCAGCTGATGGAGATAGTAAAGCTTATCGGTGCAGACGTCTTACCCGATGATCAGCGACTTACCATTGAAATAGCGCGCGTCATAAGAGTCGGTTTTCTGCAGCAGAATGCATATCATGCCGACGACACCTATGTACCGCTTAAAAAGCAGTTTCTGATGATGAAGACCATACTTCATCTTTATGACTCGGCAAAAAGCGTAATAGCTGCCGGAAAGCCGATAAGAGCCATAGGCGACACCGGTATCTATGATAAAATAATCAAAATGAAGTATGATATCCCGAACGATCATCCTGAAATGTTTGACGGTTATATGTCGGATATCGACAGCATTATTAAAGATATATTGTCAAAATAGAAGCTTATATCTTGGAAACGGAGACAAGCAATGATCATTGAACACAACGGGCTTTGCGACGTATCCGGATCGCTGATCATCCTTGACGGAGTGAAAAACGCCGGCAACGAGGAAATGGTCAGGATACGGCTGAATAATAATGAAGAACGCATGGGACGTGTCGTCGAGCTTGACGGAGACAGGGCTGTCGTGCAGGTATTCGAGGGTACAAAGGGTATATCTCTTAAAAATACAAGCACCGTCTTTCTGGGTCATCCTATGGAGCTTATGCTGTCTGATGAAATGCTCGGACGCATTTTCAGCGGTGCCGGCAAGCCTATAGACGGCTTGGGACCGATATATTCCGAATGTTCGCGTGATATAAACGGTTCTTCTATAAATCCGGTCTCGCGCGTTTATCCGAGAAACTATATTTCAACCGGAATTTCATCTATAGACGCACTTTCGACCCTAATACGCGGTCAGAAGCTGCCTATATTCTCCGGATACGGCATGAAGCACAACGAGCTTGCGGCGCAGATAGTAAGGCAGGCAAAGATTGCCGGTGACGAAAACGCTGAATTTGCCGTGGTTTTTGCCGCAATGGGCGTTAAGAACGATGTTGCTGATTACTTTAAACACAGCTTTGAGGCATCCAGTGTACTTGAAAGGGTCGTAATGTTCTTAAACCTTTCGAACGACCCTATAATTGAAAGAACGATAACGCCGCGCTGTGCGCTGACTGCAGCCGAATATCTCGCATTTGAAAAGGGCATGCACATTCTGGTCGTCATGACCGACATGTCGTCATACTGTGAGGCGCTGCGTGAGTTCAGCTCATCAAAGGGCGAAATACCGGGCAGAAAGGGCTATCCGGGGTATCTATATTCCGACCTTGCTTCGCTCTACGAACGCGCCGGTATGATAAAGGGAAGAAAAGGTTCGGTAACACAGATTCCGATACTTACAATGCCAAACGACGATATCACCCACCCTGTTCCGGACCTTACCGGATATATAACCGAGGGTCAGATAGTTCTCGACCGCACGCTCGACAATGCCGGTGTCTATCCGCCGGTAAGCATATTGCCCAGCCTGTCGCGTCTTATGAAGGACGGTATCGGCGAGGGATTTACCCGTAAAGATCATTCGTCCCTTGCGAACCAGCTTTTCGCCGCCTACGCAAAGGTGCAGGACGCAAAGGCGCTGGCGTCGGTCATAGGCGAGGATGAATTATCCGAGACTGACAAAAAGTATATTGCCTTCGGCAATGAATTCGAGAAGCACCTTTTAACGCAGCGTTTTACGGAAAACCGTTCCATTGAGGAAACGCTCGACCTCGGCTGGAAAATGCTGACGCTGCTCCCCCGTTCCGAACTTGACAGGGTCAGCGACGAACTGCTCAAGGAGTATTATGACCCGATAGCGGAGCAAAAATAAACGAATTGAAAGTGAGGTGCGCTTTACAATGTCACAGCAGGTCTTTCCAACAAAAGGAAACCTAATGAAGCTGAACAAATCGCTTGCGCTTGCAAGGGTCGGATACGATCTGCTTGACCGTAAGCGCAACATACTTATAAGGGAAACCATGTCGCTTATAGACCGCGCAGGCTCTATCCAGACTGAAATAAATGAAAGCTATATAAACGCTTATAAAGCAT
Source organism: uncultured Oscillospiraceae bacterium (assembly GCA_900539855.1). Classification (GTDB taxonomy): domain Bacteria; phylum Bacillota; class Clostridia; order Oscillospirales; family Acutalibacteraceae; genus UMGS172. Next base: position 50,339 of record UQDO01000005.1, read on the forward strand.
TGCAGACAGCCAATATTGACCTCGGCATCGTTGAAGAATACGCAAGATCGGTACCTGTCGAAAACGGGCTTGGCGTGTCCTCACGCAGTGTTATGGGTGTTGAGATACCGACCGTAACGCTGAATAGCAGCGGTGTAAAGAATTATTTCGGCTACCGCAAAACATCATTCCAATTGGACAAAGCGTATATTGAGTTTGACAATGTAAAGCGCAGGACTGCAGAGCTTGCAGAGATCGAAAACAGCGTTTACAGGCTGGCTGAGGGTATCAGAAAGACGCAGAAAAGAGCAAACGCCCTCAAAAATATTGTCATTCCGCGGTTTGAAACGCAGATAAAAGCGATCACAGCGGCTTTGGACGAAAAAGAGCGCGAGGAGTTTTCAAGGCTAAAGGTCATCAAGAAAATAGTCAAATAATATAGGATTTTATTTAATTGCCAAATGTGAAGAACGAGCTCCAGCCTCGTTTTGAGGCATATCTAATAACTAAATTGATACATCGTATGGCGGGAGCAGAGCTCCCGCCGCTTTTATTTACTTATTTATAATTCCGAATACAAAACGAAAACCGGCATAAGCACAAGGCTTATGCCGATTTGAATTTACGGTATTTATGTGTTTTATTTTGTACCGAATATACGGTCGCCTGCATCACCGAGACCGGGAACTATATAGCAATGGTCGTCAAGCTTCTCATCAAGTCCGGCACAGTAGACCTGAACGTCAGGATGAACCTTTGTAAAAGCCTCTATGCCTTCGGGAGCTGCAAGGATGCACATGAACTTAATGCTCTTGGGATTGAACTTCTTGATCTTATTGACCGCATCAATCGCCGAACCGCCGGTAGCAAGCATCGGATCAAGAACGATAACATCGCGTTCCGGTATGTCGGAAGGCAGCTTGCAGTAATAATCGACCGGTTCCTTGGTCTCAGGGTCACGGTACATGCCGATATGTCCCACCTTAGCGCCGGGAACAAGCTGCAAAACGCCGTCCACCATGCCAAGTCCTGCACGAAGGATCGGCACAAAGGCAAGTGTTCTGCCGGCTATCATCTTAGCGTCGGCAACGGCTATCGGGGTCTGCACCTTAACATCCATAAGCGGAAGATCGCGCGTGGCTTCAAAGCACATAAGAGTCGCGATCTCACTGATGATCTCACGGAATTCCTTCGTTCCGGTATCCTTGTTGCGGATAATTGCCAGCTTGTGCTGGATCAGCGGATGGTCGAAAATACAAACATTACGGTTCATTTATACATCCTCCATTAAAATATTATCTTTTTTCGATAGCCATGACAGCGGCAACCCTGCGGTCGTGTCTTCCACCCTCATAAGGCGTATCGATAAACAGATCAACCATTTCGCACGCAACGCCCGGTCCCACTACCCTGCCGCCAAGGCAAAGTATGTTGGCGTCGTTGTGCATTCTTGTATATTTTGCGGAAAAGGTCTCAGAGCATGCGGCAGCTCTTATTCCCTTGACCTTATTGGCAGCCATAGACATTCCGATGCCGGTACCGCAGACAAGAATTCCGAGCTTGTGCTCGCCGCTTACTACTTTGTCAGCCACCTTAACGGCGATATCGGGATAATCGACAGACGACTCATCATATGTACCGAAATCCTTATATCTGATGTTTCTTTCCTCAAGATGCGCTATGATCTGATTCTTAAGTGCGAAGCCGCCGTGATCACAGCCTATTGCCAAAACGTCATCCTTTTCAAACATTTATACGCCCAATCCTTTCATTTGTCAAGTGTTTTTTTACGCCGAAGCTCTCTTTCAGCCTGCGGCAGACGTAAATAAACAGGCAGCAGTTCCGAAGCGGTAACGGTCCTTTTGCCTGATATCAACTCATATGCTGCCATGCAGACGCATGACGCGCGCTGACGGCGCAGATGCTGCGGTGCCAGAAAAAGAGGAAGATGTGCGGCGTTTTCGTTATTATAAAGCAGCTCCGCACCGTCTCCTACTACAAATATCTTCTCACCGATGTACTTTTCCGACATGCAGGACAGCTCGTCTATAAGCTCGTCAGCCATAAGCGCTCGATCCTCGCAAAGTCTTGTAACAACACCGTTTTCAACCAAAAACAGCGCGTTGTAAAACTGATTGCATCTTGCGTCCATTACCGCACACACAATTCCCTCCGACGCCGACATGCCGTAAGCCATAGCGCTGAGAACCGACACCGGAACACACGGCTTGTCAAACGGCTCCGCCATGCCTTTCACGGCGCTGACCCCTATCCTGACTCCGGTAAAAGAGCCGGGACCGGCTGTCACGGCAAACATATCAATGTCGCCGGGCGTTCTGCCGCAGAGCTTTAAGCTCGATTCTATCATAGGCATAAGGGTCTGCGAATGTGTGGTCTTTGTATTAAGATAGTATTCGGAAATGAGCCGTTCATCCTCAAACAGTGCACACGACACGGGAGATGCGGTACATTCAACACCAAGCAGCAGCATATTTCCTCCTTATCGCGTCACCGTTATCAAACGGTCTGTTTCACTTACGTTCTCTATACTCACCGTTACCGTATCATCCGGTAAAGCGGCTTCGATATTCTCGCTCCATTCAACGATCAGAACGCCGCCCGTTTCGAGATAATCGAAATATCCGGTAGTGTAAAGATCCTCCCAGCCGTTTACACGGTACATATCGAAGTGGTAGACATCGAGCCTGCCGCCCTTGTATTCGTTTACAAGCGCAAAGGTAGGCGAATTGACGTCGCCCTTATACCCCATGCCCCTGGCAAATCCGCGCACAAAGCAGGTTTTTCCCGCTCCGAGGTCGCCCTTCATGGCTATAACGGTACCGGCATGGCAGGACTCTGAAAAATCGGCGGCTATCTGTTCGGTCTCTGCTGGAGAGTGAGAATTGAACCTCATATCCGACAAAACAGCCACCTCTTTTACTTGATTTTACTTATTATAGCACATTGTTTCAGATATTTAAAGTATATCTTGAACTATTTTTGATTTTAGTCTATAATATTTTTATAGGTTTACGACTTTAAGGAAGGAAACGATACATGAAAGTCATCTTTCGCCGCATTGCGGATTATATCCGCGAATGTGACAAGCTGTTATATATACTGTGCTTTGTGACCACTATCTACGGCAGCATCGCCGTTTTGTCAGCAACATATTTTGTCACGGGCAGAAGCTTAAAGCAGTTTATAATGCAGATCGTAGCTATGGCTTTGGGCACCGTGGCTGTTATAATAATAAGCAATTTTGATTACAAAAACTTTGCGAGACTGTGGCCCGTTATTTATCTTGTGGGCTTTTCGCTTGTAATACTGACGTTTTTTATAGGCTACGCGCCGGGAAATACCGACGACAAGGCATGGCTCATGCTGCCGGGCAAGATTTCGTTCCAGCCGTCAGAGCTTTTGAAGGTCTGCTTTATTATAACCTTTGCATATCACTGCTACCGTTTGGGCGACAAGGTCAAAAAATTCGTCCACACAATGCTGCTCTGCCTGCACGGTGCCGTTCCGATACTGCTCATACATTTTCAGGGTGACGACGGCAGCGCGCTTATTTTCGCATTTATCTTCATAGGCATGATGTTTGCGGCAGGCGTCAGAATAAGGTATTTTATAATACTTTTATCAGCCGCCGTTATAGCGTCACCCTTTGCCTATCTTTATGTAATGAACGACGATCAGCGATCAAGGATAAGCGCGCTGTTTTTCGGCACCGAAACCGATTATCAGGTCACGCTTTTCCAGCAGTGGCGCGGCAGAGTCGCAATGGCTAACGGCGGTGTGTTCGGTCAGGGGCTGTTCAACGGACCGCTTGTCCAGAGCGGACGCATACCGGAAGGATATAACGACTTTATATTCACAAGTATCGGCGAGGAGCTTGGGCTCATAGGCTGCCTTGCTGTCATTGCGCTTTTGGCAGCTATTTGCATAAGGATATTAAAGGTAGGATTTCTCTCAAACAACAAACTGGGACTTGTCATGTGCGCCGGCGTTTTTACAATGCTGTTTTCACAGACCGTTATAAACATCGGAATGTGCCTCTGGCTGATCCCGGTAATAGGCGTTACGCTGCCGTTTTTCAGCGCCGGCGGAACATCGCTTCTCTGTACCTATCTCAGTATCGGTGTTGTGATGAGCGTTTATATTCACCGTGATTCGGGCATCACCTATTTAAGGGAAGAAAAGATCAGATTTTAAAACGGAATATTTTTTGACAGCTCCTCCAAGGTGTTTACAACACCGAGGAGGAGCTTTATAATACCCGGTGAATATTGCTTTATAATGTATCCGATTTTTTCACAAACCGTCATAAGCGGTATGTGCACCTCGTTTCCAAGGAAAAGGAACACATCCTTTTCCTTGATATCAAACAGCACCACCTGCTCTCCGAATGACATATATCTTGATTCCTTATATACTACCCCCATAAGTATCGCCGCTGCCGATATTAGCGATATTATAAAAAGTGTTATAAGTGCAGAGCTTAACATGGTTCTCTGATACCTTGTTTTTATAAGTCTTTTGTGTTTCAATCTTTGTTTCCTTTCGCTTCCAGCATCGACACAAGCGATCTTCCCACAAGTTCGCCGGAATACAGCGCCTGATTGAGCGTATTTGCATCGCTGCCCATTTCTATCAGTATTGAGCCGGTCGTAAGATTCTGATTGTATTTTGCGGATCTTAACAATATCGATCTTGCAAGATCGGGATAGTTATCGGCAAATGTTTTTTGCAGATGCAGAGCAAGCCTTAAGTTTTCGCGCCAGTTCGGGTAACCTGTGACCTTTCCGGTCTCGCTGCCCATAACAAGCATCACCTGCGCCGCTTCCCTGCCGTTTACCGTTACCACCGGGGCGACCTTCGCGCTGTCGCCCGAAGATATGGAATCGCGGTGGACATCTATCGCTATTTTTATATTCGGATTTTCACTGAGTATACGGCTGACGGTCTCTGCCGATCTTCCATAACTGCCGGTAAAACCGGGGTGATCATGAATAGTTGTATCATGTATCACGGTGTATCCGGCATTTTTCAGCTGCTCGGCAATTTTGTCCCCCACAGCCACAATGTTTTTATCCGTGTCGGTCGATCGCGGCTCATCAGAGCTGTTATAGTATGACTGCTCGTCGGTCATAAAAGACTCGGTCGTGTGTGTATGGTATATCAGTATCTGTGCCGTCCCGTCCTTTGTGACGTCAAATGAGAGCTTTGCCGACAGCTCTGAGTCGATATCAACAGCAGCGTCGGTGTTGTTATTTATATATACGGAGCCTGACGATATATTGCCCGATGCCGTAGGGATTGTGCGCTTTATAACACTGCCCATGATCTGCTCTTCGACGGCAGCACATACGGCAGGCGTCAAAATTTCATCTGTCCCGGAAACGGATGAAGGCTTTTTTGTGCCGCGATCCGCTTCAGACGCGGCAGGCTCGCTTATCACTGTAAATGTGACCGAACGTGACAGCCCGTCCGGTATTGCGGCAGCGACCGAAAAGCATGCAGTTTTTCCGATGAGATCATCAAAATTAATATTTACACATGACAGAAGAAGCGCGGCAGCAATGCCGATACATTCGGCGACCCGTAAAGCAACTAAAACTTTTTTCATATACATTCCTCAAAATCAAAAGTTGATCCTATCATTTGAGTATATGAAGCAGCCCGGCATTTTAGACGACCGAGAGTATAATATCGCTTTCTATTTCAGGCTGCAAAACGATATTAAGTGCACTCGATATGACCTTTGCCGATTTTTCTATCAGCCTGTCGATATCGCGCGGCGTCACCACCATAGGCTCATGCTCCGGATCACCCCTGCCGGTCAGATCGCTGCAAAGAGTGTATGCGTCGACAACGGTCGGAACGCCTATCGTGAAGCAGTCGACGCCTATCGTCTTTTTGCTTATCTCGCTCCTTGCATTGCCAACGCCCGACCCCGGAGATATGCCTGTATTGCTTATCTGAACGGTGCTGCCAAGCCTTGACACCTCTCTTGCAGCCAATGCATCCACAAGTATCACAGCGCTTGGTCTCGTGCGTTCCACGGCTCCGTCTATTATTTCCTTCACTTCAATACCTGTCTGCCCCAAAACGCCGGGAGATAAAATGCATACGGGTCTCAAGCCCTTAAGACCTATTTTTTCGGCAAGCTCTCTGCCGATATGCCTTGTAGCAAGCACATCTTCGGCGACCTTTGGTCCGAGCGCGTCGGGCGTTACCGTTTTGTTTCCGATTCCTACCACCATCACATTGCTGTTTTTCTCTCCAAGCAGCTTTTTTAGTTCTGATACGAGCAGATCGCGGAGTTCCTCTGTCTCAAATATATCAATGCCTTTGGCTGTCTCAAGCGTTATATAGGTGCCGCACGGCTTGCCGAGCATTTCCTCCGCCTCTTTGGTGCTTATTGCGACCTCTGACACATCTATATGTCCGCTGCTTCTTTTTGATACGGATATTCCGTCAGATGAATTTTGCTTATCGGCGGCAAATTCGGTTGCAAGGTCGGTTCTTATATTGATAGGTCATCATTCCTTTGCATTTAAACTTCAGGGTTTATAAATATTTTTGTCACTTTTATATGCTATATTCCGCTTTTGAAGGAACACTTTAAGTCTCACATATATTATTGATCATAAACTTTAAATTTTTTAAAAAAAGTGTTGCAATTTTGCCTCTTTAGTGGTATCATATACTCGCTGTGATTTGCGCCGTACATTGCGGCGCAGGTAATTTCTAAGAGGAGGTGGAATTTATGCCTAACATCAAATCCGCCAAAAAGCGCGTACTTATCGCAGAAGCAAACAGCATGCGTAACAAGAGCTATAATTCAGCACTCAAGACCGCTATCAAGAAGGCTGACGCCGCTATTGAGAGCAATGCAGCCGACAAGGCTGATGCAGTCAAGGTCGCTGTAAAGAAGATCGATCAGGCTGTCAACAAGGGTATCCTTCATAAGAATACCGCTGCCAGAAAGAAGTCTGCTCTTGTCGTTCGTCTTAACAAGACAAATGCATAATCCGACGAATATCAAAGCATGACGAAATAACGGCTGCCGCATCAAGCGGCAGCCTTTTTCGTTTTTATGCGCCCTATATTCTTCGGCAGCGCGCGGCTGCCGGCATATAAAAGCATCGACGCATTGGGTATAAGCATGGTGCTGTTGAAAAGATCGGTCAGCAGCCATATTATATCACCGCTTAAAATATTTGAGAGCGGTACAAATGCAAGAAAGAAGATTATGTAAATCTTTCTTGCGGCAGCGCTGTCGCTCAGATACTGTAATGATTTTATACCGTAAAACGACCAGCCGACTATAGACGCAAAAGCAAAGCAGTAAGCTGAGATGCAAAGCACCTTAAGCCCTGCGCTGCCGAAGGTATCCTCAAATATCCTGCATACAAGGGTGAAAGGCTCAGTGCTTAACCCTAAACGGTAGATGTCGGACGACAGCACCGCAAGTGCCGTCAGCATACAGACTACGACTGTATCGACAAAAACCTCCACTATCCCCCAGCACCCCTGCGAGTGAGGATCGGTAACCTTAGCTGAACAATGGGCTATCGGTGCGCTGCCGAGCCCCGCTTCGTTGGTGAACAGTCCCCTCATCACGCCGGTCCTCAGTGCCACGGCAAGTACCGATCCGCAAAATCCGCCTGCAATTCCTTTAAAGCCAAACGCCGAAGTTATGACAGAAAGCAGCGCTGACGGCACGTTGTTTATATTCGCTATAATTATACCTATTGTGGCTATGATATAAAAAACCGACATAAGCGGCACGAAAACGGCTGAGAAGTTCTGATACAGCTTATCCTTGCCGAATATTATTATGCCGAGGAGAGGCACGGTTATCAAAGTGACCGGCAAAAAGCCCAACCCGAATCCCAGCCTTGCAAATTCATATACCGATTTTGACTGCAGAATATTTCCCGATAAAAACGATCCTACACAGCATGCGGCGGCGAACAAAGCCCCAAGGCGCTTAAAAGGTCCTCGAAACATGCTCTCCATCACATACATCGGCCCGCCGCACTGCCGGTTATTATCATTTGCATCCTTGACCGATATATATATTTCTGCGTATTTTGTCATCATGCCTATAAACGCAAACAGAAGCATCCAGAAAACTGCGCCGGGACCGCCGACACATATAGCCGATGCGACTCCCACGATGTTGCCTATTCCTATTGTACTGCCCAAAGCTATGGACATAGCTTTAAAACCGTCCGGGTTTCTCTCCTTTACAAGCTTCCCAACGGTGCACTTTACGATATCCCCAGGTCTTTTAAAGACGTAAAACCCGCTTTTGACGGTAAATAAAACGCCGCACAATGTCAGCAGTACCGCACAGTAAAATGTAAGAAAAGACATAAAAATATCACCCGTATATACTATTCGTACAAACGGGTGATTATTATTATTTATGCCTTTGTCTTGTCGGTCTTTACCGTAACGGTAGCAATAGGCGCCGTGTTCCTTTTGACAACGACGCGGTCGTAGTATTTTTTGAACGACACACGTCCCATAAACCTGTAGGAACATTTCCTGCAGCAGAATTCCGCTCTGAACGACTGCCCTTTAAACACCCACGGCGTAAGCCTTGTAGCATTGCTTTTGCATTTATCACACACAAATTCAAGCTTTTGACGGTTAATAAGCGGACTTTCAATGTCCTTTATTATATACGCCTTGAATGTTAGCCTGTCATAAAAATCGGAGGCTTTCGTGTCGGTCACAAAATTATTGAACCGCTTTTTGTTGAATACCTTACGCAGTATCTCCGCACAAAGCAGGCTGTCGTCAAGGGCACGATGAAGTCCTATGCCGTCAATAGGTATGGCGAGCGACAGCGCCGCGTTTGCGACCGATATCTGCGATGTAATTGTATGCCCCGCCGCTATCATTTCGCTTTGGACATATTTCTGCAGATCTGCGTACATGCCTATAAACGGCACAGAGCCTAAGTTGCGGCGGAGTTTGAAATTATCAAGCAGCACATAAAGGTCGGAATTGCTCCAGGTCATGGTCACGGCGTCATTGCCTGCCCATTCGGTGTACAGATCGACCGCCTGATCAAAGGTCATACCGTTTTTTTGCATTTCCTCGGTGGTGATATTGGTCAGCCGCTGAAACCTGCTCGACAGCTTTTTTGTGAAGGTGGAGCGTATAAGCGCGGTAAACCGCGAGATCTCATTAAGGTTCTCGTCAAGCTTTACAGCGCCTATCTCTATAAGCTCGTTAAACGATCTGCTGCCAATCTTATAATACGTCGTGATCCATTCATTATCGAGAATTATATATTCCATTGCTTACTTTTTAAGTTTGCTTTCAGCCTTCATACGCAGTTCCTTGTCAAGTATGCGTTTACGCAGGCGTATGCTTTTCGGCGTTATCTCAACAAGCTCGTCAGACTTGATAAATTCAAGGCTCTGCTCAAGACTCATAACAGACGGAGGCGTCAGCTTGAGGGCTTCGTCCGAACCTGCGGCACGCATGTTTGTGGCTGCCTTTTTCTTGCAGACGTTGCAGACGATATCCTCATTCTTCGGATTTTCTCCGACTATCATACCTTCGTAGACGGGAACGCCCGGTCCCACAAAAAGTCTGCCCCTCGACTGGGTGTTGAACAGACCGTAGCCGGTCGTTTCGCCGGTTTCATGAACGATTATGGAGCCGGTCATACGGTTTTCAATATCGCCCTTGTACTCCTCATATCCGTGGAAGATGTGATTCATTATACCGTTTCCGTTGGTATCGGTCAAAAACTGTGAGCGATAGCCTATAAGTCCTCTTGCAGGTATCAGAAACTCAAGATGGCTGAGCCCGGTCTCTCTTGTGCCCATATTCTGGATATCGGCATGTCTGGTGCCCAGTCTTTCCATGACTGCGCCGACATATTCCTCCGGCACCTCTATCATAAGCAGCTCAATAGGCTCTAACTTCTTGCCGTTTTCGTATTTATAAATGACCTCGGGCGGAGACACCTGGAATTCATACCCCTGACGGCGCATAGTCTCTATAAGTATCGAAAGATGCAGCTCGCCGCGTCCGCTTACCTTGAAGGTATCGGCTGAATCGGTCTCCTCAACACGCATGCTGACGTTGGTCTCAACCTCCTTGAAAAGACGGTCACGAAGATTTCTCGAGGTGACAAACTTTCCTTCCCTGCCGGCAAACGGAGAATTGTTTACCATGAAGTTCATAGAAAGGGTCGGTTCGTCTATCTTGACAAACGGCAGCGGCTCAATATGCTCGGGGTCACACACGGTTTCGCCTATATTCAGTCCGACAATACCGGCGACCGAAACAAGATCACCGAACGGAGCCTCATCGACCTCAACACGTCTTAAGCCCTCAAACAGGAACAGTTTGGTTATTTTAACAAGAGAATGTGTGCCGTCGGTGTGGCAGAGTGCAACATTCTGCCCTACCTTTATGCTGCCTCTCTCGACCCTGCCGACGCCGATGCGTCCGATATAGTCATCATAATCTATATTTGAGAAAAGGACCTGTGTGGGACCGTTGGGATCACCTTTGGGCGGCTCGATCTCCTTTAATATGGTGTCAAACAGCGGTTTAAGGTCAGTACCCTTGACATCGGGATCAAACGACGCGTAGCCGTCACGTCCCGAAGCGTAAACGACCGGAAATTCTATCTGCGAATCGTCAGCGCCAAGCTCAATGAAAAGATCGAGAACCTCGTCGACGACCTCGGCAGGTCTTGCCATGGGGCGGTCGATCTTATTGACGACAACTATAGCCTTTTTGCCAAGTCCGAGCGCCTTCTTAAGAACGAATCTCGTCTGCGGCATACAGCCCTCAAAAGCATCAACAAGCAGCACAACTCCGTCGACCATCATCAGTATACGCTCGACCTCACCGCCGAAATCAGCATGTCCGGGAGTATCGACAATATTTATCTTAACGCCGTTGTACATAACGCTCGTATTCTTTGAAAGAATTGTAATGCCGCGTTCGCGCTCAAGATCGTTAGAGTCCATAACACGCTCTGCGACCTGCTCGTTCTGTCTGAACGTACCGCTCTGCTTTAAAAGCTGATCGACCAGCGTAGTCTTACCGTGGTCAACATGGGCGATTATCGCTACGTTTCTTATATTTTCTGCTGACTGCATAATTCCAACTTCCCATCATTTTGATAACTTATATATTATACCAAAGCATTGCAAAATAAACAATAATATATTAGTCGAAATTTAGAGAAAAATAGTATCATGATTTATTGATTTTAACAACTGACCTCTTTATCCCAAAAGAAAATGCAGCATAGCAGGGATACTATGCTGCACAATTATCATTTATTTGCGAATTTCTCGACCTCTGCTGCAACGGCATCAGCCACTCTCGAGTCGAATATCGACGGGATTATGTATTCGCTTGACAGTTCCTCGTCGCTTACTATAGACGCCACAGCCCTTGCGGCTGCCTCCTTCATTTCATCGGTTATCGCTCTGGCACGCGCCTTGAGTGCGCCTTTAAAAATGCCGGGAAATACAAGAACATTGTTTATCTGATTATGATAATCGCTTCTGCCGGTGCCAACGACCCTGGCACCGCCTGCTAACGCTTCTTCGGGCATGATCTCAGGCACAGGATTTGCCATTGCAAAAACGATACCGTCATTCATCCCGGCTACCATATCGCGCGTTATGACACCCGGTGCCGATACGCCCACCAAAACATCGGCGCCTTTGAGTGCCTCCCTTACATCGCCGCGAAGCATTCTGGGATTGGTCATATTCGCAAGCTCGCGGCGTGCAGGGTTGAGATCCTCCATATCTCTCGACAGCATACCGTACAATCCGCACACTATGACCTCACCAAAATTCATTTTCAGTATCAGCTTTGCAATTGCGGTACCGGCGGCGCCGTCACCGTTAATGACTATCTTCAATTTGCCCATCTTTTTGCCGGTAAGCTTTACGGCATTCAAAAGTGCCGCACAAACAACAACGGCTGTTCCATGCTGATCGTCATGGAAAACCGGGATATCGCACATTTCCTTTAGTCTCCGCTCAACCTCGAAACATTGCGGAGCGGCAATATCCTCAAGATTTATTCCGCCGAAGCTTTTTGATATCAGATAAGCGGTGTTTACAATTTCATCGGTATCATGCGAATCAATGCATATCGGGAAAGCGTCGACATCGCCGAACTTTTTAAACAGCGCACATTTGCCCTCCATGACGGGCATGGCAGCCGCAGCGCCAATATCGCCAAGACCGAGAACCGCCGTTCCGTTTGTAATTACTGCCACCATTTTTCCGCGGCGTGTAAGCTGGAACGATTTGCTGTAATCCTTCGCTATCTCAAGGCACGGTTCGGCAACTCCGGGTGTATACGCAAGGCTTAATTCTTCTCTTGTTTCAAGCGGTGCCCTTGTGACGACCTCGATCTTCCCGCCCAGATCATAATGTAGTGCAAGTGCTTTTTCCTTCAATGTCATTATATTTTTCCTCCATAAGCTATTAAAAAATATTAAGCCGCAATAAACAAATCGCATAATATTTTCTAAAAAATAACAAAATTATTGTATCATTTCACAGGGTGTTTGTCAACTTAAATAAGTTTTTAACAATCTTGCGTTATGTAAACTAAAGCAGCATAAAAAAAGACCCTGTCGATAATATCGACAAGGTCTTTTGGTGAGCTATCGGGGAATCGAACCCCGGACACCTTGATTAAAAGTCAAGTGCTCTGCCAGCTGAGCTAATAACTCATGCCCTTACGGAACTTTGAATATTATATCAACTGACAGCCGATTTGTCAACACTAAATTTCAAATAAAGCAAATTTTTAGTTTTATTTATTGATAATACTCATTCCGAGAAAGAAAATGCCGACAGTAACTGATGCAGCCGATACAAACAGTGCCAGGGCTTTGAGCGCAGCGGCACACAATAGGTCGAAATTAGCTATTATTATAAATGAAGCCGCAAGTCCGGCGGCTACAAGCAAAAGCCCAATTATAACCGAAAAGGGTCTGCCGAGGAATCCGTTTTTAAATGTTCCGTTATCTTTATACGATTCTTTCATATCATGCGCCCCCGAGCATCTTTTATACACATATTTTAAACCTTGCAGGTGCAAACAGTTACCTTACTTCTGTTAAATATATGCGCATTTAAAGTTAAGTGTTTTAAGCATATGTTAAGCTTAGGCTGGTAAGAGTCAAAAATTCAACTGTGCCGGGAGGTACAAAAAAACCGCCAAAGGAGACCCTTGGCGGTTAAGTACGTTTTGTCTATTAAAGAGCTGCCTTTGCCTTTGCTGCAAGTGCTGCAAAAGCTGCTGCATCTTCAACTGCAAGCTCGGCAAGCATCTTACGGTTGATGTTGATGCCGGCCTTCTTGAGTCCGTTCATAAAGGTGGAATAGTTCATGCCGTTGATCTTTGCAGCGGCAGAAATTCTGGTGATCCACAGACGGCGGAAATCTCTCTTCTTCTGTCTGCGTCCGATATAGGCATAATTGCCCGATTTCATAACTGCTTCTTTAGCAGTTTTAAAAAGCTTGGACTTTGCGCCAAAATAACCCTTGGCAAGCTTTAATGTCTTTTTTCTTCTCTTGCGCGTCATCATCGCGCCTTTAATACGTGCCATTTCAGCAACCTCCGTTTATGTTGATTAGCGTATCCTTATTTGTAAGGAATCATCTTTTTGACCTTTGCGACGTTGGTCACGTCAACAACGGCAGCCTGACGAAGATTTCTCTTGCGCTTGGTCGTTTTCTTATTAAGAATGTGCGACTTATAAGCGTGTGCGCGTTTTACTTTTCCGAGCTTGGTAAGCTTAAAACGCTTTTTGGCACCGCTGTGTGTTTTGATCTTAGGCATTGAATATTCCTCCTTAGAAATTTTGGCAACTATTTGACCGGTTTAGGAGCAAGGAACATAAGCATGTTTCGTCCTTCCATTTTGGCAGGCTTTTCAACCACTGCAACATCGGCGCAGTAATCGGCGAACCTCGCCATAACATCGGCACCGATCTCGGGATATCCGAGCTCTCTGCCGCGGAAGCGTATCGAAACCTTGACCTTATTACCTTCTGCAAGAAACCTCTTGGCGTGATTTCCTTTGGTCTCAAAATCGTGAACATCGATCTTAAGTCCCAAACGGATCTCCTTGATATCAACTACCTTTTGGTTCTTCTTGGCTTCCTTCTCGCGCTTTGCCTGTTCAAAGCAATACTTGCCGTAGTCCATTATCTTACAGACCGGCGGAGTGGCGTTAGGAGCGATCAGAACAAGGTCGAGATCCTTTTCTGCTGCCTTTGAAAGCGCATCGCGACCCGACATCAGCCCAAGCTGTGAGCCGTCGGAATCAACAACACGGACTTCCTTTTCCCTGATTTCTTCATTAATACGCAGTTCCTTACCTATTGTAAAGCACCTCCGGAACAAAAATTAAGCGCGGACATTATAAAACATCCGCGCACAATAAGCAAACCGTATGGTCTATCACCTATTGACCTCAACAGACGAAACCTTGAGGTGAGAGCGGATGATGCCCTTCTTTGTTGTCTTTTGGTATAATACCACTATCGCAGTCAAATGTCAATAGCAAATTGAAAATTATTTTACCCCACCGTTTTTAAGGTACTCAATGTACTCCTCAAAGCACATTCCGAGGCTGTTCATGCGCTTTGCATGCTCAACGCCCACATAACGATAGTGCCACGGCTCGTAAATAATCTTTGTAATACTCTGCTTGTCCTTCGGATAGCGGAGTATAAATCCGTAGTTTTCGGCATTTTTGCTCAGCCATCTGAATGCTGCGGTGTTTTCAAACGATTCCTCTACCGAGTTTATATCAACCGCAAGCCCCAAATGGTGCTCACTGGTTCCGGGAAGCGCCACAATGGTAGCCGCAACCTTTTTCGCCTCGGCTTCTCCGTAGCCTTCGTTTATGCAGCGCTTGACCCTGTTGTTGTAAAGCGCCTGCTGGTAAGCATAGGTCCTGTACGACGACACCGAAATAAGTCTCACACCGTCGTCAAGAGCCGCCTTGCACATTTCATTGAGATATGATACTGCACGGCTGTCAAAATACTTGCTCGACTCGGCTCCGCTGGAAAACCTGCTTTCTATTTTTGCAAGGTCAACGTTTTTTATAAAATCGTTATCAACCGGATTATCGGGATTAGCAAGCTTGAGATACCACTGCTCGGTCTCTTTTACAAGAGCAAGCTGTTCATCGGTCATTCCCGACGACGTATTTCCGGCAGCATCCGAGGCAGTGCCGTCTGCTGTGCTGCCCTGAGCGTCAGATGACGGCTGCACAACCGACGAATTACCGCTTGATACCTTGAGTGTGTTATACTTCACACCCACAACTGCAAGACACGCAGCCAGCACGATTATAAGCGCCGACTCTATGAGGATAACAACGCTTTTTATCTTGCTTTTGCGCCTGCGCCTCGTCCTTGCCTCATTAACCTCTCTACGATCGTAACCGTTCATCAGATCACCCTTACTCTAATCACCTCGGGCATTTCATCGATAGCCTTCCTGATAGCCTCGATCTTGCCTGAGTCTTTTTCGTCCATGTCAAGCATAGTATACGCAAAATCCTTGCGCGACTTGTTGAGCATATTTGATATATTGATATTTGCCTCTGAAATGACACCCGATATCTTGTTTATGACAGCCGGGACATTTTTGTGTATAACGCATATTCTCGCGTCACCGCTCTTGGGCATCGAGATGTTGGGCATATTGACCGAGTTGGTTATATTGCCGTTCTCGATATAATCTATAAGCTCCTCAGCAGCCATCTTGGCGCAGTTGTCCTCCGACTCGGGCGTCGAAGCGCCAAGGTGCGGTATGCAGACAACGCCGTCTGCGCCTATAAGCTCGTCTGACGGGAAATCGGTGACATATGCCGCAACCTTTCCGCCGTCAAGCGCAGCCAGCATATCGGCAGAATCAACAAGGTCTCCCCTCGCGAAGTTAAGTATCCTTACTCCGTCCTTCATCATTGCGATCGACTCGCTGTTAATAAAGCCCTTGGTCTCGGGTGTCAGCGGAACATGAACCGTTATATAGTCGCACTTTTCATATATATCCTTAAGATCCATTGCATGAATGGCGTTGTGTGTAAGGTTCCACGCGGAATTAACCGAAAGATACGGGTCGTATCCGTAGACCTTCATACTGAGTGAATTTGCTGCATTTGCGACCAGAACACCTATCGCGCCGAGACCGATAACACCTATGCTCTTGCCCTTGATCTCGGGTCCAACAAAGGCGCCCTTTCCCTTTTCGACCATTTTGCCGACCTCATCGCCCTTACCTTTAAGTGTCAGCGCCCAGTTGATAGCCGGAATAACGCGGCGCGAACCGATGAGAAGACCTGCTATAACCAGCTCCTTGACGGCATTGGCATTTGCACCCGGAGTATTGAAAACAACAATACCCTCATTGGCACAGCGGTCTACCGGTATATTGTTTGTACCTGCACCTGCCCTTGCAATGGCAAGCAAAGACTCCGGGAATTCGACATCGTGAAGCGCAGCCGAGCGCACAATAGCGCCGACCGGCTGTTCGACATCGTCACCGCAGGTATAAGCCGTCTTGTCGAACTCGTCAAGACCGATCGGTGAAATTTTATTGTAAGTTTTAATGTTTAACATAGTTGTCCTCCCAAATCGCACGGCAATGCCGGAAATCATTGATACATAACTATTATATCTTATGACGCATGGTTGTCAAGCGATTTGTTAAAATTTCAACAAAATTTGTGTTATTATTCGGATTACAGCGTGCCTGATCGTTAAAAAATTAACTATCTTTGCCTATATCTGACTTCTGAGCAGCTCAAAATACTCAAAAACACTGTTTTTCAGTTGATCCAGTTTTTCCTGCAATGATATATTATCGCCGCCGTCGGTCACTGCCGACAGCACCTCGGATTTGAACACCTCGGTGCGTCCGAGCGCAAGGTTTACAAGATCCTTTGCATTGCCGCCGCCGCGTTCGGTAAATTCATTGCAGAGCGACGCGCAGCGCACGACCACCTCGCCTATCACGCGCGAGCCTGCATCAATTTCTTTGACTGATCCGGCAGCTGCAGCGTGTAAATCGGACTCATCGTATTCGTCGCTGCAAGGAGCCGTATCAACCGGCTCATCACCGGTTTTGTCCACGCCCGGCTCGTTTTGTTCCGGTTCGTCGATATCTGCTTTCATTTCAATTACCGGCACAGCGGATACATCAGTCGCTGTTTCGCCATCCCGTCTGCCGTTCTCGGCTTTTTCGTCCTGCAATACCATGGCGGCAAGCTGCTCAGGTTCCAGCACGGCAAACCTTTGAGCCTGCTCATCCGGTTCCTCCAACCGCTGCTCAAGCTCATTTATCAGAGCCTTTTTCTTTTCAAGCTCCTCTGCAAGGCAAACATTGTCTTTATATAGCTCATCATTCTTTTTAATTAGCATTTCGATCTGCTGAAGCAATACCTTTTTTCTCACCTTAGCAACACCTCGTACACATTATAATACAAAATTAAAAACTTTTCAATAAAATATCTTGTTTATTCGGATAAATTGGTGTATAATAAGGTGAAATATAATGTAATGGGGAAAAGATGACATGCAGACCGATGCAATGAACGCAGGAGTTGCACCCGGCGGACTTAAAAGCCGTATTGAAATCAGGGTGCTTATATGTTACATTTTAGTTAATTCAGATCTGCCCGTTCCTCTTGAAGCGGTCAAGGAACAGCTGCATTTCAGAGGAATAGCAAATTATTTTGAGACCGCTTACGCAATAGCCGATCTTACGGATAACGGCACGATCACCGAAAATATAAACGACTCCGGCATAAAACTGTATTCTCCCACAGATGAAGCAAAAAAGGTCGCAGGCGCTTTGTCCGCAAGTCTGCCATTTTCGGTCAAGGAAAAGGCTCTTGCCATTGCAAGAGGCGCCGTCGATCGTCCCAGATATGAAAGAGAAAACAGCAAGAGTTGCACCATATATCCGTGACCGTATCACATTTATGAGAATTCTGAAATTCTATGATTTTTATGATGATGTGATCAAATAGGAGGGCAGCTCATGTTTGAAAAAATCAAATGTTTTATTCTTGATATGGATGGAACGATTTATCTTGGGAATGAACTATTTTCATTTACGAAAGACTTTTTAAAGAAAGTTGAAGAAACAGGGAGAGAATATTATTTCTTTACGAATAATTCTTCGAAAAGCCAGCAAGATTATATTGAAAAACTTGAAAGGTTTGGAATCAGGATCAAAAGGCAGCAAATGATGACATCTACACATGTGATCAGTCGATATTTGAAACAACACTATGAGGGAAAAAGTGTTTATGTGGTAGGAACCCCATCCCTGATCCAGGAATTTCAATATTTTGGTATAAATGTGACAGAAGAAGATCCAGATATTGTAGTTCTTGGATTTGATACAACCTTAACTTATGAAAAGCTTTCCAAAGCATGTCATTATATCCGAAATGGCTGTACATACTTTGGAATCAATCCAGACTGGAACTGCCCGATAGAAGGCGGAGCATTTATTCCAGACTGTGGTTCCATGGCAAAATTAATTGAGGC
>UQDO01000006.1 GCA_900539855.1 uncultured Oscillospiraceae bacterium
GTCACCAACTTTCTGCACGCAATATTTGCATTATGCGTGTTTATATTATAATGCCAACGCTCCAAAAAATCAATATGTTTTGCACGCTTTTTGAAAAAGTTGCGTGTAAATTTTGAAAAACGGTATTGCAATTCAAAGAACACTGCGCTATAATATCTATACAGATTGGTCCTGCACCAACCTATCTTCGTGACAACATAATGACAACAGGAATTATGATACACCGTAATTCTTGGATAATCTAAGCAATCCCGATAACCGAAGCTAAGCAACATATACAAAATCGTTTAGGTCACGGTTTCGGGGAGCGAGTGGGAATGATACCGAGACCGGCTCGGGTTCGTCTGGGCACTCTGTGTTCAGGCTCAAGAGTGCCGGGTTTGACTGTCGAGCGGCAGCAGGCTGAAAACTACACTAAAATATTCTGACCGTTTACGGGCACATTTGAATATTATAAAAGGCATTACGGGCTTTGATTTGCCTGTAATGCCTTTTTGTTATATTGGTTTTTTCATGCTTTCCTTCGCAAAAAGCAGCGAACCTGTCCGCCGCCTGCACGATCGGCCGGCATTATTTTTTCTGCTCGTGAAGAATACCCTCGTAATTCGGGACATCCGGAGTCTCCATACCGTGCTCCTCACAATATGCACAATTTTCGTGATGAACCACGACCGTGCCGTCTGTCTCAATTTCCCTGTCGGTCAAAGAGAACATTTTTCTTTGATTGCCCTCCGGAGCAATTTTATACTCGATCAGCCTGAATTTATTATTAACATTCGGCTCGGCAAGAGAGTACTGGTAAAAATATCTCTCCGGCCGGTCACCCTCGGATATGTCCGTATTGGACACGCCGTATCGACCGTCATCGTTGTATCCGAAAGCCGACATAACCGTTGCCTGGAAATTGATGCTTGAGGTGGGCGCATCAGATATTGTAAACGGTTCGGAGCTTCCGCTCGGCTTTACCATGAAAAGCGGATTGGTAAGTGCCCCTTCGGTATAAAATCCGTGGTCTGCCATAATAATTATGGTCGTATTATCGTAAACACCCGACTGCTTCATTTTTTCTATATACTGGAGGCAGAGCTTCAGAGAGCCCCTCGCCGACCCTATAGCACGCTCTCGCGAATAATCGTCGCCGGGAAGCCGGTTGAAATTCTCATCGTTAGTATACGGGAAATGAGCGCCTGTTGCATAAATAAACTTAAAATGCTCTTTGTCGTCCTTATCAACTGTTCCCTGGTCAAACAATTCGTGCAGAGCTATGTTATCTTCGGAATACGCAGCATTTTCACCTCTCGAACTTCTGAAGCGGTCAAATGCCGAGCTGTCCACCCAAACATAAGGCTTCATGAAGTCGGGCGCAAATTTAGATGCACTGAGCTTATATAATTTTATGGAGAACCTGAAATAGTTGTTGATGTAATAACTGTCTTCCGGATCGCTAAGGGCCGTATTCGCGTTCAGCACATCGTCCGGTGCCATTTCTGCAAACGGGAAATACATGTCAATGGAGCAGTCCTTGCTCATCAGCTCCGGGAACATGCACTTTTCACTCTTTGACTGAGCGTTGACCGCATCCTTAAAGCTTGGATAGGAGTTATCAATATGCTGCCCGGCAAGAAGCGAACCGATAGAGTAAAGAGTCGTGCTATACGATCCCGTATGATTGCGGTAATAAATAAAATTATCGAAGTCATCTTTAACGGAGGGAGTGTCTTCAATTATTTCATTCATATAGTCAGAGTCAAACATGTCCATTAAAAATACAACAACATTATTCTTATCGGACAAAGTAAACAGATTCTTTACGGTTACAACCTTGCCGTATGAGGTGTCCTTTTTGTCGCCGCCGACCGCCAAAGTAGTCAATGTTACAGCCTGTATAATAAGAATTACGGCGCAGATCACGCCTATCGGCTTTTTTGATTTGTTTTTAAAAATCACCGAAAGAATAACGGCAGAAGCAATAATTGCAATCCATATCAAAGCATTGATTACAAATCTGCCGTAATAATCAGACCAGATAATTTCTTCCCCGTTTAAGACTCCGAGCTTTAAATTGATATAATCTCCCTGAATAAAGGACGCCAATCCGCCGCCTGCAAGCAAAGCCCCGTAAACATAGACCTTTCCGAATTTTCTGAAAATAAGGCCTATGGAAAACAGTATCAAAAATGAGAGCAGGGCAAACCCGACAGACACAAACCAGAACGAGGAAAGTCCGAACCAAAATTCATTTATGTTGGCAAAATACAATTCGAAAGGTGCATAAATAAAGAAAGTAAAGCACGGTACCAATGCACATATTGCCAAAAACAAAAGGTCTGTTTTTGAACGTGACGTATTTTTGTCCGTCTTTGCGGCGCTGTTCTGCATATTTAAAATCTCCTGTTCCAAAAGTGATGCGGTATCTAACAATCATAAAACAACTTAGATAAGTGTAGCACATATATCTGTAAAAATCAATACCGCAATACCACTAACCGCCGTGTTATTCTGCACCGCAAAGTGATACAACCCGTATAGTGCAGACAAACCGTTGTACCATGATTGCTTTGTATAGTCCTAAAATTATTTTGCTTTTTCATGTGTCCGCTCTAAGAGGATTATGTCATTTACAAAGGTATTGATTTTTTGTCTTTATATAGTATAATGTATAATGTGTTTTAAAACTTCGGTGGTATTGACTCGCAAAACGCCTGTGGTTCGACAATCATTGCGGTCGATCTGATCTTATATCCGAAAGGAATAAAACTTATGTTTATTAAAAAAGCAATCAAAAAAGGCAGGAATTCGTTTAAACGTCTGTTTGGCTCAGAAAGCAGCAGCCGTATGTCTGATGACATTCAAAAGATCAAAAATTCAAGTCTGTTTAGTGAAACCTACTATCTTGACACATATCCGGATGTTGTTTCTTCAGGCATTGACGCCGCAACGCATTATTATTTATACGGCGCAAAGGAACTGAGAAACCCCAGTGCAAGGTTCAGCACCAGCGCTTATTTGTCAATTGCCGGCGATATTAATGGCAACCCTTTGCTGCATTGTATCGACTATATGGCAAGCCACCCCGGCTTTGTGCCGCCGGGTATGACCATATCATATATAGACGATATGGCGGCTGAATTCTTTGGAAATGACTGTGTTTCGCTGAAATCAAGGGTTGCTTCGGGCAGCAGCCGCAACAGGATCAACCTGTTTTTTGCCGATACAGAAAAGGGATTTACCGATACAGCGTTATCGGTTTCGCTTCTTCTGGCTGCACAATATTGTAATATATATAATTTTGACCTGCGCATCATCAGTGACAAGCCTGCCGACAAAGAATTTAAAGAACATATAAACGATCTGAACATAAGCATTTCCCGGAATGTCAATGTCGAATTCTATGCCAAATCCTCAAGAATGTATATTGATATCTGCCCCAAGGATATCTTTATTTGCGCGGATTGGCGCAATGCCGACTGTGTGCTGAACACGCCAAATGCCGCCGGAAAAATATTTTATGTTGTGGAGGACGCAAACAATTTCTTCTGCAAAAACGGCGACGTTGCAATTAAGATACAGAATATACTGAAAAACGATCAGGTCGTACCTGTGGCTTGCTCTGAACCGCTTTATGACTATTTGTGCAAAGAAGAATTCGGCAGTGCAAAAAAGGCTTCTGTTTGCCTTGACTCATTTACGGTATTCAACGCCTTGGCACCATCTGAACAGAGCTTTTCCGACAAAGAAAAGTATAAACTTGTCCTGTGGGGCGATACCCGAAGCAGCGGCAACATGTTTTATTTCGGCGTTGCAGCTATAAACGAAGCGCTTAAGCACAATGTTATTGTTCCTGAGCAATGGTCAATTACGGTGGTATGTGACAGTTCGATATCAGACTTTAAATTTGATATAAGTGAAGATATGGAAATAGTGCGTAATCTGACTGCGGATAGCTATAAAGCGCTGCTTTCATCAGCCGATCTTTTCATTTCCTTTGCATACGGGCCAGCACTTCCGCAAACCGTGATTGACTCTGCGTTGGCCGGCGCTGTCTGTCTGACCAACAAATACACCGACAGCAGCGATCTTGGCAGATATTCGGACAACGTTATTGCCGTCAATACCGATACAGACGATGTGCTGGGCGGTATGAGAGAGGCAATACGGCTTGCTGAAAATCCAAAGCTGAGAAGAGTCAATTATGAGAGCACTGTCAACATATGCAAAGACAGGAGCGAAGCGTTGAGCAGGGCTGCCGAGCATATGAAAGAAATAACGGAGAACATGTAAATGTATAAACTGTCAATGAAACACAAATATCCGAGGCAGATTGATTATTCTGATTTTGGCTCGCGGATAAGAACTCTGTTGAACGATGACGGAAACAAAAAAATCGTATATGTAACCAACGATTTTGCAAGTGCCACCTTCAGGTATCGGTTTTTCAATTTCAAACAGTCTCTTCGCAACAGTAAAGAATACTCGGCGGTGTGCTTCACGTCGGCAGAGACCCCTCTGATCCTGTCGTATTTGTCGCATATTTCGGCAGTTGTGTTTCAAAGGGCTACCCTCGACAATGACACAAACAACTTCGCATTTGCCTGCAAGCATCACGGCGTTCCGCTGATATATGACATTGACGACCTTATATATAATGCGAATTGTATTCTCGACTATGTCACAAACATCGGGCTTACTCCAAATGTAGGCAATATGAACATTCACTTTGGTCTCGCGGGCGGTCACACGCAGGTCGCCCGACAATGTGACACCTTCATAACCACCACGACATATCTGAGAGATCATCTTATTGAAGACTTTGGCAAAAAGACATATGTCATCCCGAACTACTTCAACAAACAGCAGGAAGCATGCTCGAAAACAGCCGTGGATGAACGTGTGTATGACAAAAGTAAGTATTATATAGGTTACTTTTCCGGCTCCGACTCACATCAGAATGATTTCGGCATATGCAGGGAGGCTGTTATCAGAATGCTGAAAAAGTACAGCGATGTATACCTAAAAATAGTAGGATTTATGAACCTTGACGGCGAACTTGCCAAACTGAAGGATGAGGGACGTGTAATTTTCAAACCGGCCTGCTCTTATGAAGAACTCCAATACGAAATAGCTGAGGTTGACCTTAACATTGCGCCGCTGGTCAACTACTATTTCAATGATTGCAAATCGGAACTTAAGTTTTTCGAATCGGCACTTGTAAAGGTGCCCTCGGCAGTTTCGGCGGTGGGTGTATATAAAGATATTATAAAGGACGGAGAAAACGGATTCCTGTGCCGCGACATCGATTGGTTTGACACGCTCGAGACAGCCTATCTTAACCGTGGGCTTACCACATCGATAACCGAAAACGCATATAAATACGCAATCGAACACTATCATTACGACCTTTTTGCTCCGGTGCTGGAAAAAACATTCGACGAGATACTTGAGCAATAAACCCGGAATAACAAAAAAGGCATGCCTGTTCAAAACCGAAACGACAGGCGTGCCTTTTGTCATTAACCGATAACATTTAACTGCGAAAAAGGGTGGAAATAGCGGGCGAAATGTGGTACAATGTAGGAAAATCTGTTTGTGTTTGCGGGGGGAGAGTTTTGTCCGATAAAAAATACTACAGCAGCCTTGTTGCGAAAAGGTGCGAATACTGCCGCTTTGCACGGTCGATAATGGGCGGCAAAGAGATCGTTTGCCCAAAAAAAGGTCTTCGCTCGCCATTTGATTGCTGCAGGTCGTATAAATACGACCCCTTACGGCGCGAACCCGTCGTTGGCGACATAGGCAGAAATTTTGATCCGGATGATCTTAAATTATGATAAATCTGTTCGGTCACAGTCCGGTTTTGGGAAGTGACCTTTCGTGAAACGCCCGGCATTTGCCGTTTCGCTGATCTTACTTTCGGCAGCGGCTCTGCTTTATAAGTGCGGTACCGTCGCCGGCATTGCAGCCGCGCTTGTTTTGCTGCTGTTCTCCGCCGTCTGCTCCGTTTTTAAGAGGAATATTCAAGGCGGCAGGTTCGCGGCATATGTACTGCTTCTATCCTCGCTTCTTTGCCTTATAATGACCGCCGGAAGCTATGCGCGGATAACGCGCTCCGAGGCGCTGGCAGGCAGCCGGATGCCGGTCACGGCGAGGGTGACCGAGGAGCCGCGCGGACACGGCGCATATACACGCCTTGAAGTAAAAACCGTAGACGGCGGCGAAGGATCGGCGCCATCCGGCATAAAACTTACGGTATCGGTCAACGGCGACGATGACGCCGCCTTTTCAAAGGTCGGCGATATCATTTCCTTTGACGGTCAGTTTTCCCTGCCCGACGAGCGTTACCGCTCCTCCGGTTATGCCGAGGGCGTATTCGTTTCCTGCTTTGCAAACAACATAAAACAGGTCGGGCATCGCTACACGCCGTATGAGACCTGCGTTGCATTGAGAAGCGCCATAAGGTCAACCATAAGAGAACGTCTCTCGGGCGACGACGCGGCACTTGCCTGCGGCGTTTTGCTCGGCGATATAAGCGGAATAAGCGACCGGCTTTATTCCGACCTCAAGGTCTGCGGAGTATCGCACATTGTTGCGGTATCCGGTCTGCACATAAGCATAATGTGCTCCGCCGTTATGGGACTGTTCTGTATGATTTTCAAGCGGCGCACCGCGCGGC
Source organism: uncultured Oscillospiraceae bacterium (assembly GCA_900539855.1). GTDB lineage: Bacteria > Bacillota > Clostridia > Oscillospirales > Acutalibacteraceae > UMGS172. The sequence continues at coordinate 6,668 of UQDO01000006.1, forward strand.
TCTGCTCGCTCGGCGTCGTGCTTCTCGGCGTGGCGGTGACGGGTTTCACTCCGTCCGCGATACGCGCCGGAATAATGTGCGCGGCAGCCTTTGGTGCAGGTACCGCCATACGCTGCAAGGACTCGCTCAATTCCCTTGGCATTGCGGTAATACTGATGCTTTTGTATGAGCCGTTTTATGTGCTGCACATCGGTTTTCTGCTGTCGTGCAGCGCGACTGCAGGTGTCATCGTCGCCGGCGGTGCCACCGGAAAGCTGATTGACGACAAAGTTAATATCAGAAACTTTGTCTTGTGCGATATCGTCAAAAACACTCTTTCGGTTGCGGCACAGTCGGTCGGCGCGGCGATTTTTACACTGCCTATAACGATGATCGTTTTCGGCTATGTATCCACGGTATCGCCCGTTGCAAACATCGCCATCAGCTTTGCCGTGGGTTACCTGCTGCTTTCGCTGCTTGCCGCCGTTATTTTGTCGGCGCTGCCCTTTGTGGGATTTTTCTCGGTTCCGTTTTTCTCATTTGCGACGCTTGTCTCGCGGTATATTTCGGCCGCAGTGGGGCTGATAGCAAAAATTCCTTTTTCATATATTCCGCTCGGCAGCTGCCTTGCCCTTGTTATAACAGCACTTTGCTTAGGACTCACCGGCGTATGGCTGCTTTGCAGCCGTCCGGGCGGCGTAAAGCTTCTGTCTTTGATGCTGGCACTGCTGACCGTGACCGGCATGTGGGCAGGGCGGCTTGCTTCGGCAAATTCGCTGCAGATCACAGCGGTCAATGCAGGCTCCGGTTTCTGTGCCGTCATAAAATATAACCGGTCGGTAACGGTTATCGGCTGCGGCGATGATAAAGGAGACGTATATGCCGTTTCGGCAATTTTAAAGGAATGGTCGGCAGGTACAATAGACACACTGATAATGCCCGAGGGCAATGCCTACTGGGGCGGTTTTGACGCCCTTGCATCCAAAGTCGGAATCGGAAAAATCGCCGTGACCGATAAAAGTCTTTTGAGCGGTCACAAGGTATATGAAAAAACCGCCGTTTCGGTTGTGGGCGAGGGCGAAATGTTCAGCTCCGGTAACATGCTGACCTTTTGCATTGAAAAAGGCGGAGACTCGGTACTCATGCTGTCAAAAACGCAGAAATTCATATTCGGAATAAACGGCAGAGACCTGCCGCACGACGCGCACTATATCATAGCCCTGCTGCCGCCGGACGGGAAATTCAGAGGTATATACATGTCGCCCGTCTTTTATCCGCAAAGCATATCCGACTCTTACACGGTGGTGGCTGAGGGGACTGATGTGTCGGTTACAATAAAGGAAGGAAAGGAGCCGGTGTTTTATGCCGTCAAATAGCAAAAAGACAATAGAATTTCTGACCGAAAACGATCTCTCGTCAGCCATAAAGGGCAAAAACCTTTCGGGCTGCTACTGCATATTCGGCGAGGAGCAGTACCTCATAAAAAGGCATATAAACGAAATGCTCAGGCTCGCGGTCACGGATCTTGCCGAGCTGAATCTGATGAAATTCGACGGTGCCGTAAAGGCGCAGACCGTCTATGACGCCGTCACAGCCTTTCCGGTAATGAGCGCGTCAAGGGCGGTGACGCTGTGCGATTATCCGTTTGACAAGGCGTCTCAAAGCGAGATCGACAAGCTGTTTTCGGCTATAGCCGACATGCCGCCGACAACCGTTTTCATTATCTGGTTTGAAACCGTGCAGATATCGCAAAAAAAGCCGGGCGACCGTTTCTTGAAGCTTTTTTCGGCAGTCACGGAGTCGGGCGGTCACGTTTACTGTATGGGCAGAAAAAACACCGCCGATATAATGCGGCTGCTGCAGTCGGGCGCCGCGCGGCGCAAGTGCCGGATGGAGCCTACAACGGCAAGACACATGATCGACACCTGTTCGGACGATCTGTCAACCCTTATAAACGAGCTTGAAAAGCTCTGCTTTTATGTGGGTGAGGGCGGCAATATATCAAACCAAACGGTCGATACCGTATGCTCAAGATCGCTTGAAGCATCGGTCTACAATATTTCAAGGGCGGTGCTGAAAGGCGATGTTGCCGGCGCTTACAAAATACTTGACGACCTTTCGTTCATGAACACCGACCCGGCATATATCCTCACTATCCTTGCTTCGTCATATATCGATATCTACAGGGCACACGCCGCAAAATGCGCCGGAATAAGACCCGAAGCGGCGGCAAAGGAGCTGGGATATTTCGGCACGGCGTTCAGAATGACCGACGCCGAAAGGCAGCTGAAAAACCTCAGCGAAAAGCAGATTACCGAGTCACTGCGCTGCCTTTGCGAATGTGACATGGCGGTAAAAGGGTCAAGGGTTCCGGGCAGGACCACGCTTGAAAAGGCGGTAGTGCAGCTGGCTTTGATAGCAAGGGGTCGGACATGATACATCTCGATAAGGCGGTTATAGTCGAGGGCAAGTATGACAAGATACGGCTGTCGTCGTTTATAGACGCCGAAATTATTACAACCGACGGTTTCGGGATATTCAAGAACCGCGAAAAGGCTGAGCTTATAAGAAAAGCCGCAAATAAGCGCGGTATTATAATAATGACCGACAGCGACGGCGCCGGCTTTCTGATACGCTCGCATCTTTCCGGCATAGTACCGCCTAATAAAATCACAAACGTCTTTATACCCCAGATAAAGGGCACCGAGCGCCGCAAAACAGCGGCGTCAGCCGAGGGCTTTTTAGGGGTCGAGGGTCTTTGTGAACAGATAATAACCGATGCCTTGAAAAAGGCAGGCGTGATTTTCAGCCGCGAAAGGCGCGGCGAACCGGTCACAAAGGCAGACCTTTATGAGCTGGGGCTTGTAGGCGGTCCGGACAGCCGAAAAAGAAGAGAGCTTTTAGAGCAAAGGCTCGACCTTCCGCACGGCATGTCGTCGTCGCAGCTTCTTACCGCCATAAACTGTATTTACGACCGCAGCGAGTTTCTGGATTTGTTTTCCGTCGGAGGACCTTTATGAGTGAAGCTATGAAAAAGGCAAGGATACTGCTTGTACTGCGATACTTAGAGGAGCAGAGCGATCGTCTGCACCCGGTATCGACCGCACGGCTTATATCAATGCTTGAAAAAAACGGCGTCAGCGCCGAACGCAAGGCGATATATTCAGATATCGCCGCTTTGTGCTCGGTCGGCGTTCCGATAGAAACCGGCGGCAAAAAGCACGGCTACTTTATAGCCGAGCGGCAGTTCGGCATGCCGGAGGTCTGCCTGCTTATAGACGCGGTGCAGTCGGCGGAATTTATTCCGGCAAAAAAGAGCCGCGATCTTATATCGAGGCTTGAAAAGCAGGTCAGTGTCCACGAAGCCGAGACGCTCCGCGGCAGAGTCTGTATAGACAACCGTCCAAAAAGCACCAACGACTCGCTGTACAGCATAATCGAGGCACTTAACACCGCGATATCGACCCGTAAAAAGGTCGAGCTTTGCTATTTTAAAAACGTTCTCGGGAAAAACGGACTTGAAACGGCTGAACGCAGCTTCAAGGTAAGCCCCTATTCCCTTTTGTGGGACAATGATCACTATTATCTCATCTGCAACAACGAAAAATACGACAACCTCATGCACCTGAGAATAGACCGCTGCCGCAGCGCCAGAGTAACCGCAGAGCCGTGGCGCCATTTTTCCGAGGTCAGCGAATATTCGCAGCGGTTTGACACCGCGGACTACGCCAGGAAGGTATTCAACATGTTCGGCGGCGAGGTATGCCGGATAGACCTTGAATGTGACAAGGATCTGCTTGACCAGGTACTTGACAGGTTCGGCAGGGAGATAATGATACGCTCATTGCCGGATGATACCGCCTTCAGGTTTACCGCCGACGCGCTTATAAGCGAGGGGCTTGTCGGCTGGATAATGCAGTTCGGCGGCAGGGTGCGGTGTTTGTCCCCCAAAACGCTCCGCGACGACCTGAAAAAGAAGGCTGAGGATCTGCTGCGCTCCTCCACATAATACCTAAAATTTTAGTTTATCACCGTGCAGATGAAAAACAAAAATGGGCGAAAGCTACGCTTTCGCCCATTTGAAAATTCTACCGGTTTTTTCGGCTTTCGTTTGCCGTGCCGCTTAAAATCAGATGAGAGACCTGTAAAGATCGGCAAGCTCGGCAACGCTTGTGTCGCGCGGATTGCCCGGTCTGCAGGCATCGTCATACGCCGACTGCGCAAGGAAATCTATATCCTTGGGATCAACTATTTCCTTGAGGTCGGCAGGGATACCTACATCCTTCGCCAGCTGTCTTACGGCATCGATGGCAGCCTTGCGGTACTCCTCGGTGCTCATTTTTTCGGTTCCCTCAACGCCCATGGCTTTGGCTATATCGCGGTATTTCTCACCGGTCGCCGGTGCGTTGTATTCCATTACGGTGGGAAGGATTATCGCGTTGGCAACTCCGTGCGGCGTATCGTAAAGCGCGCCGAGCGGATGAGCCATTGAGTGCACGATGCCGAGTCCGACGTTCGAGAAGCCCATTCCGGCAACATACTGTCCGAGAGCCATGCCCTCGCGTCCTTCCGGCGTGTTTTCGACCGCGCCGCGCAGCGACTTCGAGATGATCTCTATAGCCTTTAAGTGGAACATATCGCTCATCGCCCATGCGCCCTTGGTGATGTATCCTTCGATGGCGTGGGTCAGCGCGTCCATTCCTGTCGCGGCGGTAAGTCCCTTTGGCATGGTTGACATCATATCCGGATCGACAACTGCGACGACCGGTATGTCGTGAACGTCAACGCAGACCATTTTGCGGTTCTTTTCGGTATCGGTTATAACGTAGTTTATGGTGACCTCGGCAGCTGTACCGGCGGTGGTCGGCACGGCGATTATCGGCACGCACTTTTTCTTTGTGGGAGCTACGCCCTCAAGGCTTCTGACATCGGCAAACTCGGGGTTCTCGATGATTATACCGACCGCCTTTGCGGTATCCATTGATGATCCGCCGCCTATCGCGACGATACAATCGGCTCCGCTCGCCTTGAATGCGGCGACGCCTGCCTTTACGTTATCTATAGTCGGATTGGGCTTGATCTCGCTGAACAGCTCATAGGAGATACCGGCGGCATCCAGCACATCGGTCACCTTTTTTGAAACGCCGAATTTCACAAGATCGGGGTCGGAGGCGACAAACGCCTTTTTAAAGCCTCTCGCAATGATCTCATCGGCGACCGCCTTTACCGCACCGGCACCGTGGTACGAAGTCTCATTGAGCACAAATCTGTTATACATTTTAGATCCTCCTTTTAAACTTTAAAGGCAGCATATCTGCCCGTCAATCATAGTATACAATAATAATTGTGCTTTAAAATGACCGCATTTTAAACAAATTGTTAATATAGGCGCCTTGCAGTAGGGCGATTTTTATGGAAAATGCATGATATTTTAAGGCGGGCTTAAAATTTTTAAAAAATGCACTTGACTTTTGCTGTTTAAAGTGCTATCATTCATGCAAAGAGGAAAACCTGTGATTAGGAATAGTAACCTTTTTAAAAGGTGCTCAAAGAGAGCTGCCGGCGGTGGGATGGCAGCAGCAGCGAAAAAGGTGAATGGACTTATGAGGGCGGCCGAAAGCGCGTTTGCGTGAGTAGCAGCCGACGGGATGTGCCCGTTACAGCACGGCTTGCGTTTATGCGTGAGGCAGAGCCGGACGGTTTTTTACCGTCAACTTGGGTGGTACCGCAGGATTTATCGATCTTGTCCCATTGTTTTGGGGCAAGGTCGTTTTTTTATCTTTAAATCAAGGAAAGGATGTGTCGGCTGTGACAGTAAATATTTTTCGATGGCGATGGCGGATTAGTATGCCAACACATCTTACTTTATAAACATAAAACTTTAAATTAAAGAGGTAATCAAAATGAAAAAACTTATCGCCATATTAATGTCCTTAGCACTTATATTCGCACTTTCCGCCTGCTCGTCAGACGACTCGGGTTCGGCTTCCGACGGCAAAAAGGAAACAATAGGAATCATCCAGTTCGGCTCGCACGGCTCGCTCAACAACTGCTACGACGGCGTTATCGCCGGTCTTAAGGAAGCCGGCATCGATGATACGAAATACAACATTGAGCTGCTCAACAGCAACTTTGACGCCGGTGTTTCGCAGACCCAGGCAAACAACCTTGTAAACAAAAAGGCAAAGGTAATAATCGCCATTGCCACCCCGTCGGCAATAGCCGCAGCCAACGCCGCTGCCGACAGCGATACTCCGGTCGTCTACTGCGCCATCACCGACCCGTCGGTAATGGCAAACTACGACAACATCACCGGCTCTTCGGATGTGCCCAACTTTGAAAAGCAGCTCGAGGTCGTGACCGCCTTCATGGGAAAGAGCGACCTTAAGATAGGCGTCATGTATTCGACCGAGGAGTCAAGCTCACCCTTCCAGATAGAAAAGCTCAAAGAGGCAGCCGCAAAATACAGCGGCATGACCGTGCTTGACAGCGCAGTTGCCGATATCACGACCATAGACGCAAAGACCAACGACCTTGTATCACAGGGCGTTGACTGCTTCATAAACCTGCTTGACAACACGATAGTAGGAAAGCTTGAGACCAACATTCTTCCCATAACCAACGAAAAGAGCATCCCGGTGTTCGGCTCCGAGATCGAACAGGTAAAGCTCGGCTGCCTCGCAAGCGCCTCCATTGAATATGTAACGGTCGGAAAATCAGCCGGCAAGGCTGCCGCCGAGATAATAGGCGGCAAGAGCGCAAGCGATATCCCGGTCGCGGTCATAACCGATCCTACGAACTACTACAACAGCGAGGCTCTCGCAAGGTTCGGACTTTCGATGCCGCAGAACATCACGGCGGTCGACGTCTGCAAGTAATATTCCTCGGCTGTCGGAAGAAATTCCGGCAGCCGGCTCTTGCTATAAACACACAAGAAAGGTACTGACGCAATGCTTATCTTCGCAACAACGATAGACGGTCTGCAAATGGGGCTGTGCTTCGCGATACTGGCGCTGGGTGTATACATTTCGTATACGATACTCGACTTCCCCGATCTTTCGGTCGACGGGACGTTTCCGCTCGGCGGCGTTTTCTGCACGGTGCTTATGCTAAGGCTCGGTATACCGGCGCTCACGGCAATTATCCTCAGTTTCATTTCGGGATTTGTCGTAGGCTCGGTCACGGGTATTTTGCATGTCAGATTTAAGATATCCAACCTGCTTGCCGGTATAATCGTCATGACGGCGCTGCTTTCGGTGACATTGGCAGCTACCGGACTGCTGACTAAAAACGGCATGACCACCTCGATATTCTCCTACCGCAGCGAGGGGCTCAAAGGCATATTCAGCGGGAAAGCTGCGTCGCTCCTCGGCAAGGACGGCAGGGACTACATGATACTCATAATAGAGCTTGTCTTTGTTATTGCCGTAAAGCTCATCATCGATCTGTTTTTAAAGACCAAGCTCGGTTACATGCTGCGCGCGACCGGAGACAACGAAAAGCTGGTCACCTCTTTAGGGCGTGACAGCGGCAACTACAAGATATTAGGTCTTGCCCTTGCAAACGGCTTTGTCGCGGTCTCGGGCGCGGTATATTCAAACCTCTACATGCAGTACGACAACACGAGCGGCAGCGGCAAGGTGGTATTGGCGCTGGCGTCGGTCATAATCGGTACAGCCGTTTTCTCGCGTATACGCTTTATAAAAGATACCACCGCAGTCATCCTCGGCGCCATAGTCTATTCTCTGTGCCTTAATTATCTTGTCCTGATCGACAAAAACGGCATATACTTAAAGCTGCTCAACGCCGTTATGTTTACGCTCATACTGATCTTCAACGAAAAAACGAGGGCGCTCGTGCAGAAGCACTCGAAAGCGAAGGGCGGTGCGGCAAGACAATGATAGAGCTTAAAAATATAAAGAAGATATACAATCCCGGCACAGTTTCACAAATGTGCCTGTTCGACGGCTTTTCGCTTTCGGTAAATGACGGGGAATTTGTCTCGGTCGTCGGCAGCAACGGCAGCGGCAAGACCTCGATGCTCAACATAATATGCGGAAGCATACCGATAGACGGCGGCAGCGTGCTGCTTGACGGCGTGGATATTGCAAAGAAAAAGGAATTCCAGCGCTACCGCAGGATAGGCAGGGTGTATCAGGATCCTGCCGCAGGCACCTGCCCTCACATGACCATACTTGAAAATATGTCGCTTGCCGACAACAAGGGAAAGCGCTTCGGGCTGTCGCTGGGTGTCAACCGCACGGGTAAGGAGCGCTACCGCGAGCTGCTCGCAGGCTTAGGTCTTGGTCTTGAGGAAAAGCTAGACGTAAAGGTGGGACTTTTGTCCGGCGGTCAGCAGCAGGCGCTGGCGCTGCTTATGGCTACCATGACTCCGCTCGATTTTCTGATACTTGACGAGCACACCGCGGCACTCGATCCGCACACAGCCGACACGATAATGGAGCTGACCGACAAAATAGTAAAAGAGCAAAAGCTTACCGCGATAATGGTCACGCACAACCTCCGCTACGCCGTCGAATACGGCACGAGGCTCATCATGATGGACAAGGGCGGCGTGATACTTGACCGCAGCGGCAAAGAAAAGGACGCTACCACGACCGAGTCGATACTTGACATCTTCAACAGAATAAGCATCGAGTGCGGAAACTGACCGAAAAGAAAAAATTTTAAGTTTTTTTTAAATTTATATTGACAAATTAAAAACGCAGTGATATAACATATACATGTTAGCAAAGACGCTACGAATCCGTAAGGACTCGCAGCGTCTTTTTGTTTTTGTTTTCAAGGTCAACGTGTAGGATCCTTGCTTTGAAAATAAAAAAAATACTGAATATAGGAGATGCTAAAAATGACAAGCGAAATTTTAGAATTTGTCACAAGTAACATTTTCGGCGTCTGGTTTCTGATCGGCGTTGCTTTCGTGTTCTGGATGCAGGCAGGATTCGCAATGGTCGAGACCGGCTTTACAAGGGCAAAAAACGCCGGAAACATTCTGATGAAAAACCTTATGGACTTCTGTATCGGCACCGTGATGTTCATAATCATCGGTTTCGGTATATTCTTAGGGGAGGATCTTGTCGGTATCATAGGCAAGCCTGGATTTGATATCTTTACCGACTACGCCAACTTCGATTGGTCGAACTTCGTATTCAACCTCGTGTTCTGTGCGACTGCCGCGACCATAGTTTCGGGCGCCATGGCCGAAAGAACAAGATTTATTTCCTACTGCGTCTACTCGGCAGTCATTTCGGCGGTTATATATCCGGTCGAAGCACACTGGACCTGGGGCGGCGGCTGGCTCGCCAAAATAGGCTTCCACGACTTTGCCGGTTCCAACTGCATACACATGGTCGGCGGTATCTGCGGTCTTATAGGCGCCGCGATGGTCGGTCCGCGTATCGGAAAATTCATAAGAGACAAGTCGGGCAAGGTGACAAAAATAGGCGCGTTCCCCGGTCACAACCTTCCCATCGGATGTCTCGGCGTGTTCATACTCTGGCTCGGCTGGTACGGCTTTAACGGCGCAGCCGCAACAACGATCGACGAGCTTGCCTCGGTATTTGTCACAACTACCATTGCTCCGTCGGTAGCGACACTTGTCGCAATGATAGTCACATGGGTAAAATACGGCAAACCGGACGTTTCGATGTGCCTTAACGCATCGCTTGCAGGTCTTGTCGCCGTCACGGCACCCTGCGATGTCTGCGACGCGTTCGGCGCTATAGTGATAGGCGCTGTGTCAGGTGTTCTTGTAATATTCGGCGTGTGGCTGCTCGACAACAAGCTGCATATAGACGACCCGGTCGGTGCCGTTGCGGTACACTGCGTAAACGGTATCTGGGGCACCATCTCGGTCGGACTTTTCGCAACATCCTCAGCCCCGGCATTTGCAAGGGCTATCGGCGACGGTGTGAACTTCGGCTCCAACCAGATCGCCGGTGAAGGTCTTTTCTACGGCGGCGGCTTCAAGCAGCTCGGCATCCAGCTCCTCGGAATGGGCTCAACTGCACTCTGGACTGCCGTCACCATAGCCATAACATTCTTTATCATCAAGAAAACACTCGGACTCCGCGTCAGCCGCGAGGAGGAAATGGAAGGACTCGACGTCAAGGAGCACGGACTGCAGAGCGCTTATGCAGGCTTTGCAATGCTGCCTGAGTACATAGACGAGGGCGACGAGGCACCGGCAGTCGAGGTCACCGGAGATGTTCCGGTCGCTGAGGCGGTCGAGGTCAAGGAAATGCCCAAGGTCGCAGCCGATGTTCCGGCAAGGACGGGCACGGATAAGTTTACAAAGGTAGAAATAGTCTGCAAGGAAGCGAGACTTGAAGCACTCAAGACCGCAATGGTCGGCATAGGCATAACCGGCATGACGGTGTCGCATGTTTTGGGCTGCGGCGCTCAGAAGGGCAAGCCGGAATACTACCGCGGCGTTGAGGTCGAGGCTACTTTGCTGCCCAAGATACAGGTCGATATCGTGGTCTGCAAGGTGCCTGTATCGCAGGTGGTCGATACCGCAAAGAAGGTCCTTTACACAGGACACATCGGAGACGGCAAGATATTTGTTTACGATGTTGAAAATGTCATAAAGGTAAGGACCGGCGAGGAAGGCTACGACGCTTTGCAGGACGTTGAATGACCCTCTGTGAATAATTAACAAAGAAACCGCCCCGAAGGCAGCCTTGAACGGCAAGCCCTCGGAGCGGTTTTCTTTTTACTTTACTGCTGTTTTACAAGCTCTTTATATATTTCGTTTTTCTTTCTGCCCGACAGCGCCGCCGCTTCCTTTGCGGCAGCCGACGCCGGCATTCCGCCGTCCATCAGCTCCTTCGCCGCCGCGACAGCATCAAAAAGCGGCATTTCGCTGCTTTCCGTTTTTTCTGCCTCACCCTCGATTATTATGACATATTCGCCCTTTGCACTGCCGTCGGCATACTTTGCGGCGGCAGAAAAAAGCGTCGTCCTTTCGACCGATTCGTGCAGCTTGGTAAGCTCCTTTACAAGGGCAATATTGCGGTCGCCGAATGTGTCAGCCATGTCGCGGAGCGCAGCTGCCAGCTTATGGGGCGCTTCGTAGAAAATAAGCGTGCGCCGCTCATGCTTCAGAGACAAAAGATGCTCGCGCCTGCTCGGTTTGTTGACCGATAAAAAGCCCTCAAAGCAAAATCTGCCCGACGGCATACCGGAAATGGCAAGCGCCGTGATGAGTGCTGAGGGTCCCGGAACCGATTCCACCTCAATGCCTCGGTCAAGTATGTATCTTACAAGATCCTCGCCGGGATCGGATATCGCCGGCATACCGGCGTCGGTCACAAGAGCGCAGCTCTCGCCTTTTTCTATCCTGTCAGCTATAACATCGTGCCTTGTCACCTTGTTGTGCTCATGGTAGCTGACCATCGGCTTTTTGACGGCAAGGTGATTGAGCAGCTTTAGGGTCACCCTTGTGTCCTCGGCGGCAATAAAATCCACCGTCGACAGCACATCGGCAGCCCTCGGGGAGAGGTCCCCCAAATTTCCTATCGGCGTGCCGACAACATACAGCTTGCCTGACAACGGCAGCACCTCCTTACACCTTTCTTGATCTTCCCTGTTTGTAATCCCCGTAAATATCCATCATTTCGTCCGAAAGGCAGCCGTCCCTTTCGACTATGAGCGGCGGCATTATTTTAAGCCCCGGCTTGCCGCCAGAACGCCCCTCAACGAGCACCAGCCACGGCTCGCAGCCGTCGCGCTGAATGACCTCGCGCAGCACCTTCGGTTCTATCTTTTTTTCGCGCATCGCGCAGAATATGTCGCACAGACGCTCCGGTCGGTGGCAGATGCACAGCCTGCCGCCGAATTTCAGCAGCCGGGCGGCGGCAGCCACAACATCCGGCAAGGTGCACATGACCTCATGCCGCGCTATTTTCTGCGCCTCGGTCAGGTTTTTGCTGCCTGTTCCCTCCGCCTTATACGGCGGATTGCAGGTCACAAGATCGGCTGTGCCGGCGGCAAATTCGTCTTTTATATATTTAAGGTCAGCGTTTTTCACCTTGAAGCGATCGGCAATACCGTTCAGCTCTGCGTTCTCGGCGGCAAGCGCGGCGGCATTGCTTTGTATCTCCACACCGGTTACGCTTTTTGCCGCCTCATTTTTAATAAGCAGCAGCGGTATTATGCCGCAGCCCGTGCCAAGGTCAACGGCGACTTCGGCGGACGACCTGCCGGCAAAATCGGCAAGCAGCACGGCGTCGGTGCCAAAGGTGTGGTCGCCCGACACCTTTATTGAAAAGCTGCCGAGCGGTTCTATCGACGTTTTGCCGGTCATTTTCTGCTCCATTTTACGCCCTGCGGAGTGTCCTCAAGCACTATTCCCATTTCGGACAGCTTGTTTCTTATCGCGTCGGCGGTGGCAAAATCCTTTGCCTTTCTCGCGGCGGTGCGCTGCTCGATGAGCGCCTCGACCTCGCTGTCGAGCGACTGCTCCTGTTTTCTGTCGTAAAGCAGACCCAGAACGCCGCAAAGCTCCTCCAAAGCGGCAAGCATTGCCGAGAGCGAAGCCTTTTTAGCGCCTGCCGCCACCGCTATATTTATATCCTTCACAAGCATGTAAACGGCGCCCAAGGCGTCGGCGGTATTGAGGTCGTCGTCCATAGCGGCGATAAATTCCGCCTTTCTCTGCTCTATGAACTGCGGTGTCTCGCCGCCCTCCTCTGCGTGCTGCATGGCAAACAGCAGACCGTCGCGGCAGGAATACAGCCGGTCAAGCGAATTTTTCGCCTGCTCGATTATGTCCACGCTGTAGTTTATCGGGCTGCGGTACTGAGCCGATATCATTATAAATCTTATAGGCTCGTAACCGAACTTTTCGGCAACCTCACGGACGGTGAAGAAATTGCCGAGCGACTTTGACATCTTGCGATTGTCAACATTTATATATCCGTTATGCATCCAGTAATGCGAAAATTCGCAGCCGTTTGCAGCCTCCGACTGGGCGATCTCGTTTTCGTGATGCGGAAAAATAAGGTCCTGTCCGCCGCAATGGATATCTATGGTCTTGCCGAGATATCTGCCTGCCATGGCTGAGCACTCGATATGCCAGCCCGGTCTGCCCTTGCCCCACGGCGACTCCCAGTAGGGTTCGCCCTCCTTGGCGCCCTTCCATAGGCAGAAGTCCATGGGATCCTCCTTTATTTCCGAAACATCGATCCTCGCGCCTGCCTCAAGGTCCTCAAGCGGCTGATGCGACAGCTTGCCATAGCCCTTAAACTTTCCGGCACGGAAATAAACGTCGCCGCCCGACGGATAGGCATATCCCTTTTCGACAAGCGTGCCGATGAGCGAGATTATCGCGTCGATGTTTTCGGTAGCCCTCGGATGCACAGTCGCCGGACGGACGCCAAGCCCCTTAGCGTCGGTCCAGAACTCCTCTATATACCTTTCGGCGACTTCGGGGACAGAGGTGCCCTCCTCGTTGGCTTTTTTAATGAGCTTGTCGTCGATATCGGTAAAATTCTGAACGAAGCGGACGGTATAGCCGCGCCACTCAAGATAGCGGCGCAGCACGTCGAAAACGCAGAGCGGACGGGCGTTTCCTATGTGTATGAAATTGTAAACGGTCGGTCCGCAGGCGTATATTTTGATTTCGTTTTTATCAATCGGTACAAGTTCTTCCTTTGTTCTTGTAAGCGTGTTATAAATCTTCATTTTTATTACTCCTTTTCTGCATCTTTAGCTTCTGTGCCTTCGGTTTCTTTCGTCAGCGCCTCTAATTTTTTTGTAAGCTCATTTACCTTAAAATTAAGCGCGCACAGCTGCTGCGACACGGGGTCGGGCACATGTATCTGATCGAGCGGCCTTATTTTCTGCCCGTTCTGCCTTACGACCCTTGCCGGAACGCCGACCACCGTACAGTTGGGCGGCACCTCCTCGAGCACGACCGCTCCGGCGGCTATACGCGAATTGTCGCCCACCTTGAACGGTCCCAAGACCTTGGCGCCGCTGCTTATCATGACGTTGTTGCCTATTGTCGGATGCCTTTTGCCGACATCCTTGCCCGTTCCGCCCAGGGTGACGCCCTGATATATCAGGCAGTCGTCGCCCACGACGGCGGTCTCGCCTATCACAACGCCGTGGCCGTGGTCTATCACGAGCCGCCTGCCTATCGTGGCGCCGGGGTGTATCTCTATGCCGGTCTTTTTGGCGCAGCGCTGGCTTATCCACCTTGCTATGAACTTCATGTTGTGCCTGTAAAACCAGTTGGCACGGCGGTGCATCCTTATTGCCTTTACGCCGGGATACAGCAGCAGTATCTCAAGTGCCGAGCGCGCGGCAGGGTCGCGGTCCCTTACCGCGGCGATGTCCTCTTTTATTCTGTCAAACAAATAAATCCGCCTCCAAAAGTCGTGGAAAACAAAAACCTCCGCCGGAAATATCCGACGGAGGCGAATTATCGCGGTTCCACTCCTGTTTATCACTTAAAACGGTTGTAACGTGACCGACGCACGGGAATACTTTAAAAAATTTCCTCCCGCGTGCTGACGGGTGCATTCACCGCGATCCCGACCGGCTCAGAAACCTTTCAGTCGGTGAGTTTCTGTCCCTTTTGCCCGGTAAAGGCGGCTACTTATCCCTTTTACGCATTTAATTATATACTATATTATATCAGATTTTTTCGATTTGTCTACAAAAAATTTATCGGTCAGCATTTCTCTCTCGCCTGTCTGAGGCTGAGTCCCAGCACAACCAGTCCTGCCCCGAACAAAGCGGAGGACAGCAAATTTATAAAGTCTGCCGTCATAGTGGATCTTAACAACTCATACGAGCTCAAATTTACAAGTCCCGTAAGGCAATAGTAAGCGCCGACTGCAAAAAGCGCGGCAGGAAGCGTCGCCTTTACGGCGCTGCCGCCCGTTACCGTCGCATCGGACGGCATATTAAAAGCCTTTACACTGCTGCATATTCCGCCGTAGAGGAATATGCCGAGAGCTATAATAACGCCTGCCTTAACGGCAAAGTACACAGCCTGCAGCGTGTTGATACTGCTGTCAGTATCGACAAGCCCGTGGTTCGGTATTAACATCTCATATCCGAATAAGCCGAACCTTGCCAAAAAACTGTCGGCGCTCATCTCCGGCGTAAAAATGAGTACTGCGACGGCGATGACAAGCAGACCCGCATATACGAAATACACGACCTGTTTTATTCTCATTACAACGCCGAGCGTTTTGAGCACCGGTCTTATGCTGCCGCTTTCGCATCCCTGCGACGCGAATGAATACAGCATCCATGCCAGAACAGAATAAAAAGTCCTCCAAAAGAAATTCGGCAGATACAGCATACAGTACTGTGGGTTCAGAAGTATTGTGTTTACGTTCAATGCCGCGGAAATTGTCAGCAGCAGTGCGGCTGCAAAAAACAGCCTGCCGCCGAAAATGCCCTGACATAAAGTCTCACTTTTTGCCGCATCACAGGTTCGTTTCGGTTTTGCCTGTTCACAGTTCATCCTGCGCCCTCCCTTTTTTTATATCTTGATCATAAATTATTTTGCCGGGTTGATATAATCGAAGCTGTCCTTCATATATATCGCGCCGGAAATGACCGTAAAGAGTGCCGACAGCCAGATAAGCACGGTAAACACCGCCTCGAGCGCCATAGACGCCGACGACAGCACAGTTATTTCCTCGCAAAAGACCTTGACCGCAATGCCGTAGATAACGGTCACCATCTGGGTGACGGTCTTTATTTTTCCGAAAATATTTGCGGCTATGACCACGCCCTTGTCGGACGACACCACAACCAGTCTTAATGACGACACCATAAATTCGCGAAAAAGAATTATAAACAGCACCCAGGCTATACCCTTGCCGTAATCCATTGCAAGAAAGGCTATGAACGCCGATGTGGTAAGCATTTTATCGGCTAAGGGATCAAGAAATTTTCCGAAATTGGTGACAATGTGGTGCTTTCTCGCAAGCATACCGTCAAGGTAGTCGGTAAAGGATGCCAGCGCAAACAAAGCAAGAGCCACTATATAATGGAACTTAAAATCTATAAGCATCGCCGCCATAAAAAGGGGCGTCATAATAACCCGTGTCAGGGTCAGCTTGTTTGGCAGATTCATTTGATTTCCTCGCTTTCATGGTAGTCTGCGGTCTGTTCGCCCAAAAGGTCGTATTCAATGGCGTCGTTTATAAGGACATACACAAGATCGCCAACCGAAATTTCGCCGTTTGCCTTGAAAAACACCTTTCCGTCTATATCCGGAGCGTCGGCGCGGCTCCTGCCGAACCAGCATTTGATATAATCGTCGTAGCCCTCGACCAGCACCTGCTGCACGGTGCCGAACTTTTCCTCATTTTTTTGCAGCGTTATCGAAAGCTGGTCGTTCATTATTATCTCGCTGCGGTCGACCCTTTGCTGCATCGGTATCTGATCGGGGAATTCTGCCGCTGCGGTGCCCTCCTCCTCGGAATAGGCAAAGCAGCCAAGACGGTCGAACCTTACCGCCTTTACAAACTCGCAAAGCTCGCTGAACTGCCGCTCGGTCTCGCCGGGGAAGCCGGTGATAAGGGTCGTTCTGAGCGTTATGTCGGGTATTTTCGCCCTTATGCGGCCCATTAGAGCCTCAAGCTCCTCCCTTGAACCGCCGCGGTTCATGCGGCGAAGTATCTCCTTGTCGCAGTGCTGTATCGGAATGTCGAGGTAATGCAGCAGCTTTGGCTCCTTACTCATCACGTCAAGCAGCTCGTCGGTTATAAGGTCGGGATATGTATAAAGCACCCTTATCCATTCTATGCCGGGGATTTTGCACAAATTAGTAAGCAGCTGCGCCAGCTTAGGCTCACCGTAAAGGTCCTTGCCGTAGCGTGTTGTGTCCTGCGCGACCACTACAAGCTCCTTTACTCCGCTTTCGGCAAGATGCCCTGCCTCAAACAGTATATCCTGCATGTATCTGCTGCGGTATCTGCCGCGTATCGCCGGAATGGCGCAGTATGTACAGCAGTTGTCGCAGCCCTCGGCGATCTTTATATATGCGGTGTAGAAGGGGGTGGTAAGCATCCGGTCGCCTTCTATTATAAGCTCCTCTTTTTTGCCGTAGACGTTTTCCCCGTCGCCGCAAAGTGCCTTTTTAACTATATCGACTATATCGTTGTTTCCTGCCAGTCCCACAACTGTGTCAACCTCGGGCATCTGCTCCTTTATCTCATCACGGTAACGCTCCGCAAGGCAGCCGGTGACTATCAGCGCCTTTAAATTGCCGTCGGTCTTATATGCCGATACCTCAAGTATATTTTCTATCGCCTCCTGCTTTGCGGACTCGATAAATCCGCAGGTGTTGACGATTATGGCGTCAGCCTCAGACTCGACCGGCGTTATCTCAAAGCCGGCGTCCTCAAGTTTTTTCAGCATGACCTCGGCATCGATCTGATTTTTGGGGCATCCGAGCGATACCATTCCGATTTTCTGCATGGGTGTTTCCTCTCAAAATTCCGTATTTTCTGTATCAAAGACGTCCTCGCCTGCCTCTTCGAGAGCCCTTTTTACGGTCTGCACCGAAAAGCCCTTCCTGACAAACGCCGCCATCATGCGGTCGACATCCTTTTGCGAGCGCAGCTTATTTTTGAATCTGCGCTCATATATTTCGGTCACGGCTCTTACCGGATCGTATTCGTATTCCTTTTCCTCTTTTAAAGCCGACAGCAGCTCACGGTCTATGCCCTCGGTGCTCAATGTATAAAGAGCCATTTTAAGGGACATTCCCTTATCAGCCATCAGCCGTTCGAGCCTGCGCCCGGCATAGTCGCGGTCGTTTATAAGACCCAATTCCTCCATGCGGTCGGCTGCCGCCACGGCGGCATAATCGGGAAAAGAGGCGCAAAGCTTTTTTATAAGCCCTGCTTTAGGGTAGGACGACCGTGAAAGGTACCACATCGCCCTGCTTTTTGCCCTTTTTATGTGCGACTGCGAGACAAGCGACTCCAGCTCCTCGTCGGTCAGCTCCATGCCTGCCGAAAGTCTTTTCATTTCGCAAAGCTCGCTGTCAAGCGCGATAAGCCCTGCCGCGTCGGTCTCGGCAAGAAAAAGCTCCGGTTCGACCGGCTGGTCAAATTCCACGCCGGTAAGACTTTTGCGGCGCGGCTTGAGTGCAATTATTTTCATTATTCAACGTCAACGTCTATGCTGATCTTGGGTCTGCGCTTTGCAGGTGTCTCTGCCGCCGGCGCTTCCTCAGGAGCAGCAGCCGGTGCCGCGGCCTCTTCGGCAGCCGCAGCCGCCTTGCCCTTTTTCTGCGAGGCAGGAGCTTCAGCCAGCTTTTCCCTTATCTTGTCCTCGATCTCCTTCGCAAGCTCGGGGTGCTCTGCTATGTAAGCCTTGGCATTGTCACGTCCCTGTGCTATCTTTTCGTCGTTATATGATATCCATGCGCCCGAGCGCTTTACGATATCGTACTTTATGCCGAGGTCGATTATCTCGCCCTCGTGCGAGATGCCGCGTCCGTACATAATATCGAACTCAGCCTCTTTAAAAGGCGGCGCGACCTTGTTTTTTACGACCTTTGCCTTGGTCCTGTTGCCCACGATCTCTCCGCCGACCTTTATGCTCTCCTGACGGCGTATGTCAAGACGGACCGACGCGTAGAACCTCAGCGCTCTGCCGCCCGTCGTGGTCTCGCTGCTGCCGTAAACGACGCCGACCTTGTCGCGCAGCTGGTTTATGAATATCGCTATGCAGTTCGATTTTGATATCGCGCCTGCCAGCTTTCTGAGCGCCTGCGACATAAGTCTTGCATGCAGACCCATGTGTGAGTCGCCCATGTCGCCCTCTATTTCTGCCTTAGGCACCAGCGCCGCGACCGAGTCGATAACAACGACCTCTATGGCGCCCGAGCGGACGAGCGCCTCGGTTATTTCGAGCGCCTGCTCGCCGGTATCGGGCTGGGACACCAGCATGGAGTCGATATCAACGCCAAGATTTGCGGCATAGACCGGGTCGAGCGCATGCTCAACGTCTATAAACGCCACCTCGCCGCCCTGCTTCTGGGCTTCGGCTATAACGTGGAGGGCTATCGTGGTCTTACCTGACGACTCCGGTCCGAATATCTCAACGATTCTGCCCTTGGGCAGTCCGCCTATGCCGAGCGCCGCATCAAGACCGATAGATCCGGTCGAGATGTGATCGACATTCATGTGCATGTTTTCGCCGAGCTTCATTATAGTGCCCTTGCCGAAATTCTTTTCGATCTGTTCAAGGGCAGTTGCCAATGCTTTTGCCTTATCGTCTGCCATTTTTAGTTCTCCTTATATTTTAATATATATATTTTGCAAATACAACGCGGTCGTTTCCGCAAATGTCCTTTTTTGCGCTTACATCGGTAAAGCCGCAGCATCCGAGCAGCGTCTCAACCTCGCGCCTTTGGTCATAGCCCGTTTCAAAAACGATATGACCGCCGCTTTTTAAAAGATGCTTCCACTCTCCGGCTATTTTTCTGTAGAACAAAAGCCCGTCCTCTCCACCGTCAAGCGCCATTTCCGGCTCACATTTTACCTCTTTTGACAGCTGCGGCAGCTCTGCCGTTCTTATATACGGCGGATTGCTTATCAAGAGATCAAACCGCTTTTCGGTTTCAAAAGCCCCGTTTAAAACATCCGCCGTTATTATCTCACCGGGCGTGTGGTTAAGTACAAGGTTTTCCTTTAAATACTTTATCGCGTCGGGCGATTTTTCGACGAACGTGACCTTTGCCCCCACCGTTTTTGCAAGGGCGATGCCAATACATCCGCTGCCGGCGCAGATATCGAGCACTTTGGGCTCCGCTTTGCCCTTTAAAAGCGCCGCGGCGCAGTCTATCGCCGTTTCGGTGTCGGCGCGCGGTATCAGCACTCCGGGACCGACCTTAAAGGGCAGCCCGTAAAACTCCCACTCGCCCAAAATGTATTGCAGCGGTTCGCCCGATATTCTGCGTTTTTGGGCGACAAGTGCCGCAGAAACGGTACCGTCACCGACCGGGCAAAACCTTTTGCCGCCGTAAAATTTCACTATTTCGCCGGCTTCAAATGCGGCTGCGTCTATTCCTGCCGCCGAAAGTCCGGCTTTTATCCTCGCCGTCAGCTCCTCAAAGGTCATTTTGATCTCCGTTCTGCCGCTGAAAAATCAATAAAAACGGGCTGCATTTCACGCTATCTCGTCCGAGCCGTCGTCCGGTATGACATCCTTCATTGCGGCTATTGCGACCTCTATCATGCTGTCGTCAGGCTCCTTGGTCGTGAGCCTTTGTATCCACAGCCCCGGCGCGGCTATGATACGGGTAAGCACATTGTCATGCCGTCCGCAGAGCCTTATCAGCTCATAGCCCAGTCCGCAGATGACCGGAATAAGCAGTATCTTTATAGGCACCCAGAGGTAGTTGCGCGATATTATAAAATCGGGCAGAATGATCACCAGCAGGCTGCTTATAAGTATTCCCACCGCAAGCATAAGGAACATGAACGATGTTCCGCAGCGCGGATGAAAGCGCTTTTGTATCCTCACGTTTTCCACAGTGAGCGGAAGCCCGTGTTCATAACAGAATATGGTCTTGTGCTCCGCCCCGTGGTACATGAACACCCTTTTTATGTCCTTTTCAAGTGAAACGAGGGCTATGTAGCCTATGAATATCGCCATTTTTATGACGCCCTCGATAAGGCCCTTGTAAAATTTAAGGTCGCCCGGTGTTATCGCGTCTATACCCTTGAAGGCAAGCGCCGGAAGGTACATAAACAGCACCACCGCCAGCACGATACCGAGCACCGAGCCTGCCGCCATTGCGGCTCCGGCTGCGACCGACGAGCCCTTCTTCTCATCCTTTTTTGCCGGGTCCTTCGCTTCCGTCTTATCTGCCGTTTCGGTTCCCGGCTGTGCGGCATCTGTTTGCCCGGCGGTTTCGGTGTCACTCGGCACAATGTCTCCGGTATCAGCCGCACAAGATTGCTCCGGCATGACTGCTTTTTCGTCCTGCTCCGTTTCCTGCCCGGCGTCCTTATGGCTTTGCTTTTTCTGCGCCTCCTGCTCCTCCAGCTCGGTAAAGCCGGAGATATCAGCCGAGCGCATCATGGCTTTGTAGCCTGTGACCATTGCCTCGACAAGGTTGACCATGCCGCGGATAAGCGGCAGACCGAAGAATTTATAACGGTCGCGCAGTCTGCTTTCCTTTACCTCGGAAAGGTCTATGCTGCCGTCGGTCTTTCTGACCGCCATGGCGGTCTTGTACGGTCCCTTCATCATAATGCCTTCGATAAGCGCCTGACCGCCTATCGACGTTTTTTTATATCCCAATTTGCGACCTCTTTTCCCTTTATACCTGTTCATTCTTTTGCTCGGGTGGGAATATGACCTCGGTTATCTCGTCGGGCTGCGCCTTTACGGTCGGCAGCACGACGGTGACGGTCGTCCCCTCGCCCTCGACACTTTCAGCGAACAGCAGTCCGTTGTGGTGCTTTATTATTTCATCAGCGACCGCGAGCCCTATCCCCGAGCCGCGGACGTTGGTATTAGCCTTGTAGAATTTTTCCTTTATATGGTCGATATCCTTTGCCGGTATGCCGCAGCCGGTATCGCTTATGGTGACGCGGATGCAGCCTTCTTCGTTGAAGACCGACACTACGATATGACCGCCCGGCTCGGTGTATTTTATGGCGTTGTCTATGATGTTTATAAACACCTGCTTGATACGGTCGCGGTCAGCCATTATCTTTTCGGTCCTTTCGGGACCGACGAAAACGAGCGACAGTTTGTGCTGCCTTGCCATTTCCTCATACATATCGACGACGTCGCCGATTATTTTAAGCGGATCGTTGAGCGACGGCGTTATGGTCAGCTTGCCGGATTCCATGCGTGAAAAGTCGAGCAGCTCCTCGACCAGTCCGGAAAGCCGGTCAGCCTCGCCGAGTATGACCTCCAGTCCGTGTCTTACGACATCGTCGTCCTCGCCGACCGACATTTTTACCGTTTCGCCCCAGCCCTTTATGGCGGTCAGCGGCGTTCTCAGCTCATGTGAGACCGACGATATGAAATCGTTTTTCAGCTTGTCGGCATTTTCAAGTTCCGACGCCATGTAGTTTATTGTGTCGCACAGCTCGCCTATCTCGTCGTTCTGCTTGACCTCCAGCCGGGCGTTCATGTCGCCGCCTGCTATCTTTCTCGCCGCAGTGGTTACGTCGCGCACGGGACGGACTATGGAGTTTACGAAAAACGCGCCCGACAAAAGCGCAAATCCCACCATCAGCACACCTATGGCTATAGCCATGCCGAGCAGAAATCCGTACGCCGTCATGACCTGCTCCATCGATACCACGACGCGATATGCGCCGTTTGAGCCGTAGCCAAGATCGGGCAGTACGGTTGTGACCGCCAGCACGCGCTCGCCGTTGTCGTTTTTACCGTACCATGACGCCTCGCCGCCGGTCCTTACCGCCTCGGCGTAGTCGGTCGCCCCGTCTTGTCCGCCGTCAAAAGCAAAGCCGTTGGTGGTCACAAGCATGTTGCCCGAAGCGTCGAATATCTGCACCTCTATTTTGTCGCGGTACATAAAATCCTGCGCGTAGCTTCTTGCCGCGGCAGGGAAGCCGGTTTCATCGGTAAGGGAAAGAACATTTATATCACGGACATATTCCGAAGCCGAGCTTATAACAAGGCTTTTGTAATAGTTGAACAGCGCCACGCCGACGCTTATTTCGCCGACTACGACCACAAGCATAATAACCGGCAGTATGTTTATCAGCCAGCGTCTTGTTATGCTGTGCAGCTTTATGTTAAGATCCATGTCCTTCCCTCCTTCTTTGCGTATTTAAACAGATAAACCGATCAACCGGTGCACCACTTGTAGCCCATGCCCCAGACGGTAAGCAGGTGCTTCGGGTTGGACGGCTCATCCTCTATCTTCATTCTCAGGCGCCTTATATTGACGTCCACTATTTTTTCCTCGCCGAAATACGATTCGCCCCAGACGCGTGTCAGTATATCGTTGCGCTCAAGCGGCGTATCGGGGTTTGTGAAAAGGTATTCTATTATCTGAAACTCGACCTGCGTAAGCTCTATGTTGCGGTCGTTTTTGGAAAGGGTGTGACGGCGCATGTTGAGCACAAATTCGCCGTGGCGTATCTCCTCCGACACGCCTTTGCCGGCATTGGCATGCACCTCGATGCGGCGGTAGAGCGAATCAACCCTCGCATTCAGCTCGGTCGGGCTGAACGGCTTGGTTATGTAATCGTCGGCGCCCAGCATCAGTCCGCTGACCTTATCCATTTCCTGTGTACGGGCAGTGAGCATTATTATACCGAGCTCGGGTGACCGGCGGCGCAGTTCCTTGCAGAGCGCAAATCCGTCCATGCCCGGCATGGTAATGTCAAGCAGCGCTATGTCAAAGCCCTTGGGGTCGCTGTCAAAGATTTTGAGCGCCTCTTCGCCCGAGCCTGCCTCGACCGTTTCATAGCCGACGCGCCTTAGGTTTATGACCTCAAATTCCCTTATGTTCTGCTCGTCCTCAACAATCAGTATCCTTTTCAAGACCGCTTTCCTCCGTTTCCCGTGACTGCTATTTTACATTGAGATTGCTTTTGCCCGTTCCGGTTTTGTTTGCCGCCGCGTCGTCAATAAGACGGAAATGCGCGCGGATGTAGTCCTCCCCCGGATTAAGCGCGCTGTTTGAAAGCTTTGCTATCATAACGTCCTCAGACGACCGCGCCAGCTCAAAATAATTTTCGTACTTTTCGAGATTGCTTTCCCATTCCTTGATTTTTAAGGTCTGTAACCGCACTATTTCCTCGCCGGCTGCCTTCTCATCCGGGCTCCACCGCGATATAATGCGCTGCCTTATGTCAAGGTTGCGCTGCACCGTTATGTTCCCTACCCACTCATCGGGTATTATGACGTAGTATCCGTCCACATAGTTTATTATGGTATGATCCATAGGGGTCAGCATATTGCCGTCCACCCTGTTCCAGGTGGTCATGTATGTTACGTCCGACTCCTGCGTTCCTGCCGGAGAGGGCAGCTTTTCGGCAAGAGGTATGTCCACCGACCCGTCGCCGTCAAAATCCGACGACCTGACCGACGACGCGCGCAGTGTTCTTACATTTTCACCGCCTAAGACCTCAGGCGATGAGAATATGCTTGTAAGTGCACCGTCGCTGATGCATAAAACCTCGGTTATCATTCCGGT
The DNA here is from genome assembly GCA_900539855.1 of uncultured Oscillospiraceae bacterium. GTDB lineage: Bacteria > Bacillota > Clostridia > Oscillospirales > Acutalibacteraceae > UMGS172. Next base: position 30,846 of record UQDO01000006.1, read on the forward strand.
AGACTTCGCCGCGTCGATAAAAATCGCCGGCGTGCCGTCCGCAAGGCTTGAAATTACCGGCTCATAATATGACGTCACATTTCCGTCCAGCATGCAGGAGCTGTTTTTGGTAAAGCCCTGCTCGGTGAGCGACAGAAGCGACGCCGTCGACGTGCCTGCCTCTTTATCAAGGTGCACAGCCACTATGTCGCTCACTCCGTCGCCGTCAAAATCACAGGTTGAAAACACCGAGTAGCTCTCACTTGTAACCTCGGCTAAAATGCCGGCGTTCATTTCATAGACCGACACCTGCTTGTCAACCGCCGAAAAGCGGCTCCAGCTGACTATTATTTTGGGCAGACCGCTGTGATCCAGCGTTGCGAACTCGACCGACTCAACGCCCGACGACTTGACCTCTATATCGGACACCGACACCCAGCCGCCGGCATCGGTCCAGCGTATATAATTTATGTGCAGCACCGCCGTTTTATCGTCGGTACTGGTCTTATAGAACGAGAACACCTCGGGCTTGCCGTCGCCGTCAAGATCCTTGGTGATTATGGCAGAGCGGTACCTGCCCGACGCCGGGTAAACAAGGCTCACGCTGCCGCCGACATAGGTCTCAAGCGTTTTCTGTATATTGTAAAGCTCGCCAGACGGCTTTGGCGGCACGATGCTGTCGGCTATATTTATGCCCAGCCCTCCGCAGGAGCAAAGCACCGCAGCCATAAGCAGCGCGATGATCGGTGTAAATATCTTTTTCAAGCGGCGGCACCTCCCTTTACTTAATTATAAGGCTAATATCGTGATCCCAACTTACACTTATGACAAAGCCGGCAGACCGGAACGCCGTCCCCGATCGCTTTGCCTATTCTAATTGATTATAACACAATACACTGTGGAATAACATAGTTTTTTTGATAATTTCCAAAAAATTTTGAAGCGTCACTGTCTGCCCGTTTCGGGCGGCAATTATGCATACTTTTGCATATATTCAAATATTTTTTGAATATTTTTGCAAAAACCTCTTGATTTTTATGAAAAAAGGTGTATAATGGTGTCAAACCGATACAAAAACGGAGGAACAAAAAATGAAAGAGATAAAAAAGGTCGTCCTTGCCTATTCGGGCGGACTTGACACATCGATAATAATTCCCTGGCTCAAGGAGAATTACAACAACTGCGAGGTCATCGCCGTTTCAGCCGACGTCGGTCAGGGGACCGAGCTTGACGGTCTTGAGGAAAAGGCTAAAAAGACCGGCGCGTCAAAGCTTTACATCCTTGATCTTAAAAAGGAGTTCGTCGAGGATTATATTTACCCAACCATGCAGGCAGGCGCCGTTTACGAGGGCGATTATCTGCTCGGCACATCGTTTGCAAGACCCCTCATCGCGCAGAAAATAGTGGAGATAGCCAAAAAGGAAGGTGCCGACGCGATATGCCACGGCTGCACCGGAAAGGGCAACGATCAGGTGCGGTTCGAGCTGAGCATAAAGGCGTTCGCTCCCGACATGGCGATAATCGCGCCCTGGCGGATATGGGATATAAAATCGCGTGACGAGGAGATAGATTACGCCGAGGCGCACGATATTCCGCTGAAGATAAACCGTGAGACCAACTATTCGAAGGACAAGAACCTCTGGCATCTCTCGCACGAGGGACTTGATCTTGAGGATCCGGCAAACGAGCCGCAGTACAACAAGCCGGGATTTTTGGAGCTTGGCGTATCGCCCGAAATGGCGCCCGACAAACCTACCTATGTGACCATCAGCTTTGAAAAGGGCGTGCCGACAGCAATAGACGGCAAGAAGCTCGGAGCGGTCGAGACCATTGAGTACCTCAACAAATTAGGCGGCGAAAACGGAATTGGTCTTGCCGATCTTGTTGAAAACAGGCTTGTCGGCATGAAGTCGCGCGGCGTTTACGAGACCCCCGGCGGCACCATTCTTTACAAGGCGCACAAGGTGCTTGAGACCATAACGCTCGACAAGGACACTCAGCATTACAAGTATCTCATAGCCGAGCAGTTTGCCGATCTTGTCTACAACGGCAAGTGGTTCACTCCGCTGAGAGAGGCGCTGTCGGCATTTGTCACCTCAACGCAGCAGACCGTTACCGGCGAGGTAAAGCTGAAGCTGTACAAGGGCAACGTCATAAACGCAGGCGTCACCTCACCCTACAGCCTCTACGACGAAGAGGTTGCGACCTTTGACGAGGATCACGTTTACGACCAGAAGGATGCCGGCGGATTTATCAATCTGTACGGACTGTCGATGAAGGTAAGAGCAAAGAAGCTCGGCATGTAAAAGGTTTTAAGATTGAGCGCGGCAGCTATACTGCCGCGCTTCCGCCGACTTTGGAACAAATAAAGGAGCATATTTATGAAACTATGGACAGGCAGATTCAAAAAGGAGCTTGACCCGAGGACCAACGATTTCAACCGGTCGCTCCCCTTTGACAGCAGAATGTACAGGCAGGATATCGAAGGGTCGCTTGCCCACGCCGCCATGCTCGGCAGGCAGGGCATAATTTCGGACGGAGACTGCGAAAAAATAACCGACGGGCTGCTGTCCATTCTGCACGATATAGAGTCGGGCGCGCTTACCTTCGACGGAGAATATGAGGACATCCACACCTTTGTTGAGGCGAACCTGACCGAACGCATAGGCGATGCCGGAAAACGGCTGCACACCGCGCGCAGCCGCAACGATCAGGTGGCGCTTGATTTGAGGCTTTACCTGCGTGACGAATGTGAAACGCTTGTCGATATGCTGAAGTCACTTTGTGAGGTCATAGCCGACAAGGCGCTTTTGTACAAGGACGCCGTCATGCCGGGCTACACCCATTTACAGCGTGCCCAGCCTATCGTTTTCGGTCATGCGCTGCTTGCCTACGGCGAGATGCTTATACGGGATATCGGCAGGATAAAGGACTGCCGGAAGCGTATGAACATATGCCCTTTGGGCAGCTGCGCTCTGGCAGGCACAACCTATCCGCTCGACCGTGAAGCGGTGGCGGCGGCGCTTTTTATGGACGGCATCTCAAACAACAGTCTTGACGGCGTGTCCGACCGCGATTTTGCCATTGAGCTTTGCTCGGCGCTTTCGCTGATCATGGTGCACCTGTCGCGCTTTTCGGAGGAGATAATACTGTGGAGCTCGTCCGAATTCAAATTTATAGAGCTTGACGACGCCTTTTCGACCGGCTCGTCCATAATGCCGCAGAAAAAGAATCCCGACATTGCCGAGCTTGTCCGCGGAAAATCCGGCAGGGTGTTCGGCGACAACATGACGCTGCTGACCATCATGAAGGGGCTGCCGCTTGCCTATAACAAGGACATGCAGGAGGACAAGGAGGCTGTCTTTGACGCGGTCGACACCGTTGAAAAATGCCTTGCCGCATTTACTCCGATGCTCGACAGCATAACGGTCTATAAGGAAAACATGAGGAAGGCTGCGTCGGGCGGATTTATAAACGCCACCGACTGCGCCGATTATCTTGTAAGCCGGGGACTGCCCTTCCGCGACGCCTACAAGGCGACCGGCGAACTTGTAGCCCGGTGCATTGAGCTTAATGTCGATCTCGAAACGCTGCCCATTTCCGAATACAAAAAAATATGCCCCCTCTTTGAGGACGGGGTGTACGGTGCAATAAGCCTTGAGACCTGCGTGAACAACCGCAGCGTTGCCGGCGGTCCGGCGCCGTCAGAGGTGGAAAAGTGCGCGGCAAAATTAAAGCAGTCGCTTTTTTGTTTGTGATATGAAAAGCAAAACAAAGGCACGGCTCATATATCTGCTGCTGTTTTTGGCGCTGCTTGCAACGGAAGTTCTGATTGCTTTATTCGTTCACGACGATTTTGTGCGCCCGTACCTGGGCGATGTGCTGGTGGTACCGGTGATATTTTTCCTGCTGCGTGCCGCATTTCCCGAAAGAATAAAGCTGCTGCCGCTCTATATCTTCCTATTTGCCGCGGCGGTAGAGGCCGGTCAGTACTTTAACATTGTAAAGCTGCTGCGGCTCGACGGCATACGCTTTTTCCGTATACTGCTCGGCTCGACCTTTTCGTTTTTGGACATAGCGTGCTATTTTGCCGGCGCCGTTCTGTGCCTTTTTGCAGATATTGCAGGGCGCAGACTGCGATCCGCCTAAATTTGCTTGCATGTTTTGACAATCTATGTTATCCTCAAGTATAATAAGAGGAGGAGATACAGTTGTTAAAACCACAGAAATGGACCATTCCGTCGCAAAGCGGCGACATAGAGGTGCAGTTTACGCCCCACAACTTTTCGGGCAGACACGAGCTTTACATCGGCGGCAACAAAATAGAAATACCGCGCGGCTTCAAAGTACTGCGCGAGACCGGCGGTGTTGTGGAAATTCCGTTTTCGGTGGATTCTGCCGAATACCGTTTTGTGATATATCCCGGCAAAGCCGACATAGTGTATGACGGCAGGTGGCTCTCCACCGGCAAGCCGTACACGCCGCCGCAAAAGCCGAGCGCTTTTGCCCTTGTTTTCGCGTTTCTTTGCTTTGCCTGTCCTGCCATATCGCTTGGCGGTGCTCTGCCTGCCGCGGTCGGTGCTGCCGGCTTTTTGCTGTGCCTTGCAGTGATCAGGTCGCGCCTTAAAAACATTTTTAAGGTCCTTTTGTCCTTGCTTATTTCCCTGTGCTGCATAGGCTTTGCGGTAGGTATGCTGTACTTGGCCTCCAACATCGGTGCCCCGGAAGATGCCGCGAAACCCAAAATATTCGAGGGAGGAAACGCCGCAATAGAGCTGACCGATCGGTTCCTAAATGACGACGGGTTTGAAGACTTTGACCTTTCGGTATATGACGACAACATGAGCGCTTTGATATCGCATCAGTCCAAGGAAGAGGCTCCGTGCGAAACACCGGCAGAATACGCAAAGGCGTTCATTTCGACCAATTCCCTGCAGTACAAAAACGCAGACTTAGATGCCGATATGCCGTATTTTGAATACACAAAGCTCGATAAAGGCGACAAGTTCTGTTTTATGGTAGGCATTTTTGAGGACGATAAGGACTGGTACATAGTTCAGTTCCAGTGCTTTGACCAATGCGCAGACGATCTTCGCGACACGGTCAAAAAGTACCTCGCCACCGTAACGGTGCGGTGAGTATCGCAACCTCGCCGCTGCCGTGCTTTTCCCTTTTTCGGTTATCATAATCAAAGTGTTGCGCCAAAGGGCTGTAATTGCAAAGACGCCATACAAAACGCCGGATGAAACCGCGCGGCGCCCGGCATCCGTCAGCCTGAAGCTAAGGTGCGGTAATTATTTGAATTTAAAAACGGCAAAGAAAAGGACCGGTGGAAATCCATCGGTCCTTTAGTGTCTTGGCAAAATCGTATGTTTTTGCGGCATCCACGCCGCATTTTTTATGATTAGCTGCCGCCAAATTTTAGTTTAGCAACCGAAATACTGACTGATTTTTTCGGTTGCTAAAATTTAGCGGTATTAAAAGACCAAAAATAACGGCAGGAGACGAGCCCCTGTCCTTAAGTCCGTCAATATATTTATTACACCGCTAAACTAAAATTCAGCATTTAAAAACAGCAGCGGCGAGCAAAATATCAAGAGAGCGCCATATAATTATTTTTCTATGGACGACTTAATTTAAATAATGCTTATCTTCTGCTTATTTAAAGACCTCGATTATTTTCCCGATTTCGCCCGATAGCTTTTGCGCTGCAATGGTTTTGGGCTTGAAAATGATTGCTATATTTGCAGGCACATACATCAAACCTATAATAGAATCCCACAATGCGTCCGAATTATATCCGTAAAATTCGTGCGCTTCCGGCTGCTTTTATCAATTCATGAACCTCCCATTATGTATTTACAACTTGAAAAATCAAGTACTCTGTCATTGCTGTGTAAATAATCAATATTGTTCATTTTTAATATCGCCTTAATGCATCTCTGCAAACGTCTGCCCGGTGCCGACGGTAAGTGTCGGTTTTAATTATGTAAACAGCATTATTTGTAAGGAACGAAAGGTCAGTCTATACCTTTAAATTGACTCTCTTATAAAGAGAAAACGCCTGCAAGGCTTATGCCCTGCAGGCGTAAATTTATTTCCGATTATTTATCGAAAACCTTTTTACCGGTTACGAGAAGTGCTCCGGCAGACATTATGACGATCGCAAGGATCAGCAGCGGGCTGACCGATGTGTCACCGGTTGATCCTCCGGTATATCCGTAGAGGGTCATGGTGATATCGTCAAAATACATGTTGTTACCGTCAGAGGTCTGAATTGCATAGAATTCAGAAGCTGCGGTAAATGTATAGGTGATCTGCTGCCACTCACCTTCCTTAAGATCAGAGACCTTAACGATGACATCCTTAGCCGTTGCATTGTTGATGCCGGTGAATGTGCTCATCTCAGCCAATGCTATGGTTCCGGTGTCGTTGCCGATAGAGGTCGGCTTGACAAAGAAGGTAAGGGTGTAGGTGCTGCCGACCGAAAGTGCAAGGTCAGCGGATCTCATAAGCGTAAAGGTCTTGACGCCGGCTGAAGTACCGTTACGGAAGAGCGAGGTCTTGCCGCTGTGTACATTCGTAGCGTCAAATCCGGCAACGGTATCATTGTAGAAGGTGTGACCGCCGGAAACGCCAAGCTGCTTGACGCTTGCAGGATAATCCTCAAATCCCTCTACATATTTGCCGAGCTGCCACTTTGCATAAACCATTATCGGCTCTTCACCGAACACCTTATCAGTGAACGGAGTGGTAAGCTCAATGTCACTGTACCAGCCGAGGAACTTGTATCCGCTTCTTACCGGAGTCGGGAGAACGATGGCATCGCCCGGATCGCCGGAGATAGCTGCAAGTTCCTTGCCGCCGTTGGTGTTGAAACGGATAGCCGAACCGTAGATGTTCATTTCGTTATCGACACAGTCGATAACGACATCTTCAACATAAGCGTCACTCTGACCTGATACGCAGATCGACAGGTAGTTGTCGTTTGCAACGGACTCATCGGCACGGGTCGCAAAGAATGTGATGGTGCCGGTTACCCAACCGTCAGTGTTTGCGACGTAGTTAAACGAACCGGTCTGTTTTCTGTATGCCGACCAGGTATTTCCGCCAGAAGAGATAAACACGCTGAAGTTACCGGCGGTCTTGAAGTTCTCGATCTTATATTTGAAGGTCACGGTGTAGCGCATACCGTCATAAACACGGATAAACTGATTGTTATCAGTATAAAGCTGTGCTCTTGCCTCAGCGCTGTCGCTCTTGTTGGTACCGTCCTGAGGATTGTGATGGAGAACGGTCATGCCGTCCTTTTCAACTATCGAGTAACGGTCGGAGAATTTGCCTGTGCTTTTGGTGATGCTCTCCGGATAGTTGTCAAATATGATCTTCTGTCCGTGAGAGATCCACTTAGCGAAGATGGTGCCGCTTTCAGAAGCAGCGCTGTCAGGATCGACAGGCTTTGTGAATGCGCGGTCATAATACCAACCGTCAAAGGTCTGACCCATGCACTCCGGATCGGCAGGCATATCAATGTGTCCGCCCGGGAAAGAAACGCGGGTTCCGACAGTCTTGTCGTAATCCTCAACGTTGGTTCTGAAATTGAACTCAACTGCGCCGTCGCTGAGATTCCACGCAGCATATGCATTAACTATGCCGCAGCTGTAGGAGTCACCCTCCTCAACGTCGTAGGTGGTGGTAACGTCATTTTCGGTAACGTCGTATTTCCAGCCTGCGAAGTCATAGCCGTATCTGGTGGGGGTGGGCAGAGCGCCGATAGGCGACTCAGCATCAAACAGCATTGGAGCACATTCGCTTCCGCCCTTTGAATCAAACATGAACAGGACATCTTCACCGCTGGTGGAGTAGGTCTTGACTACAATGTTGTCAAAGAGAACAGAAGTTGCGTACTCAAGCGGAACACCGGTAGAGTTCTTAAGATATATACCTATGCTGGTTTTGCCGTCTGTAACATCAGCAGGCGATACAACGAAGGTAATGGTTGCGGTGTACCAATCGGCATCGTCACGATATTCAAACTGATCTATGACGCCGAGATCGGTGAAGGAGAAGCCGGTACTTGCGGCGGTAGGCTTTGCAAGGAGTGCACCGATCTTGGTCGATGTTTCGCTGTGCTCAACCTTATAGTCAAACTGGAGGGTATAGATACCGCCCTTGGTGACTTCAAACTGTGTCTTGCCGTCATTGACGGTGAAGTATATATAGCCGTTCTTCTTGCGGAAATGCTTCATTCTGAAGACATTGTTGTCGTCGGCATTTACAATCTCACCGCGGTTTACATATCCGTTACCGTCCGATTCGGTGTACTTGTTGGCCTCGGGAACGCTCCATTTGAAGTTGTTTTCGAAATCCATAACAAAGTCTTCGACTTCGGTCTTGGGGACGTAAGGGGCGATCGTTATATTGTCCATATAGAACAGTGCCGTACACTCAGAGCCTTTATTGACTCTGCCCTTTCCGTCCTGAGCGCAGATGATAAGGTTGGGCTTATCCGAAGCAGCCTTATAGGTAAACTGTACTTCGTATGAGGTCCATACATCGCTGCCTTCCGACACGGTGAAGTCCGCCATTGGATCGCTCTTTCCGCCAATGCCGCCGATGCCGGCATCTGTAGAGTTGCGGAGCTGCATGACTATACCTGCATCGTTTACATCCTTAGCGATGTAGTCGAACTTAAGGGTATAGACCTGACCGTCCTTAAGGGTAAGACCCTTGCTGAAGCCTTCAACCATAGCCGGAGCAAAGTTCTTGTTTGCAATGGAATTCTTGAAGGATGTATACAGAGCATGGTTGCTCTCATTTGTAGGATCGGCAACAATTTTGAATGAGTCGTCTGTGCCTATCTTCTTATTGGGATCATACACACCGTTCTTTTCGAAGTTGAGCGAAGTACCGTCGTATACGGCAACAAGCTCTCTGGCGAGAACAGGCATTTTATCGTATTTGGTGGTAAGAGTTGTGTCATACCAGCCGAGGAACGAACCGCTGAATTTCTCGGGAACAGCCGAACCGGGCTGTGCGGTCACGGTAGTAACCTCACCCTTATCATAAAGTTTGTACTCTGCACCTACATCACTTATGGGTGCTATAACAAGATCGTCCATATAGAAGACGCAGCCGCTAACATCGGTATAGAAGGTGAAGAGCAGATACGGATTATCCTTGACCGTTGCCTCATTAATATTAAGGGTAAGGGTCATATCAGCCCAGGTGTTGGTGTTCGTTGAAAAGTTCATGTATCCGCAGCCGGAGCCTGCCTTGTTACCGGGGGCACCTATACCGGCTGACTTGGCGAGCCAGAAGTCTGCGTATGTTTTGCCTGCGGCACCGGTGACTTTATACTTGAAGGATACAACATACTTGCCGGCTGCGAGCTTAAGTCCGTCGTCATCCAGACCGTTGTACGATGCAAGAGCAAAGTTCTGACGGCTGCCTTTTACGGCATTGTACTTAAGGATTTTGTTGGATGCATTTGCCGGGTCCGCTGCTATCGAATAGCCGCCGCCGAGTGTACCGCTCACACCGAAGTTGTTGTTCGGGTTGAAATATCCTTTTCCGTCGTCAAACGTAAAAATGTGCTGTGTATACTTGGCGTAAAGGCTCAGGGTTTTGCCGGCAGTCTCAAATTTGGTCTCAAATTTAGAGTCGTACCAGCCAAGGAACTCTGCACCGGCTACAGCCGCCTCAGGAGTGGGCAGCGGATCGCCAAGCTCCAGGTCCTCTTTGAATACCTTACCTGCATTGTTGAAGGTGAACTCTCTGCTCGCGGCACTTGCGGTACCGGTAAGCGAGACGACGCACACTGACATAAGCAGGGAAAGAATACAGAGAATACTGATTGTTTTCTTGAAAACGCGTGTCTTCATTATTCTACCTCTTTCTCAACTATAGACATCGATATCCGGAACCGGCGTTATCGCCGGTTTCGGAAATCTCAGGACAAACTCACTTATTTGTTGGCGTTCTTAAGATCGGTTATGATCTTGTTTGCCTCTGCTACAGCCTGATCAACCTTATTCGAAACTTCATCAATCTTTGTTTTTACCTGGGCTGAGGAAGCACCCTTTGCGCCATTGATGAACACTCCGGAGCTGGCGCTGCCGATAAGTGTACAGACAGCGTCGTCATAATTGAAGTACTTTTCGTCCGCGGTCTTGTTGATGAGTGTGTAGTAAAAGTTACCTGCTTCTATGGTAACAAAGGTATTGTCAATATCATAGTTCTTAGGATCAAGCCAGTAACGGATGAAGTAACCTGCCGCATTTGCATTCTTGCAGCCTGCTATGATACCGTACATACGGTAGATAGACGAGGTCTTGGAAGCGGTTCCGTCCTCAAGTGAGGGGAGGAATGTGAAGCCGATATCATTAGGATCCATATCCTTGAAATGTCCGGTTGCTTTCAAGCCATAAACACCGGTGGTAACGATACCGCATTTGCCTTCCGTGAACTTCTTATAGGTGCCGCCAAGGAGGCCTTCCTCACGGGCATCAGCGTACCACTGATATGTAGCAAGCAGTTCCTTGGTGTTAACGCCGCTCTTGAAGGTGGCGGTCTTATAATCGTACATTACGAAGGAAACACCGGCAGAATCACCGAGAATCTCAACATCGACCATACCGCCGGCATAATCGTCGCCAAGGCTCTTAACGTCCTTCATAACCTTTTTCATGGTAGCCCATGTCCAGTTGCCCTGCTCATAATACTCGGCAGGAGTGGTGAAGCCGTTCTCTTCAAAGAGCGACTTGTTGTAGTAGCAGAGGTTGGAGCCCGACCACGGAGAACCAATGGTGTTTACAAGGTAAACATTGCCGTCGATAGTGGCTGTGGCAAGCATTGACTGATCCCAGATCGGCTCTTTAAGATCAACGGTGGAAACCTTGTTGATCGGAGCTGCGAACTGCATGGTCAGAGGGAAGTTCTGGTCGCCCTCGTTTGAAACAAAGACATCGGGAATGTCGCCTGACGCAATGCTCGACTGGAGCTTGCTGACATATCCGCTCTGAGCAACGGTGAAAAGTTCAACCTTAAGGCCGGTATCCCTTTCAAAGTTTGCAAGCGGAACAGCGCCCTCGGTCTGGGTGTGGTCTATCCATGTAGCAAAACGGACGGTAGAGCCCTTGATGCTGTCAGGAATAGATGCGTACGGATCAAAGTCTTTATATTCACCGGTTGCATCAGACGGTGTAAGTATTGAAACCGTTGAAGCGCCGCTGCCGCCACCCATGTTGCTCGAAGCGCTTGAATTATCAGATGTGGTATCCTTTTTGCTGCCACATGCCGACATGGCGCCTACGAGGACGAAGAGTGAAAAAAGCACGCATACTATTCTTTTGATGCTGTTTTTCATTATATTTCCTCCTAAGAAATGTTTATAGCGGTAAAATCCGCTGGTGCCCACCTGCATTTTCCAGCATGATTTGGGCACCGGACGGCACTTTAACCGATACTATACAATTATAATACCAAAACCATTTGCATTTTTCAATCGTTATTTTGTATTTTTTTATAAAATATTCAACAAATTTTAGGGTGTTTTGTTGGTAATAATGAATTAATTAACCCGTTATACCGACACGATCTATGCTTTTTACGAACTTTCTCTGCAGCACCATGTACATTATAAGCACCGGTATTACAAAGAGAACGCAGCCAGCCATAACGATTGCAATAGATTCCGGATTTCCCGGACCGAACGATATTCTCAGTGTTCCTATAGCCTCGGCTGAGGTTATTTCGCTGAGCCTTACTGCGAGCGGCCAGCTGTCGGAATAGAGGTACATCTGAGACAGGTAGTAGTCGTTCCAGTGCCATATTACCGAGAAAACCGTGACCGTCATGATAACGACACCCGACGACGGGAGCGCTATTCTGAGGTAGGTCTTGAGCGGACCGGCACCGTCTATCCAGGAAGCCTCCTCCAGCTCTTTGGGCAGTCCCTTGAAAAACTGGATGTAGATGTAGATTATTATACCGGCTCTTATACCGACGCCGAGCAGTGCCGGCAGGTAGAAGGTCCACACGGTATTGAGGACGTTTGCGCGCAGGTCGATACCTGTCAGGTCGTATATGATACCGAGTATTCCGAGTAAGTCAAGCTTTGTATAGGTCGTGACTATCGGCAGCATCATCATCTGCGACGGGACAAGAATCAGCAGGAACATGAAGAGCATGAGTATCTTCTTTTCCTTGAAATCAAATCTTGCAAGTCCGTAAGCGACGAGCGAGCAGCTCATAATCTGTATCGCCGCCGATATAAGTTCAAACACCACCGTGTTAAGGAACGCCTTGCCGTAATGCATGATCCTCATTGCAAGGTCGAAGTTCTCAAGCGTTACGTCGGAGGTTATCCAGACTATTGACGGATCGAAGAACGAGTCTCTCGTACGGATCGAGCAGCTGATCATGTAAAACAAAGGATAAAGAATTATATATCCTATGGTTATAAGGACAAAGTAGCGCAGCAGTGACGCAAACACGCCGTTTGCCTTGCGGAGGGCTTTATACCGGGCTTCGGAGCTTGAGTTCTTGACCTTGTTATATAAGCCTTTGATATTGTCAAGTACCTTGGTCATCAGCTTCTACCTCCCGTATCCCAACGCTTTAAGAAAACCTTTGAATATATGAGCATCACAAACGCGATAAACGTACCGACTATTGCGAAGTATATCCAGAGCATTGCCGACGCTTTACCGTAGTTGGATGCGACACCCATGAATGCGTATGCACGCTCCATAACTGCGTTGCTTTTATCGGTTATCAGCTCGACCATCGTAAATATGATGACCAGTATAAGGGTCCGCGCCAGCATGGGCAGTGTAATGAACCAGAACTCCTCCCACTTTGTAGCGCCCTCGACCTTTGAAACCTCATAAAGCGAATCGGGGATGGACTGCATACCTGAGATAAACAGGACTATCTGTATTCCGCAGTTCCAGACGAGGTTGAATATGTTATTCAGCACCGTACTGAAATACACGCCCACCTCGGTCGGCAGCGACAGCCATTTGAGTATGTCGTCGACCGACAGCATGTTTGCTGCGAACGAGTCCGAAACACCGGAGGACGACAGCTCACTGCTGGTTGATTTGAAAAGGAGCTGTATAACAACGCCCGACGCTATTATGACCGGTAAGAAGTAAAGGGATCTGAAGAACAGTCTTCCCTTGAACTTCTGATTGAGCAGAAGCGCCAGTATAAGGCTCAAAATCACTATAACCGGCAGCGAATAGAGCATTGAGATCAGTGTTTCGCGCATATTTGTCTTGAAATATGCGTCCCTGTTCCAGGCGTAGTCAATGTTTTTCATTCCGACAAAGTCGTAACGGAAAACGCCGCCGGCAAAGCTTATATCGCAGAACGCGAAGTAAAGCGATTTGAACAGCGGAACCACAAAGAAGAGCAGCAGACCGATCTCCCAGTGGAGCACGAAAAGACGTCCGTAACGGCTTTTCAGGGATTCTATACCTCTGTGTTTTTTCTGCTTTTTGGCAGACTTTCGGGGCGTCACCCGGGTTTCTTTTGTTTTTACTTCATCGTTTGTCATTCGGGTCACGCTCCTTTCACTGTAATATAATCACGGGCAGGCACTTTTACAGCACCGTCGGTATACTCGGTCTCGCCGTAGTTGACATAGACCGTAACGCCGTTATCGAACACCGTTTTTCTTACCTTTTCGTTTATGACCTCGTGTTCTGCGATCCTCGCATCCTTTACCGACTCAAAATATGCTTTGTAGCCGTTCACGGTGTCGATTATATCGGTCTTGACGCCGCGTTCGATCGTGTCATCCCAATAAAGCGAGCCGTAGAATACGTTCTGCGCAGAGGAGACGAGGTTGGTGTCATAATCGCTTATCAGCGAATATGTCAGTCCCAGACCGGTCTCGGCTGCGGTCAGCAGGCTTGTTTTTTCGTCGGTCGCAAGGTTGATCGACGACGCCGACATTGAAACACTGCCTTTGAAAACGATCTCGTAGAACGGTACGTCGTAAGAGTACAGTCTGTTCTGCGACGATCTTATCGGAACGTCATAAACATGCGAGCATGAGGCTGCGGCAAAAGCGTTTGCATCGCTTCCTGCTATTTTAATTCCCTTTTCGGCGAAGCTGTCGGTTATCATCTTAACCTGTGCATCGGTGTTTGATGCCGAGTAGTATGCCTTGTCGGAGTAATCCGAATAAACGATACTTGTCAGCGTATCAAGGCTTACGCCCTTCAGTCCGAAGCCGGTCGCGGCATCTCTTACATTGTCCGCCACATCAAACAGCTTGCTGCGCGAGACGAGGTAGTAGGGGCTAAGCGTTATGCTGTTGACGCGGAAGTTCATGTCAAAGTAATGCTTTGTGGTGAAGCTTCCGGTTGCGGCTGTGGCTTTACCGAAGGTTTCGGAAACACCGCCGCCCGAGCTGCGGAACCTTACCATATCGAAATTCATGAACAGCGAAATGCCGTTTTCATCGCAATAGCTGCTCAGCTTCTTAAGGTCCTTTTTGCTGCCGAACGAGCTGCCCAACTTATATCCGCCGGCAACCTTTCCTATATCGTTGCCGCTGCCGCCGAAACCGATGAGGTTGGCGTTCATCGAAACGCCGGTAGCCTCGCTCAGCTCCTTTATCATGGTCTGCGCCTCTGTCAGCGTAGTGGCGGTGAGCATTGCGGATTTCGGTATACCGAAATTGAATTCTTTTGTCTTTATACCGCCGTATATTTTGAGGTTGAGCAGGGTATCGCTGTTTTCTAAGGTGCCGAGTCTGCCCTCATTTTCGAGATACTCGCGGTATTTCTTTGCCATGCCGACATAGCTTGCGTCATCGTCATAAAGGGGATAGAAACCGACCGTTATATCGTTTGACATGAAGCCGTCAGCATAAAGATTTGTTTTTACAACATTCGAGGTGAACAGGGTCTGGACAGCGGTCTGATAGCCCCTTACCTTGAATTCGGATGCTATATAGGAGTATCCGGTGAGCGCCTGACCCATCATTGTGTTGATGTAGGCTGCCTCGGAGCCGCTTTTTATGACCGCCAGCACGGCGTTGTCTCCGTTGACCACGCCGTAGACCGGCATTCTGACATTCTCGGTAACGGTGGTCTGTTCAAGCGACTCTATATTTGCGTCTCCGCCGTAAACAGCCTCAGAGGTCGCAATGCCGAGCTCGTTTGAGTTGTCCGGATAAATAACGGTTCCGGAGCCGGAAGGCATGAACATGTAATAGTTATCCTTCCCGGCGTTCTTATTTGATATCGAGCAGAAGAACGGAGCTATTGTTATTGCCGAAACGCAGTATTCCGAGCCTTCTTCAATGCGGTCCACATCGACCGATATATCCAGTCCGTCCTTGCCAAGCACGAAGCTTACCGGAACCGCAAACTGGAACTTATCGAAGTAGCACATCATTTCAATGCCGTTTTCGATCAGCTTCAGGCTGTAATCGCCTTTGTTTATCGACTGAGCGAAGGCATTGGTCTCGTTATCTATCTTGGTGGTCGCCGCGTAATATTTTACGGTGATGGGCGACTCGGTTCTCGGGTGGTTTGTCGCCTCATACCCTTCCGCATCATAGGTCGGGTTGAGCGACTCGCGCGGGACATAGCTCCACTCGCAATCCCTTTGCTTATCATACATTATGACACGGGATGATGTGGCGTCCCATATAAGGCTGTACCGCGTGTTTTCGGCAACGCAGGTCGTTTTCAGCTTGTCTAATTCTTCGGGCTTGCTGTATTTTATCAGCGCCGCCATTTTTTCGCTTCCGCATCCTGTGAGCAGGAGGAGCACGGTGCAAAGCAGCATACACAAAGCAGCGGATGCCGCACGTTTTATCTTCATAAAAATTCCTCCCTTTCTCAGAATAGTTTGAGTATCTCGGAATATATGGTGACGAGGAAGCCCCATGTCTGCTGCATCAGTATTCCGACCGTGATGAGCAGGAATACGACTATCGCGCAGCCGAGCAGCGTCAATATTGTGGTTCCCAGGAACTTTCCGAAGCTGTAATCGTGCACGACCATCGAGCCTATTGCAAGCAGCAGGTAGGTGTAGACGGTGCATATCGTGGTAAGCACCGTAAGAAACGCCGCCTCATCGGGGACAAGCACGTTCGAGCATATTACAAACACGATGCTGCCGAACAGTGACGGAACAAGGCTGTAGCTTATTACCGCGAATATTTCCTTGATCTTACCTTTACCGCCGAACAGCGTACACACCGCCCAGTTGACAACCGTCCAAAGTACTACCATACCTGCCGTTTTCGCAAGTATCAGCAGTGCGTTGTAGCTTGACGGGTCGAAGTATACGAAGGCGAAGCCGCCTCTTGTGGTCTCCATGACCGAGAAGATGTAGTACAGAATCAGTATAACGAGACAGACCGGAACCGACGTAAGACCTTTTTCCTTCATGGTCTGGAAGTTATCGAACGGGTGGGTCATTATCGTTGCAGCCAGGTGTACCTTCTCGTTCTTTATAAGGCGCATCTTATGCTTGGTGGAGTAGACCATAAGGAATATCAGTCCGCCGAGCAGAAGTATGATGCCTGCCATGAGAAGTCCGAAATGGTTTCGCAGCCACTCGGTCCTTATACTGTCAAATGCAAGGCTGTAGGTCTCACGGTCATAGCCCTCTTTTGCAAGCTCGATCGCCTTGTGATAATACTCTGACGCCTCGGTCTCGTCCTCGCAGTTGTGACCCTTTACATAGTAAGCCTTGGCAAGACCGGCGTAGGCAAGCTGCGAGTTGCGGTCAAGTGCCAGAACCTCGGTCCATTCCGCCATGGCATCCTCATAGTCGCCGACAACGGTTTTTGCCTGTGCGCTCTTGACCAGCTTTCCGTAATCGGTGATCTTGAACACGGTCAGCGTATTGCTGTAGCTGTCGGAAATTATGACATCGTCGTTTCCGTTATTATAGGCGATGGCGCTCGGCGTTCTGAAGGTTCCGTTCTGATCGCCGGTTTTAAGTCCGCCGCCGAAGGCACTGACCATTTTACAGTCATCGTCGTAAACAAACACACGTCCGTAGGTCGAATCTATAATATGTATAAATCCGTAGTTGTCAACCGCGACGCCCATGAGGTCCTGAACCCTCTTGCCGCTGAGCTTGGTCTGTGCATAGCCTTCATCGGCAAAGTTTTCTTTTTCGGAGCCCAGAATGTTGCTTCCGCCCGGATTAAGGCGCTTGATCTGCGCAGTCTGTGTCATCTCGCCGGTGCTGCCGGTCGCGGTGTACACAAAGCCTTCCTTGTCGATCCACAGATCGGTAAAGGTATACGGCAGGGCGCTTATCATACCGCTTTTCTGATCGTTTGTGGTAAACAGACGGTTCCACAGCGTTGCAAGAGCCTGTGTAATGGTCGCCGGAACATCGTTCGAGCCGTAGAAGCCGAGGAACTCGTCCTTGGGCGAATAGAGTATTGCTCCGTAGTAAGAACCGTTGCTGAGGATGTAAACATATCCCTTATGGTCAACGGCGACCTTTATCGGCTGATAGTTGAAGCCGTTGGGTATAAGGTGCGAATCGGGCAGGTCGTATAGTCTTATAAGTCTGCCGCTGCTGTCGCACTTTATGACGCGCGCGTGGTTGGTATCGGCTATATATATGTTGCCGTCCGTATCGGCGAAAATTCCTTTCGCCTTGTTAAAGTAGTAGTTGTTGTCGTTCTCGTCTACAACGAAAGAGAATTGTCCCAAAAGGTTATAATCCTTATCAAACATGCGGACGACCGACGCGCCGCCGTCAAGAAGGTAGGTTATACCGTTCTCGGTCGTGTGCACGTCAGTGAGGCTTGAACCGGAAACGCAGCCGAGATCGGCGGCGGTAAGCACCGTGCTGACCTCATACATCGGCTTGCTGTAAACAGCCTTTCTTGTTTTTCCGGTGAAGTTGTACCAGTATGTATAGGTGTCATAGCCTATTTCATCGGTCTTTTCAGATACTGCCGAAACGCCGCTGACCGGCACAAGCACAAGTATGCAGAGCATGATGGCAGCTATGCGGGCGAAGAGCTTTTTCATATTTGATGTTTTCACTTGTCTTCTGCCCCCTTATTCCTTGATACCGGCGCTGCTCATTGATTCCATAACGTTGCTCTGCGAGATCATATATACCACGACAGGCGGTATCATAAGCAGGCAGGTAACAGCCATCGAGCTTCCTGAACGGGCGACGCCGCCGGCGGTTATCTGCGACATTATGGTGGGCAGTGTCTTTAAGGTTTCGCTGAATATTGTTCCGCTCGGCACGGTTGCCCAGACGTCGCGGAATGTGAACAGCGTGAGGGTCAGCCACATCGGCTTGACTATCGGCATGACTATGGTCCAGAATATTCTGAAATATCCGGCGCCGTCTATCTTTGCCGCTTCAAGCAGTGCATTCGGCAGAGCGCCCTCCATGTACTGCTTCATGAGGAAAACGCCCATGGTCGAAGCAAAATGCGGAAGAATATAGACCCAGTATGTATCGATAATGTTCATCCAGGTGAATATCAGGTACTGCGGGACAGACAGCGTATACGCGTTGAACAGCAGTGAGAACTGGATGATGTAGAATATCGTCTTTTTGAATTTGATCTTTGACTTACAAAGAACGAATGCAGCCATCGACGCGACCACAACATAAAGGAAGGTTGTGGCGAGTGTTGCAAACAGGCTGTTGAAAATATATCTCGAAAGCGGAACTCTTAAGTTGGATAGCAGCTCCGGCAGTGCCGTATAGTTCGCTATCGTAGGACGGTGAACGAAAAATCTCGGCGGGAAGATAAGTATTTCATCGAGCGGTTTTAAAGAGGTGCATATACAATATATAAGAGGCAGTACCGATATGCAGCCGGCGGCGATTATAAAGAAGAAGTAGAAAAAGTTTCCGACCTTCGATCTTGTATAGCGCTTTGCCTCGGACTTTGACGAACGTCTGGCTTTCGGGGCCTTGAGATCGTTGACCGAGTCGTTGAGCGCTCTCGCGCCGCTCGGAAGTATCAGGACCTCCTGTTTTTTTCTGAACACTGTCTAACCCACCTCACTTTCCTGTCATGTTCAGCAGTTTTCCGACAAGCAGTCTGAATACCACCATCATAAGGAACAGCACAACCGCAACGGCTGACGCATAGCCCAGCTCGTAACGCACCGATCCGAGATCCATCATGTGTGACACTATCGTATCACCGGCGTATCCTACGCTTGGGAAGCCCGCCAGCGTAATGGCGATACCGCTTATCGAGAACGCCGAGGATATCTGCATGACCGCACTGAACAAAAGCATGTTTTTCATGGTAGGAAGCGTTATGTACCAAAGCTCCTGCCAGCGGTTGCGGATACCGTCTATGGCGCCGGCTTCATAAAGCTCCTTGTTGACGTTCTGAAGACCGGATATGTTGGAAAGGAAGGAAACGCCCATGCTTGACCACAGCTGAACCGCTATGACTATAGGCTTGATATACTGCTCGGTACTCAGCCATGTCACCGGCTCGGTGATCAGTCCCAAAGACAGCAGCGCGCTGTTGACATATCCGTAGCTGTCGCTGCTGAAGGCGACCTGCCATATGAATGTCGCGTTACCGACAAGGGCAGGGACGTAGAACATGAATGACAGCAGCGTACGGGCTATCGGTGAAAATTCGTTTATGAACCATGCAAGCACGAAGGAAAGTAAAAATCCGGCAGGTCCGCATATGATGGCGAACAGCATGGTGTTTTTGAAAACCACGGGGAACACGTCGTCGTCGAAGAACATGCGGATGTAGTTTCCGAGTCCGGCGAACGACGGTTTGTTGATCATATCATAGGTCGTAAAGCTGAGAACTATCGAAGAAAGGATAGGCAATACGAGAAATATGAAAAAGAATACAAAGAACGGGGCAAGCATTATGTATGAAGGAAGATTTTCCTGAAATACAGCTTTACGCTTGATTTTTTTATGTTCTTTGCTTAAAACCTGTTTTTGCATTGTTGCACCCTCCTTCTTTCATTAGTCTTTCTTGTATTCGTCGATTTTACGCTTGATCTCGTTGTCGGCGACTTCGCCCCACTCGAGCATTGCGTCTTTTTCGTTGCTGTTGCCGTTGAGCACCGCCCAGTATGCCTGGTCGACCGCACGCGATACATAGTATCCGCCCGGAACCTCGGGGAGCTCCTTGACCTGCTCCCACTGAGAGTTCAGTATGTCAAGGTCGTCGGCGTTCCATGAATAGGAGTTGAACGCCTCGATGTTCGCGGTCGCGGTACGCGAAACGGTACCGAGTATCGACTCAACGTTGTTGTTGTAACGGAGCTGGGTCTCGGCGCTGGTCCACCAGCAGAGGAACTGCCATGCGGCATCCTTGTTCTCCGACGGAGCGACTATTCCGCATCCCGTGCCCGAACCGCCTATGCTGCGGTTTATGGTGCCGTCCTCCTGCATGATGCCGGGGATCTCCGTTATGGTCCAGCGACCCTGTATCTCAGGTGCCGCCTGCATCAGCTGAGTATACTGCGTGTAGCTTGCAACGCCGAGCGGCATGGTGCCGACACGGAAACGGTTGTAGAAATCAGCCTGCTTAATTATTCCATACTTGGTGTAAAGATCGGTCCACTGTGTGAATGCCGCTATAGCGTTGCTCGAGGTGAGCGTAGTAGCGTTGCGGTCGGCATTGTAAAGATCGACATTATTCTGGGTGAGCATGGTCGGGAACAGATGGAGGCTTCCCATACCGGCGTTGACCGTGGTGGTCGACGCTATCTTGGTGTACGGGATGTAAGCATCCATGTTGTTTCTCTGCAGCGTTGTAGCCGCGTCAAGGAAATCGCTCCATGTCCAGCCTTGACCGTTGTTGGCTTTGGCAGGGTCATCAAGTCCCAAACTGTCAAATATGTCGGTACGGTAGAACATTATATAGAAGCTTTGCGTATCCGGGATCGAATACAGCTCGTTTTCGTACCAGTACGGCTCATCGGCTGATTTTCTGAAGCGCTTCAGAACCGTTTCATAATCAAGCAGATAATTGCTGCCGTCGTCAACGGTCGAATATTTGCTGTCCTTCGACGCCGAGAAATTGGTCAGATCGTACAGAGCGCCTCTCATTCCGAGGTTGACCGGATCGGTTCTCGAAAGGTGGAGAGACAGGTCGGGGAAGTTACCCGAAAGAATACCGTTGACCAGCGACGCGCTGACTATTTCAAGCTGAACGCTTATGCCGGTCTTATAGGTGAAGGAATCCTGAATGAGGTTGCTGAGCACCTGAGCCTGATCACGTCCCCAGTTGACCCATATTCTGACCTGACCCTTGTCGGTCGCTTCCGAGGTGCCGGCTATCGTGCTGAAGTCGTCGCTGAACGAAGCGAAAAATCTCTTGGCACTGAAAGAGACCTTCTTAAAGAAGTTTGCGTGGTGATCGGTGCGGCTGCCCTCCGGCGCGATGAACTGAATCTGATCGACGCTCAGCGGCATGGTCTTCATTTCATAAAGCCATGAACAGACCGTTGTGTAGTTCGAATAGTAGTCGGTGACGTATGTCTGTGCAGAGTACTGGTTGTCGTACATGCTCTTGAGTATACGCGCCATGTTGTTAAGGGCGGATATATATTTGTTGCTGCGGCTTCCCGAAAGCTCCCTCATGTCGTCAGCCAGATTGTTGAGGTCCTCGTACATGGTAAGGAGTCTTTCCTGGAAGTTCGGGATCTGCTTGAACAGGTTGTAGTCACGGTTGCGGTCAGGTGAGTCGCTCGTAATCATAACTATATCTATATATGTATCGCCGATGCTGTCAACTATTTCGCTCAGCCTCGAATAGAACTCCGAGGTCTCGCCCAGAGTGACTGTCAGCTTTAATGTATGCTTTCCTTTTTCAAGGTAGAAAAGATACGGATCGGTGCCGTTGCCGAACTCATAGAAGGTCCAGCTTGTGCAGTAGCCGAAACGGAGCGAAGAACACTCCGCAAAAGGCATCTCACCGTCTATGGTAAGCGAACGGTATGTAAATCCATCAATAACAGCCGACTGCTTGTAGTTCATACCCAGTCTGTAAAGACCCGACTCGGCAACGTCGACCACCCATGTTATCGACTGACCGGGGGTCTGCCAGTTGGTGCTTCCTATATAATTGAGTATGGTCTTGACAGGGCTGTTGGGGGTTATATCGGACGAGCTGTTGTCAGCCTTTGAAACCAGCGAGTTTGTGGACTTTATCCATGCGTCCTCGCCCTCGATCTCAATAGCGGTGCCGTCATATCTCTTGGCGTCGGCATGCTTCGCCGAATAATCGCTGTATGACATGGGATCGGCAGGAGCCTTGAGGGTAATGCTGGCAAGCGCAAACGGCTCATACTTTGACTCAATCGTTATGACATGCCTGCCTGCGGTAAGCAGGATTTTGTAAGGTTCGGCAACAACGCCGACCGGATCGGTCGCCAGTGCGGTGACAAACTCGCCGTACTCGACCTGCTCGGGGGTCAGCTCGTTTCCGAGAGTATCGACACGGACCTCGCCTGCAGGGACATCAAGCGAAGCGCCGTTGTTAACAAACATGCGCGGCAGTGACAGCGCATCAAGTCCGGCATAAAGGGTCTGTCCGTCGATCTTTACACCGAGCTCGACCGGGTTGTTGCTCGCTTTGTCGTCGCCGGTATCGGCGGTGGCACCGGTCTTGTTTAAGGGAAGGTATTTGAATTCTATATTGTATATACCGTCGGCAGGAACATCGACCACATAATCGATGCTTCCCTGCTGCTTGAAGTAGGGGTTGTCAGCCCACACAAGGCAATCGGTCTTCTGTCGCTGGCTGTGCAGCTCATCGGCGATCACATCGTATGATTTTTTTGACAGGACGCTGCCTGCCGTGGCGCCGCCCTCTACCGCTTCATAATCACAGCCCTTTGCCTCGGCATAATCGACAGCGTTTATCACGATATCCGAGCCGGCGTATTTATAACCGGAAAGGGATTCGAGGTATCTCTCGTACTCAGCCGAAACGGCGGTACCGGAGCTTGCTGTGCTGCCTGAGGCAGTGTCGGTTTTCTGATCGGTCTCGGCTGCGAATGCGGCTGTACCGGCGAAAGCGGACAACGTGACCGCTGCGGACATAAGAGCGGCCAGTAAACGTGTTTTACCAGAATTCATTTCTTCACCTTCAATAATAATATGTGTGTCCCTATCAAACAAACGGTTCCCGTCATTAGAGGGCAAGGACCCAATTTGACAATGCTCTACGTTGTATTATCTAACAAATTGAACGTTTTGTCAACATGTTATTGTCGATTTTTCACTAATTTATGATATTTTTTTTAATTTTTTGTACCAACACATATATGCAAAATTACATTTTATGGTCATTTACACAGACTTCATCTGACATAATGCACAAACGGTAAAAAATAGCTTCCGCTTTTTATGGAAAATGACATAGAAAAAATGCGCGTTTTACAGTCGCCGATATTGTTTTTGTGCAATATGCACCTAACTGTCATACTATTACTATGCAGAATTTACAGCGGTTAGACAAGTCGCCCATAATATAATAGACAGACCGGCAAAAAAGTGAAACAAATTTTTTAAACATGACATTATCCGGCAGTGTTGGGCTTTAAGATGGACTCGCAGCTGTAAAGATCGGGACGCCGATCCACTAAAAAACACTAAAGGAGAAACCAATAATGAATAAAGAAATGTATAATAACGTAATAGAACATACGCTAAAGCGCAAGCCTTCGGGTGATCCGCTTTCGACCGCGAGAGCGATATTCGACAATCTGGGAGTTGCGCTGCCCAAGGGTGATTTGGGATCGGTCTATAATACAATTAAAACCGGTAAATATATGGGGTGGAAGCGCTGCAGTCTGAAGGATGCACAGGATGCAGCCAATAACGGTATTGCCGCTATCGGCATCAACGACAATAAGATCGTCGTTTTTTCGGCTGACAACAGCGGAGCTGCTGCATCGAGTCCGGTCATAATGCCATCCAACTGCATATCACCCTATTCTGCGGACGGGCTGGAATGTTATTCTTATACCTACGGAGCGACAATACCCACCGAAGACTGCAGTGGCGAAAATGATTATCTTATATACCATTTGTCCGGTATTCAGACCTTTTCCAATGCAAGGGACGGCGAAAAGTGGCTGAGCGAACACTTCAAAGTAAAGGAATTCAGATGCCATGACGGCACTGATGAGATCATATTAGATATGCAGCTTGTTGTATATCTCCAGCGTCTCAGATATATGACAGATGCGCCAATAATCATCAACAGCGGCTATCGTACGCCGAGCCACAATGCCTCTGTAGGCGGGGCAAAAAATTCCATGCACCTGTACGGAAAGGCTGCAGATATCGTTTGCACCGGCAAAACGCCCCTGCAGCTGGCTCAGTTGGCTGAAGCCATCGGAATGACTGGTATAGAGTGGAATGTTACCGAAGGATATACACATGTGGATACAAGAGCCACGATCTGGCATGTAAAATGTGTTAATAATGTTTTCACCGATGTGTCGACCTTTAAAGGGCTTTGATATAGGTCGTTAATCGGAAGAATTTGAATCACTATAAACATCTTGGGAAACGGCTTCCCACTGATGACGGAAATATTCAATCGTCCCTATTTTAAGGCGTTGCGGCATGACAGGGACAGTATGCAAATATCCGGCTCACTTTTATAAGTGAGCCGGATATTTCGTAATACGAAGTGCAGAAAAAAACAACACAGCCTTCATTTTGTAAAACATAAGCGAAAGCCTACTTTTTACGACGTAAAGTCTGTATGGTTTTATAAAAAATTCACATCAAAACACAGAATATATCAACCATAATAAAACTTAACCTTTTGCCGAAAATTTAATTGATTCCACTATATTATTAAGCACACTTTCAAGCTCGCTGTTTTCTGATGGTCTCGTCGTTACTACATTGTAAAGGATAGAACCGCAGACGGCTTCCCTGTAATCAACCCTCTCGAATTTGGTGTTGTCCTTAGAATAGGTTGATACTATCTTTGTGCAATCGGTGCCGTCTAATTTTTCGGCTGTAAAGGACTCAATCCTCACATCATCTGCGGTAATGTATCGAAGGACTTTCAGATATTCATCCTGCGTGCGGTTGGTTTTATATTCGGCACCGGTGATATGCAATATAAGTCTACATTTTTCTCCAAGCGTTGGATGACTAAAAAGCAAAGACCCTCCGTCTTCACCGTTTATTTCCAAGCACTCCCAATCGAGAGGCACGCTAATGGTAAAAGATGTATTTTTTATGATTTTTTTGGTATCCGTTATTATGATCTCAGCGCCGGTTATCTCGTGCGGAGCGTACGGATCCTCGGGGTAACCTTTGTCGTTTATATCAGTACTGCTCTCGGTACTGCTTTCGGTTTTACTTTCGGTGTTGCTTTCAACCTTACTTTCGGTCGATGCCGCAGGCGTGCTGTCGGCGCCGGAGGAAGAAGTCTTTGAGTCACCGCAGCCTGCCAGTGCGATAACAAGACAAAACACAAAACATAAAGCGGATAATTTCTTCATTTATATAACCTCCTTGTAGTTTCAATATATCACATATATACAAAAAACGGAAGATAAAAATTATATTTTTAAGAAATTTTTTCGCAATATTTTACGATAAGCCATAAGTACCATAATTAACGTCGGACAAACTGCATAAATAGGCTGATGAGAGCGAACCAATATCATACTTATGCGACTTGTTACAACTGTTTACGATTTATTACAGTTATATTAAAATTTGGCATTTTTGCTTCCGTTTTTTGTATATATGTGATATATTGAAACTACAAGGAGGTTATATAAATGAAAAAAACATTCACTTTAATTCTTACTTTCTGTCTTATATTGGCACTGGCAGGCTGCAGCAATTTCAAAACTATTTTCGGTACCGACAGCAAACCTGCGGCGTCGACCGAAAGTAAGGTTGAAAGCAACACCGAAAGTAAAACCGAGAGCAGCAATGAAAGCAAAACCGGCATTAATGATGATATATATTACAAGAGTTACCCCGAGAATCCGTACGCTCCGCACGAGATAATCTATGCCGAGATAACAACAACAGAGACCGAAAAAACTATAAAAACCGGATTTTTTACGATCAACGTGCCTCTTGACTGGAAATGCTCGGAGATCAACGGTGAGGATGGGTCATATTATCATTTCAGTCATCCAACTCTTGGCGATAATTGTAAAGTGATGTTTGAAATAACCCTTTCCGATTACAAACGTGACCGTACGCAGGAGGAATATCTGGAAGACTATAAGTATGCTCCTGATATGAAGGTAGAATCATTTACAGCCGAAAAATTCGACGGTATCGACTGCTCGAAGATGGTGTCGACCTATACTGATGACGGCACTAAATTTGTACGTATTGATTACTTTGAAGCCGTCCGCGGTCATTTTCTTTACAACGTCACAACAATAAGACCGGCAGAAAACGATGAGTTTGAAAGCGTACTTGATGATATAGTAAAATCCCTTAAATTCCATGCAAAAGGCTGATGTTTTAATATATAGAGGTGTTATACATGAAAAAATTATTTGCTTTATGTCTCGCATTTTGTCTCATATTTTCACTTGCAGGCTGCGGTGACTCAAAGACTTCTTCCTCCGGCGCCGACAACACGCCTGCGGCGTCGACCGAAAGTAAGGTTGAAAGCAACGTGGGGAGCAGTACCGAGAGCAGTACCGAGAGCAGTGCCGAAAGCGCTGTTGATCCAGACGACATGAGTTACCCCGAGAATCCGTACGCCCCTCATGAGATAACCGGCGCTGAGATAACAACAACGGATACCGAAAAAACTATAAAAACCAGATCTTTTACAATCAGTATGCCTATTGACTGGAAATGCCTGGAGGTTTACGGCCAGGATGCAACAATTTATCATTTCAGTCATCCAACTCTTGGCGATAATTGTAAAGTGATGTTTGAAATAACCGGTTCCGTGTACAAACGTGACCGTACGCAGGAAGAATATCAGAAATCTCTTAGCAGAATAGGAGAAGATCTTAAGATAGAGTCATTTACGACAGGTAAAATAGGCGGCATCGATTGCAGAAAGGTAGCGTCTACCTATTCTGTTGACGGAACCAAGTTCGTGAGAATAGATCTTGATAATGCTGTCAACGGACCGGCGCTTTACGGCGTCACAACAATAAGACCGGCAGAGAACGAGGAGCTTGAAAGCGTACTTGATGATATAGTAAAATCTATAAAAATCCTGGTAAAAGGTTAAGCTCTGTTATCGGCCGCACTGCAGCCGGTATTGAATTTTTATAAGACAGCATAGCCTTCATTTTATAAAGCCTTGAAGAAAACCTGATCTTCACGGCGTGAAGGCTATGTTGTTTTTAGAATCCGCTCATAGAACTGATAAATTTTAGTTTATAGGTGCAAAAGAGTATATTAACGGACGTAGGGCAGGGGCTCGGCTCCTGCCGCCGCTTTTACAACAAATCAAGCAATAAGTTTTAGCTTTAAGGAACGACACCTGAGGCTCGTTCCCTACAAAAAATCAATTAGCCATTTGTTTTTTGTACACCTATAAACTAAAATTTACCGATATAAAAGCGGCAGGATCGGGGACCCTGCCTTACATATATTCATATACCGGATCCTTAGGCTGACGAGAGTCAAACCGTTCACAAATCTGTTATTTCATTCTTCATCTGCGTTACCCATACCGGCGGATCAGATACCGTTATCATTAATTCGCCGTTTTTGTACTCGGCGACCTGATAAAACCCGTTATCAAGACATTCGTTTGATTTTTCTATTGCCTTTTTTGCACAGTCTATTGCATTATTGCCGCACTGCACCGTGATCTTGTCAACATCGATCATAGTTTTCAATGTTAAAGATTGCGCTTTTAACGATCAGGTAAATTAGCTTTTTCCTACACCGTCTGCCCCACCTATAATAGTATAACTTTTCAACACATCTCACCTTCTGTGGTTATATTATGATCCAAACAAAAAAACAATAATGACAAACACACCTGCCGGGCGGCTATGCCTGACAGGTGTGTTTCATTTTAATTATTCCTCGTCGTCTGTTACGGTTTCTGCCTCGTCGCTCTCGGTCTCGTCGCCGATATCTCCCACATCGGCGGCATCGGCGTCGGGCGCCTCGGGGTGATCGGTCACCTCGTCGGCGTCGTGCGCGGCGGTGGCGATAGACAGTATCTTCTCGCCGCTTTCTATATCGACCCTCATGACACGCACACCCTTTGCAGGACGTGCAAGACGGCTGATCTCGGCTGCCGGCACCCTGATTATTATGCCGTCTGACGAAATTATTATTATATCAACATCATTATCGACTGCAAGTATGGCTGCAACATCGCCGAACTTCGCGGTGCGGTAGTTGAGTATACCCTTGCCGCCCCTTGACTGGATGCGGTAATCGTCAAAGCTGCTGATACGTCCGATACCGGTCTCGGTAACGGTCAGCACCTCCTTGCCCGGCTCGCAGACCACCATTCCGACCACCTCGTCTCCCTCGCGGAGCCTTATCGAGCGGACGCCTCTTGCGGTTCTGCCCATCTCGCGCGCCTGGGTCTCACTGAACCTTATCGCGTAGCCCTTCTTTGTGGCAATGAGCAGCTCGCTGTCGCCCATGGTCTGGCGAACGGTCTCAAGCTCGTCGCCCTCGTCGATATTTATAGCGATAATACCGGTCTTGCGGACGTTTCTGAATGCCGAAAGGGCGGTACGCTTTACTATACCCTTTCTCGTTATCATGCAGACAAAGGCGTCGTCGCTGAGTTCTTTGCCGACCGGCAGGATATTGATTATCTTTTCACCAGCCATAAGCGGCAGGATGTTCACGATATTCATACCCTTCGATGTGCGGCTGCCCTCCGGTATCTCATACGCCTTTATGCGGTAGAGCCTTCCGAGGTTGCTGAACATAAGCACATAGTCGTGCGAGGAACAGGTATACATGCTCTCGACAATGTCTCCCTCGCGGGTGGTCATGCCGGTTATACCCTTGCCGCCTCTGTGCTGCGTCGAATAGGTATCCGACGGCAGGCGCTTGATGTATCCCTCGACCGTCTTGGTCAGCACACATTCCTCGTTGGGGATGAGATCCTCAATATCCACCTCGCCCGATACCGAGGTGATCTCGGTGCGGCGCTCGTCGGCAAACTTGTCGCGCAGATTGAGCGCTTCGGTCTTTACAATATCCTTGACCTTATTTTCGTCGGCAAGTATTGCCTGGCACTCCTTTATAAATGCGTGCTTTTCGGCAAGCTCTTCCTCTATCTTTATCTTTTCCATACCGGCAAGACGTCCGAGCGGCATCTGCACGATGGCGGTGGTCTGAATGTCGTCCAGACCGAACCTTTCGCTCAGCGCTGCCTTACTGTCGGGAATGGTCTGGCTCGAGCGTATGATCTTTACTACCTCGTCGATGAAATCGAGCGCGATTTTCAGTCCTTCAAGGATATGCGCGCGCTCCATCGCCTTTTTCATGTCGAAACGGGTGCGTTTTTCGATTATCTCGCACTGGAAGGCAATGTAGTTATCGAGCATTTCCTTTAAGGTCAGCACCTTTGGCTGACCGTTTACAAGGGCGAGCATTATGGCTCCGAACGAGGTCTGGAGCTGCGTCATTGAAAACAGGTGATTGAGTACCACCTGCGGATTGGCGTCCTTTTTAAGGTCAATGACTATTCTGATACCGCCGTCACGCTTGGACGAGTGGTCGACAACGTCGTCTATCCCCTCGACCCGCTTTTCTGCCGCGAGATCGTATATTGATTTGACCAGCTGCTTTTTGTTGACATTGTAGGGTATCTCGGTAACGATTATGCGGAACCTGCCGTTTTTTGTCTCCTCTATCTCGGTCCTTGCGCGGACAACTATCTTTCCTCTGCCGGTGGCGTACGCTGCGCGGATGCCGCTGCGTCCCATGATAATGGCGCCGGTAGGGAAGTCCGGTCCCTTTATGAACTGGCATATCTCGTCAAGACCTGCGTCGGGGTGATCGATGACATAGCACATAGCGTCTATGACCTCGCCGAGGTTGTGCGGCGGAATGTTCGTAGCCATACCGACGGCTATACCCATGGTACCGTTGACAAGAAGATTTGGGAACCTTGCCGGAAGCACCGACGGCTCCTTTAAACGGTCGTCGTAGTTCGGTACGAAATCGACCGTTTCCTTGTCTATATCGTCGAGCATGTGTGTGCTTATCTTGCTCATTCTCGACTCGGTGTATCTGTACGCTGCGGCAGGATATCCGTCTATCGAACCGAAGTTTCCGTGACCGTCGATCATCGGGTAGCGCAGCGAAAAATCCTGCGCCATACGCACCATTGCGTCGTAAACGCTGGCATCGCCGTGAGGATGATAACGTCCCAAAACCGTACCGACCGTGTCAGCGCACTTACGGTAAGCCTTGTCGGGCGTCAGATTGTTTTCATACATTGTGTAAAGTATACGGCGGTGCACCGGCTTGAAGCCGTCACGCACGTCAGGCAAAGCACGGCTCACAAGGACCGAGACTGAGTATTGCAGAAAGCTCGTCCTTACCTCGTCGGTTATTTCAACGGGCAGTATCCTCTGATCGCCGTCATTCATAAATGCGGCATCGGAAGCCTTTTTTTCTTCACTCATTTAATTTGACCTATCCTTTCAAATAATCGGAAAAGCAGAATTATATATCAAGATCGCGCGCGAACTGAGCGTTTTCCTCAATAAACTTTCTGCGCGGCTCAACATCCTCACCCATGAGCATCGAGAAGGTCGCATCGGCAACCTCGGCGTCAGCCATTGTGACCTTTAGCATGGTTCTTGAAAGAGGATCCATGGTGGTTTCCCACAGCTGTTCGGGATCCATTTCACCAAGTCCTTTGTACCGCTGAATATCGGCATTGCCGCCAAGCTCTGCCGAATACGCGTCCCTTTCCTCCTCGGAAAATGCGTAATAATGGGTCTTGCCCTTTGACACCTTGAAAAGAGGCGGCTGGGCTAAATAAATGTGACCGGTTTCTATAAGGTCGGGCATGTAGCGGAAGAAGAAGGTCAGCAGCAGTGTTCTGATGTGCGAACCGTCGACATCGGCATCAGCCATGATTATTATTTTGTCATAGCGCAGCTTTTCGATGTTGAAGTTTTCGGCTATTCCGGTACCTAAAGCTATTACGACCGGCGTCAGCTTGTCGTTGCCGAAAACCTTGTCTACCCTTGCTTTTTCGACGTTGAGCATTTTACCCCAAAGCGGAAGTATCGCCTGGTATGTGCTGTTTCTTCCGTCAACCGCCGAACCGCCTGCACTGTCTCCCTCGACTATGAATATTTCGGTTTTTGATGCATCATCCGAGATGCAGTCGGTCAGCTTTTCCGGCATCCTCACCTTGTTGCCGAGTGACACCTTGCTGCGCTGCATATCCCTTGCCTTCTGTGCCGCCTCTCTGGCGTTTGATGAGGCTATTGACTTGTCAAGAATTATCTTTGCCTCGGCAGGATGATCCTCAAGATACTCCATGAGCTTTGTGCTTATAAGATTATTAACAAGCGTGCTCATTGAGGTGTTGCCGAGCTTTGCTTTGGTCTGGCTTTCAAACTGCGCATCGGTCAGCTTTACACTGACTATGGCTATCAGTCCCTCGTTTATATCCTCGGATTTAAGTCTCGGGTCGCTTTCCTTCAAGAATTTGAATTTCAGACCGTATTTATTGATGGTCCTCGCAAGGCTGACCTTGAACGCCTGCTCATGTGTACCGCCGTCCACAGTGTGGATGGTGTTTGCGAACGACATTATTTTAGTGTCGTACCCGGTGCTCCATATAAACGCCACCTCAGCCGAGCTGTCGCTGTTGGAGGTCGAAAGATGGATGACCTCGCTGTTTAAACGGTCCTTTTTGCTGCCTTCAAGCAGAAATTCAACATAGCTTCTGATACCGCCTTCAAAATGAAGATCGGTCTCTTTTTTATCGTGATCCTCTCTGCAGTCCTTGAGCACCACCCTGATGCCGGCGTTGAGAAACGCCTGCTCGCGCAGCCTTATAAGCAGAGTGTCGTAATCGTATGTGGTGGTATCGGTAAATATCGACGGATCGGGCTTGAAGGTGACTATCGTTCCGGTCTCAGTCGTATCTCCTATGACCTCAAGATCGGTTGCTATATTTCCCTTTTCATACCTTTGCTTGTATATGTGCCTGCCGTCCTTGACTATTACCTCAAGCCATGACGACAGCGCATTTACGACCGACGCGCCGACGCCGTGCAGACCGCCCGACACCTTATATCCGCTGCCGCCGAATTTACCGCCGGCATGAAGAATGGTAAATACGACCGATACGGTCGGTATGCCTTTCTGCGGATGAATACCCACCGGTATTCCGCGTCCGTTATCGGTGACCCTTACAATACCGTCGTCCAGAAGCTCCACAAGTATTTTGTCACAGTATCCTGCAAGCGTTTCGTCGATAGCGTTATCCACTATCTCGTAGACTAAGTGGTGCAGACCCCTTTCGCCGGTCGATCCGATATACATTCCCGGACGTTTTCTTACCGCCTCAAGTCCCTCAAGCACCTGAATTGAATTTTCGTCATAACTCTCGGTGATCGGAGTATTGATGTCGTTGCTCATTTTGTTCTCCTTATCTGCATTACAATTTTAAACTATTCCGTCAGCGTTTCTTTTTTCAAGCGTTGTCGGAGAAAGCTGGGATATATATACAGTCAGTTTACCGTTTTCACTGCAAACGACGAATGATTTTGGTAATTCAAACGATACGTTTACGACCCTGCCCTGTTTTTCCGCCAAATTCAGAAAATTTCTCGTAATACCAGACACGGTCGAGGTGTCCATATCAAAAATACCTATTATGCTTTCTTTCTTTACGACCGTATCCTGTCCTAAATGAATGTACAAAAGCCGGTCCTCCTCAAAAAGCCTTTATATTGCCGCCCGATACCTCTAATATCCTGCCTGCCTTTAATTTATCGGTGCTGCTTTTGTCACAGCATGTGATAAATACCTGCCTGCTTTTTATGCTGTTTAAAATATAGTTCTGCCTGAATTCGTCAAGCTCGCTCAAAACATCGTCAAGCAGCAGCACCGGTTTTTTGCCGGTGATCTCATAAAACACTTCTGATTCGCCAAGCTTTAACGACAGCGCCGCCGAGCGCTTTTGCCCCTGAGAGCCGAAGCTTCTTGCAGAGATACCGTCGATATCTATTTTTATATCGTCCCTGTGAGGACCTATCGATGTGCTGCCTAAAATCACGTCATTTTTTCTTGCCGCAAAAAGGGCTTTTTTGAAGCTTTCGCTGTCGTCCCCTGCGGTGGCTGCATATTCCGCCGTCATTTTTTCCCTGCAATCCGAAATACCGCCGTAAATGTCGGGAATTTTAGTTTTAAGCTTTTCCAAGTATCTTTTTCTGTAACCGACTATAGCCGCACCCGACACTGCCATTTCGTTTTCAAAATCCTCAATAAATGACAGCAGATTCTCGTTGTACTTTATTTCTTTGAGTATCTTATTTCTCTGGTCGAGCGCCCTTATATATTTTTTTGAAACATCGATGAATGCCGGATAGAGCTGACAAATTGATGTGTCCAGAAATTTTCTTCTTGCCGCCGGTCCGTCCTTTATAAGACCGAGATCGGCAGGGGAAAATATAACGGCAGGCATTTTTCCGGCAATTTCCGACGCTGCCGACTGCGGCACGTCGTTTAAGGTCGCCTGCCTTTTTCCGTCTATTTTAATATCGCACCGCTGATCTCTGCCGTCGTCATTAAAAAAAAGGGTTATTTTTGCGCTTTCCTCACCGAACAATACAAGATCTTTATCCTTTGCACCACGGAAGCTTTTGGTTCCGGTAAAAAGCCACAGCGCCTCCAAAAGATTTGTCTTGCCCTGGGCATTTTCTCCGCAGATAACGTTCACATCGTCGGAAAATTTAATGTCGGCAGACCTTATATTTCTGAAATTTGCAAGCCTTAAAGCCTTAAATATCATCTTTTGCGACCTTTAAACACACGTCCTCAAATTCGACCGTTTCACCGCCGCGCAGCTTTTTGCCGCGCATGGTGCAGACCTCGCCGTCAACCTTTACAAGTCCGTCTGCAATTACGGCTTTTGCCTGTCCGCCCGAGCCTAAAACACCTGCAAACTTCAAAAGATCGTCAAGTTTTATATATTCCGTGTGTATCTTAACTGTTTTTGTCATTCTGATTTCAACCTCACCGGCATTACCATGTAAAGGTAATCGTCGCCCTCTTCAGGTCTTATAATAACCGACGCAAACGGACCGTTGAAGCCGATCACCGCTTTGTCCGTCTCGGTAGCTCTCAGCGCTTCGGTCAAGAATCTGCTGTTTATGCCGATCTCAAATTTTTCACCGGTGATGTCGGTCTTATACGAATCGGTGGCGCGTCCGAGCGCCGTGGCGCATGAAAACACAATTTCACCGTCGTCAAGCTTGCAGCGCATAGGCGTTTTAAGCTGATCGTTTATTATAAGAGAAATTCTGTCTATAATAGACACGACCTCTTTTGTTGAGACCTTAACGGTGGTTGAGAACGACGAGGGCATTATCTTTTTGTAATCGATGAATTCGCCCTCTAATTTACGGGAGACAATTGTATATCCATCAACACCCAAGGATACATGGCGTCTGCCGATATATATATCTACATTTTCGTCCTCCTCGGTTATTATCTTGACCGCTTCGCCGATGGTCTTTGCCGATATTACAAACGACGTTTCAACACCGAGCCTTATATTTTCCTTTCTGACGGCAAGCCTGTATCCGTCAACACCAACGACCTTTACGCTGTCGTCCGCAATGTCAAAAAGCAGACCGGTAAGTATTGGCTTCTGAGTATCAGGCTGAGCCGTTGCAAACACGGTCTGGCGCACCATACTTTTAAGTGTTTCGGCAGGGAATGAAACCTTTTCACAGTCATCTACGGTCGGCATCTCCGGGAAATCCGACGCCGGCATACCCATTATATCAAACATAGCCGAACCGCATTTTATTTTGCAGACAAGGCGGTCGTCAACCTCAAACGACACGCTGTCACCGTTCATGCTGCGGAGTATCTCACCGAGCAGCTTTGCTTTGAAAACAACGCTTCCCGGCTCGGCACAGGTGATGTCAATGGTCTTGGTCATTCCGATCTCAAGATTGTAAGCCATCATTTTAAGCCCATCGGGACCGGCGGTCATATGTATACCCTCAAGCACCGGAAACGTGGCTTTTGCCGCAACTGCACGGGAAAGATTAGTAACCGCATTGCTGAGCGTTTCTCTGTCAACCAGAAATCTCATAAACTGTTCATTCCTTTTTTTATTAATTTTTCCGCATAACAAATCGGATGTTTTTTAAAATTTAAAAATTCCTTCATTAATGTTTGTATAAAAATAGTAATAGTTATAGTACAGTGGATAAAGTGCAAAAGCGCCTTGAACGGCTTTATAATGCGTAAAAACGGCTGACTTTTTTATCAACACCCAGTGTTTATAAAAACGACCGTTTATTCTATGTAACCAGGTTTTAACAGCCGCTGTGGAAAAACAGCTGTTAAAACCTGTTGAAATGTTAAAAACTTTGATGTTTTATGTCAACTGAGTGAACCTGTAGGTTTTAGGTCTTAGGATTTGACATTTTTTATTATATCGTCAATAAGTTTTTTTTCGGATTCGTTTGTGCGAAGTCTCTTTTTTATCTTGTCGAGCGTATAAAGCACGGTGGAGTGGTCCTTTCCGAACTTTCTGCCTATTTCTATCGACGACATATCCATTACCTGGCTGACGATATATATTGATATCTGCCTTGCAAGCGCTATGTCAGCCGATTTTTTCTTTGAGAAAATATCCTCCGGCGACACGTCATATGTGCGTGACACCTCGTTTACTATTTTTTCGACCGTAACGGGATCGGGCAGAGTTTCGCTCACCACGTCCCTTATATAGCTTTGTACAAGCGGCAGCGTCAGATTGTTGGAGTGAATCATGACATATGCCTGAAGCTTTTTGATTATTCCCTCAAGCTGACGGATGTTGCTTTTGATCTGCTCGGCTATATAGTAAAGTATCTCGTCACTGACCTCAAGTCCCAGCTGATCGGCTTTGTTTTTGAGTATACCCATTCTGGTCTCAAAATCGGGCGGTGACATGTCGGCAAGTATGCCGCTTTCAAAACGCGACCTTATGCGCTCCTCAAGGGTCTTTATCTCCTTTGGCGGACGGTCGGATGTCACAACTATCTGCTTTTCCGGATAAAGCGCATTGAAGGTGTTGAAAAATTCCTCCTGTGCGTAATCCTTTCCTGCTATGAAATGGATGTCGTCCATAAGCAGGACGTCAACCGAACGGAACCGCTCTCTGAACAGGTCGGTGGTCTGTGTTCTTATAGCCTGCACAAGCTCGTTTGTGAACTGCTCACCGCGGAGGAAAAGAGTTTTTTTGTCCGGAAAATCCTTTTCAATACTGTTTTTAATGGCGAGCATAAGGTGGGTCTTTCCGACACCGGAATTACCGTAAATAAAAAGCGGATTGTAAACGTTTGACGACGGGTTTTCCGCGACCGCCATTGCCGCTGCATGAGCAAATTTGTTTGACGAACCGACGACGAAGTTTGAAAAGGTATATCCTTTTTCAAAATCGCCCTCAGGCTTTGCGTTTTCCGCCTCGTCCTCTCTTACGACAATGTTGATCTTCATCGGCAGACCCGAAACCGCTTCACACGACGCCTCAAGAATATCCTTATAGTAGGAGTCTATCGTTTTCTTCTTGTATTCGTTGTTTGTGATAAGGGTGAGTGAGCCGTCCTCGTTGAAGGTGGGTTTGAGGTCTATTATCCAGGTTTTAAGACCCACGTCGGTAATTCGTTCGTTCTGACGGCAGTCATCATAAATGCGGTTCCAGAGCTCGTCGACCGAGTTGATTGACATGATATTTTTTCGTCCTTTCCGATATATTCGGATAGGCTTAAATTCGGCCGAATTTGAACCTGCAAAGAGGTGATTGGGCTGTATCCCGACGGCCTTTGATCAGCACATATATCCATTTAAAATTATAGCATATTTTCTCATACTTTTCAAGGAAAATGAGGAGAAAATATGCTAAATAATACACAAAAATAACAGAAAAAAGAGGTGCAAAAATTTACCCCGTGACGCGGTTGTCAAAAGTTGAAGAAAAGTTGCGGCAACTTTTGAAAATGCCCTGTGAAAAGGCGGAGACGAATATAATTTTAAATTTTTTCCGACCGTCAAATTTTTTCTTTACAGAGATAAATTTTAGTTTAGCGGTGTAAAAAGCCAAAAATCTAATTGTGCACTTGTA